>JALRJN010000001.1 GCA_023261185.1 Porticoccus sp.
GCGCACTGTGAAATCCTGTGTCGGCAGCACCTGGTGCCGCTACGGCGTACAGGACAGTGTCGGTATGGCGATCTACGTTGAGGATCGTTACAAAGGGCTGCGCTCTCCCCAGAAGCTGAAATCCGCGGTTTCCGGCTGTACCCGGGAATGTGCGGAAGCACAGTCCAAGGATTTTGGCGTGATCGCCACCGAGCATGGCTGAAATCTTTACCTGTGCGGCAACGGCGGCATGAAGCCCCGCCACGCCGACCTGTTCGCCACTGATCTGGATGACGAAACCCTGATCAAATACATCGACCGCTTCCTGATGTTTTACGTACGCACCGCCGACCGGCTGCAGCGCACCTCGGTGTGGCTGGATAACCTGGAGGGCGGTCTCGACTACCTGAAGGAAGTTGTTATCGAAGACAAGCTGGGCATCTGTGCCGAGTTAGAAGAACAAATGAACAGCATCGTCGGCACTTACCAGTGCGAGTGGAAAACCACCATTGAGGACCCGGAAAAACTGAAGCGCTTCCGCCAGTTCGTCAACGTCCCGGACGCAAAAGACGAAACCGTCGTGTTTGTTGAGGAGCGCGGTCAGGTCCGCCCCGCCAACGAAGACGAACTCCAGAACATCATCGCCAAGTCAGCGTAGGAGGAATTGCTGATGAACACTGCAGAAAACAGACTCTCTGAAAACGCGCTGGTGATATGCCAGCACGAGGACCTGATTCCCAACTCCGGTATCTGCGCACTGGTGAACGGCCAACAGGTCGCCATTTTTTACCTGCCGGAAGAAGAGCCGCAGGTCTACGCCATCGGCAATTGGGACCCTATCGGCAAGGCGAACGTGCTGTCACGGGGAATTGTCGGCGATGTCCAGGGGCGAATCGTGGTCGCCTCGCCACTCTACAAACAACATTTTGACCTCACCACCGGCGAGTGCCTGGAAAACGAAGACACGCCTGTGCCGGTTTTTCCTGTTGAATTGATCGATGGGCAGGTAATCCTTAGGGGATGATCCCGGTATAACAACAACTGAACCGAGAAAGTGCCACGCCAGTTGGATGCAAGTACCGGAAGCCCATTGTCATTACGGCAAAAAAGTGAAGGAGTGGAAATACACCACCTGTAACCACTGATCTACCGGCTGCTACATGGAGATTGGCCTTAACGAGGAAGACAAAATTGTGACCTGGCGGGGCATGCAGGTGCCGGCCTGAACCCTGCTTTCCCGGCCAAAGCTGATGCCGTGGATCTGTCCTAGAAGTTCAGTTCCACCGCCTCGCCAGCCTGCTCACTGCAGACACGACTTAGCAATTCTGGCAGGGTCTCGCCGGTTGTGGAGCACTGCCATGAAACACCATCGAAGTTGAAATGATAACCGCCGGACTTTGCCGCCACCCAGATCTGCGACATGGCCGGCTGACGGGAAATAATAACCTTTGAATCGTCGGCCTCGATGGTCAACGTCATAACTCCGGCAGAGGTTTCATAATCAATATCGACACCACAATTATCGAGCGACTCTTCGATCAACAGCATCAGATCATCGGCCAGGTCGCTGAACTCTGTTTCATTCACGATGAAAACAACTCCGAGATAGCATAGAAAAGTGATTCCCAGAGTATACGCGATTGAGTGCAACCAACTACAGCCGGTATACTCGCGGGCTTGTCATCATTCAAATTACGGGTTTTTCCATGCAACAATTTTTTGCATTGGTGCTGTTGGTAGCGCTGTCTCTCATTGGTCTGACTGGATGCGGTAACAAGGGGCCTCTGTATCTGCCGCCCGAACCGGTTGAGGAAATTCCCGCTGAGGTGGAAACACCTACAGATACCGAACCATCCTGATTGCCAACAAGACATCTAACATGACTCATTTCTCCTACCGTGACGGCGAACTGTTTGCCGAAAAGGTATCGTTGACTGCTATTGCCGAACGCTATGGCACGCCAACTTATGTCTACAGCCGTGCCGCGCTCACGGAACACTTCAGGGCCTACAGCGAAGCCCTGAACGATTACCCGCATCTTGTCTGTTATGCCGTCAAAGCCAATTCCAATATTGGGGTACTGAATATTCTGGCCAGGCTTGGCGCCGGTTTTGACATCGTCTCCGTTGGAGAACTGGAGCGAGTACTGGCTGCTGGTGGTGATGCTAGTAAAGTCATTTTTTCCGGTGTCGGGAAATTACCCCATGAAATGGCGCGCGCTCTGGAAGCTGGTATTCACTGCTTTAATGTCGAATCCGAGGCAGAACTTGAAGTGCTGAATGAAGTGGCAGGTGAATGTGGCACCGTTGCCAATATCTCACTTAGAGTGAATCCTGATGTGGATGCCAAAACCCACCCCTATATATCCACCGGGTTGAAAGAAAATAAATTTGGTATCGATATTCATCGAGCACCCGATGTCTACTCACGGGCCAGCGAGCTGCCCAACATCAATATCGTCGGAGTCGACTGCCATATCGGTTCGCAGTTGACTGACACCTCACCCTTTATTGATGCGTTGCAACGGGTGCTGGCATTGGTTGATGAGCTCTCAGCCAGAGGCATTGCATTGCAACATCTGGATCTGGGCGGTGGGCTGGGCGTTCGTTACCAGAACGAGCAACCCCCTCACCCTGCAGAATATATTGCTGCCTTGCGCCGGGAGCTGGGCGATCGTGACCTGACACTGGTGCTGGAACCGGGCCGTTCCATTGCCGCCAATGCCGGCGTGCTCCTCACCCGGGTGCAGTATTTAAAACCGGGGGATGAAAAGAATTTTGCCATCGTCGATGCCGCCATGAACGACATGATACGACCAGCTCTGTATCAGGCCTGGTTGAGCATTGATCCCGTGATCCCGAGGGAAGAAGGGAACTCACGACACTGGGACATCGTCGGCCCGGTTTGCGAAACCGGGGATTTCCTCGGCAAGGATCGGGCGCTGGCCATTGAACCCAACGACCTGCTCTGTGTCGGCTCTTCGGGTGCCTACGGGTTTACCATGAGTTCGAATTACAACAGCCGGGGTCGTGCCGCCGAAATCATGGTGGATGGCGATCAGGCTTATGAAGTACGCCAACGGGAGAGTCTTGCGGATTTGATTCGCGGCGAAACCATTCTTCCTGTATAAACGACAAGGACTGTCAGGCAGGCAAAATGAACACTCGGCGACACAATCAAAACGGCATGCTATTACGTTTTACTAAAATGCATGGACTGGGTAACGACTTCGTTGTGATCGATGGCGTTTCCCAGGGTGTCACTATGACCCCTGAGCTGGCACGCAAGCTGGGTGATCGGCGCTTTGGCATTGGCTGTGATCAGATCCTGCTGGTGGAGCCACCCACAACCCATGACGTAGATTTCCGCTACCGTATTTTCAATCAGGACGGCAGCGAGGTGGAACAGTGCGGCAACGGCGCACGCTGTTTCGCCAAATTTGTTCGCGATCGCCACCTCACCGGTAAAAGCGATATTCGGGTGGAAACGGCTTCAGGTATCATCACCCTGCATGTTCGCCGCAACAATCTGATTGAGGTGAATATGGGAGTGCCGGTTCTGGAGCCAGAGAAAATACCGTTTCTGGCCGATCACAGGCAAACCCGCTACCCCATTGAAGTGCTTGGACAACAATTGCTGGTCGGTGCCGTTTCCATGGGTAACCCCCACGTGGTGCTCAACGTGGAAAGTACAGCGACAGCACCGGTAGACACACTGGGCCCGGCGCTCGAAGGTCACGCCCTATTCCCCAACCGGGTCAATGTCGGTTTCATGGAAGTACTCAATCGCCATGAAATCAACCTGCGTGTCTACGAACGCGGCGCTGGGGAAACCCTGGCCTGCGGCACCGGTGCCTGCGCAGCAGCGGTAGCCGGTCAGTTGCAAGACCTGATAGACTCAACGGTAACCGTAAACCTGCCGGGAGGGAGCCTGGAAGTGAGCTGGTCCGGCGAAGGAGAGCCGGTCATCATGACAGGAAGCGCCACCACGGTGTTTCACGGGCGGATAAGAATATGACAACAGAACAACAAGCGCCGGCAATGGCCGATCTGGATACCGAACAGGTCAAAGCCTATCTGCAGCAGCACCCCGATTTTTTTGAAGACCATCCCGAACTACTGGAAATGATCAGTCTTCCCCACGAAAGTGGAGCGGCGGTTTCCCTGGTGGAACGTCAGATTGCAGTACTGCGTGAACGCAATCTGGAAATGCGGCAACGTCTGAATGGCATGCTCGACTCCGCCAAGGTCAATGACAAGCTGTTTGAAAAGACGAAGCGCCTGATTCTCACCCTGCTGGAAGCCGGCGACCGGCAAGCCGTGCTCGAGGCGGTTTCTACGAGTCTGGCCAGTGATTTCCAGGTCGAATTCCACAGTGTTCTGCTATTTGCAGATCAGGCCCAGGGGCTGCCATCCCCCCACACGCGGATTGTCAGCCACGAAGATGCCAAATCCCAGATTGGTACGCTGCTGCGCAACAGCCGCATCATCTGCGGGGTTTTGGGTACTGATGAACTGTCTTTCCTGTTTGGCGATGCCGCCGGCGATGTGGGATCCGTTGCAGCAGTGCCACTCATACAGGGTAGCCCTTTTGGCTTCCTCGCTATCGCCCACAGTGATCCCAACTACTATCGCAGCAGCATGGGCACACTGTTTCTCAGTTATATTGCCGAGGTCCTGAGCCGGGTCATTCCCCGGCTGGATCGCTAAAGGCTGAGTACGACTCCATGGGCAGCACACTTCCTGAGCAGCTGGCCCGGTTTGAAGAACACCTGCGTAGCGAGCGCCGACTGTCACCCTATACCGTGCAGAGCTATGGCCGCGATCTGCAAAAACTTGCTGACTGGTGTCAGCGGCAGCAACTGTCCGATCTGTCCCGACTGAATAGCCAGCATATCCGCCTCTGCCTCTCCGAACTCCACCGCCAGGGTCTCGGTGGGCGCAGCCTGCAGAGGTGGCTGTCATCATTGCGAACTTTTTTTAACTACGCACTGAAACAACAATGGGTCAAAACCAACCCCTGTGCCGGCCTTAACGCACCCAAATCGCCAAAAAAACTGCCTCGAACACTGGATGTTGATCAAGCCAACCAATTTGTCAGCACACCAGGTGATAGCTGGATAGACTGCCGGGACCACGCCATCATCGAGCTGTTCTACTCCTCTGGATTGCGTCTTTCCGAACTGATTTCTCTGAACCTGGTGGATATCGACTTCGCTGACCAGGTAGTCAGGGTCACCGGTAAAGGAAGTAAAACCAGACAGGTGCCCATTGGAAGCCACGCCATCAAGGCATTGCGGCAGTGGCTGAAACGCCGCCAGGAAAATCAGTCAGATGCGGATCAGGAAGCAGTTTTCATCTCAGCCCGCGGCAAACGCATTGCACCGCGCACAGTGCAGGAGCGCCTGCGCTTGATCAGTTTACAGCAGGGCATGCAGGGCAAGGTTCACCCTCACATGCTGCGCCACTCATTTGCCAGCCATCTGCTCGAGTCCAGCGGAGACCTCCGCGCCATCCAGGAACTACTGGGACATGCCAATTTGTCCACCACTCAGATCTATACCCATCTGGATTTCCAACACCTCTCGAAAATTTACGATCAGGCCCATCCCCGCGCTAAACGCAAAAGCGATCCGGAGTAAACGGTTCTCTTTTGCCTTTATTGTTTACATGGCAATTTAAGTAATTTTTACAAAACTTTTTCAACGCTGGGGACTCTAACCGTAGTTGCTTTGCACCCCTACACGGAGTACCTCGTGCGCCAATTACTGATTATTACCCTGGCTCTTTTTTCAATATCCTGTCTTGCCGATGATGATAACCGCCGCCTTATCTCTACTAATGGATACGGCGAAATCAAGGCCAGTGCCGATACGGCCATTATCGATCTGAGCATTCGCGCAACCCGCAAATCCGGACAGGATGCCAAGCAGGAAGTGGATGATCGCTTCAACAATTTTCTCGACCAACTGCAATCCATGTCCATTGATCGCAAGGATGTCATTGCCTCAACATTGCGCGTCTATCCCCGCTACGAACACAGCAACGGTAGCCGTCATTTCAGTGGCTATGAAGCCATCAGAACCCTGTCTGTCACCCTGCACAAGCTTGACCAACTGACCCACGTGATGGATCAAGCTTTGGCGCAAAAGCTGGAAGGCATCGATAACATTCGCTATGAGAGCAGCCTTGCGGAGGAATACCGCATGAAGGCACACCAGCAGGCGATTGAGGATTCAAAACTGAAAGCCGCCGCCCTGGCAAAAGCCTACGGCGCAGAACTGGGGCCTATCGTGCGCATTGATTACCACCGCAATACGCCCATGTATGCGTCAAAAATGCAGGATGGTATGGAGTCGGCACAGATGTTGCGCGCCGCATCATCCAGACCCGGTACTTATCTGCCGGATGAGCTGACCTACAGCGACAATATCCAGGTGGTCTTTGACCTGATCATTAACCCATAACAATAAAGTATTACCATGACCGATCTCTCTGCCATACATATGACCCCACACCGTGAGTACCAACCCAAAGTGGGTATCAGTGCCTGCCTGGCAGGCCATGCGGTGCGCTACGATGCCGGACACAAATATCACGATCTGATTATGCGAGAACTTGGACCATGGCTTGACCTACAGGTTTTCTGCCCTGAAGCTGATGCCGGGCTAGGAATACCAAGACCGCCCATCAGGCTGGTGGAAACATCGGAGGGGGCGATCTCCGCAATTGGCGTGGAAACACCTGAACTGGATGTCACATCAGCGCTTAAAGAGGGGACAAAAGGGTTTGCCTTAAAACAGGCACAGGAATTGTGTGCTTATATCGTCAAGTCCCGCTCACCCAGTTGCGGTTCAGGGTCAACGCCCGTTCACGATGAGACTGGATCAATAAGCCGGGACGGTGATGGCCTTCTGGTCAGCGACCTGAAAAAGGCCTGCCCCGGACTATTGATTATTGAAGAATCTGATCTGGATTCTGTAGAGAAGTGCCGGGCGTTCCTTGAAGAATGCTATGCATTGAGTGAACGTTAAGCTCCGGCAACTACTTAAACCGCGTCACTGCCGGTTTCACCGGTACGGATACGGATTACCTGCTCAAGCTCTGAAATAAAGATTTTGCCATCACCGATCTTGCCGGTCTGGGCAGATTTGGTGATCGCGTCCACCACAGTTTCTGCATGGCCATCTTCTACAGCAATTTCCAACTTAACCTTGGGTAGAAAATCCACAACATATTCTGCGCCGCGATACAGTTCTGTATGGCCTTTCTGGCGGCCAAAACCTTTTACTTCGGTAACTGTAATACCCTGGATACCCACCTCGGCCAGCGCCTCACGGACATCATCCAGTTTAAAGGGTTTAACAATGGCGGTAATAAGCTTCATAGGAGTTTACCTTGCTCTCTTTTCGTTGTTATTGGGATAGCGGAAAAAGATACACCTTCCTTTTGAAAATTGCACCTTTTGGGAACGTCACTAACAGGTTGTGGAGGTCTCTTACAGGCAAAAAAACAGGGGATTGACCATGCGGCCAACCCCCTGCAACCGAGAACAGGCTTACTTACCGCTTCCAGCGAACTCAGGATAGGCTTCAATGCCACATTCAGACATATCCACACCTTCGTACTCTTCCTGCTCACCAACACGGATACCCATGGTGGCTTTGATGATCGCCCAGACAATCAGGCTGGTCACAAAAGTCCAGACAAAGATCACACCGATACCGGTCAACTGACCAATCAGCGTGGCGTCTTCATTGCCTGACAAGCAAACCGCGAGGAGGCCCCAGATACCGACAACACCGTGTACGGAGATAGCACCAACCGGGTCATCGATTTTCATCTTGTCCATAGTGATAACAGCGAAGACAACTATCACACCGCCAACAGCACCGATAACTGTTGCACCGATACCACCCCAGTTCAGAGGTTCAGCAGTGATCGCAACCAGACCAGCCAATGCGCCGTTCACAGCCATGGTCAAATCCGCCTTGCCAAACACCAGGTGAGCCACAATCAGAGCAGCAATCAAGCCGCCACACGCCGCAGCGTTGGTGTTGACGAATACGTCAGCAACCGCGTTAGCTTCACCGATATCAGAAACTTTCAGCTCCGAACCGCCGTTGAAACCGAACCAGCCCATCCACAGAATGAACATACCGATAGCAGCCAGAGGCATATTGGCACCAGGAATCGCATTGATACGACCGTCAGCAGTGTATTTACCCTTACGAGGTCCAAGCAGCAGTACGCCAGCAAGTGCTGCGGCCGCACCACACATATGAACTACACCGGAACCGGCGAAATCCTGGAAGCCCGCAGCGTCAAGGAAGCCACCGCCCCATTTCCACATACCCTGCATTGGGTAGATGAAGCCAGTCATCACAACGGCAAAGGCCAGGAATGCCCACAGCTTCATCCGCTCAGCAACTGCACCAGATACGATAGACATGGCCGTTGCCACAAATACTACCTGGAAGAAGAAATCTGAAGCACCGGAGTAATAGGTATCACCGTTGCTGGCAAGCACTTCTTCTGCTGTAGCATTAGCAATAGCGTTACCAAACCAGGCATCAGGCAGAATGCCACCTTCACTGCCTCCGTACATGATGGTGTAACCCATCAGCAGGTACATGGTACAGGCGATCGCAAACAGCGCGACATTCTTGGTTAGAATTTCAGTGGTGTTTTTGGCGCGAACCAGGCCCGCTTCCAGCATGGCAAAACCTGCTGCCATCCACATCACTAGTACACCGGATATCAGAAAGTAAAACGTATCCAGCGCGTATTTGACTTCAATTATCTCAGGACTCATTGTTGTAGTCTCCCGTCTCGTTAAACCGCTTCGGCACCGGTTTCACCGGTACGGATTCGAATTACGTCTTGCAAATCCGAAATGAATATTTTGCCATCGCCAATCTTGCCGGTCTGGGCAGCCGTGGTAATCGCCTCGATGGCGCTATCGACCATTTCATCCGCAAGGGCCAGTTCCAGTTTTACCTTGGGCAGAAAGTCCACAACATATTCGGCACCGCGATAGAGTTCTGTGTGCCCTTTCTGACGACCAAAGCCTTTGACTTCTGTGACGGTCACGCCCTGCACGCCGATGGCAGCCAGTGCTTCACGCACATCATCGAGCTTGAAGGGCTTGACTACTGCTGTAATCATTTTCATCGCATTGCTCCTTAGGAAAAAACGGCACCCTGCCTGCTGACAGGGTGCCGACGGTCAATTACATGCTTTTGCTGACAGAGAAAACAACAGAGCTGTCACACCAGTCAGTGCCCCAGCATTCATCATCGTCCAGAGAGGTATCGACCCAGCTCAGCGCGAAATCAAGACCAACATAAGACTTGCTCAGAGTAATAGAGAAATCGGTGTAGCTGTCTTCGCCATCGCCCAAGAACGCTTCAGAAGCATCTTCTGCATCACTGTCATCAGAATCGAATTCGAAATCGTTGTAACCGATGTGGAAACCCAGGCCAACACCAGCGGGCAGTTCGAAGCCATAATCAGCATACACGTAGTAGAACTCACCTGTTTCCCACCAGTAATCATCGGAGTATGCAAAACCGACTGTCAGGTCACTGAAGGACAGGCTCGCGTAGAACTCTTGATAGTCCAGGTCACGGTTACCGAAACCGGCATCTACAGCATTAGAAGTCGGGTAATCGTAGTAGATGTAGCCAACGTCATAGCTGAGGCTATCAGTTAAATCACCAGCAAAACCTGCGTAGTAATCCAGCTCCATGCTCGCATCTGCATAATCAGATCCGTCATTGGTATCGAAATCAACTGTTGAAGACCAGATCCCTGCGTAGAAGCCGCTCTCAAAGCCCACATCAAAACCGCCTTGAATAGCAGGGGCAGTATCTGATTGAGAAATACCACGGAACTTATAGTCGGTGGTCAAAGTAACGTTAGCGGAAGTTTCAAAAGCCTGTGCAACATTGGCAGCCAAAGGCATGGTCAGCGCAATAGAGGTTGCAATCAGTGATTTTTTAAAAGTGTTCATATGCTTCTCCAAAAATATAAACAACAGCAAATAATTAAATAAATTCAGTGGTGCGATAGGATTTAAGGTCGCACGCCAAGGGTTAATGCATTTGGCGTGCCAACAATCTACCGCCCGAAAAGACACTAAAATCAGCAGAAAAAACTTTTTCTGCACACATGTGGTGCATTAATTTTGTAATCGGGCACAGAGAAGCACCAAAATAACGCGATATCTGTTTTCGCAAGCTTTTCCGTATCCCATCCTGTACAGCCTCGACAAAGCCACTAAAATAGGCAGCACTTATCACCATGGAATAAACGTTGTGAAGCCAGACCAGTTACTCCATCAGTTCCTGCAGCAGTTAAATGCCGTGATATCCCCGGGCGCAGACGTACTGGGGAAGGAAGCTCAGCAGAAAATCAAGGCGGCGGCACAGGCCACATTTGACAAACTGGACCTGGTGACCAGGGACGAGTTTGATGCCCAGCGCGCTGTGCTCGCGCGTAGTCGCGAAAAAATTGAACAGATGGAAAAACTGCTGGCTGAGCTGGAAGCGCGCCTGGAAAATCAGCAAAACTAACCCGTCATCGTCCGGCGAAGGAGAAAATCGCAGGCTATGACGCACCGCTAGAGAGCACTACCAAGGAGGGTAGTCATGGCACTGGCCATTGTTCACAGCCGGGCAAAAATCGGCGTTGATGCACCATCAGTTACCATTGAGGTCCACCTGTCCAACGGTTTACCCGGGCTGACCATTGTCGGTATGCCCGAGACCGCAGTGAGGGAAAGCAAGGACCGTGTCCGCAGCGCCCTTTTGAACTCCCACTTTGAATTTCCAGCCCGACGCATCACGATCAATCTGGCACCTGCCGACCTCCCCAAGGAAGGTGGGCGCTTTGATCTCGCCATAGCTTTAGGCATTCTCGCAGCCTCAGAACAATTGCCAGCAGAGCAACTCGCTGACACTGAGGTCATTGGCGAACTGGCGCTTTCCGGCGAACTGCGCTCTATTGACGGAGTGCTGCCCACCGCCCTTGCCTGCGCCAGAGCCGGAAAAAGCCTGATCGCACCCATAGGCAATGCCAGCGAGGCAGCACTCAGCAAGAATACGGTTGTCTACGGTGCTCAACATTTACTGGAGGTTTGTGCGCACCTCAACGGCAAGCAACCTCTAGTACCCAGTACGACGAGCATCCCGGGATCAATCGACGTTCCTGCAGGGGATATCAGCGATATTGTCGGCCAGCATCAGGCCAAACGCGCTCTGGAAATTGCTGCAGCCGGTGGACACAACCTGCTATTTAAGGGCCCACCGGGTACCGGTAAAACCATGCTGGCTTCACGCCTGCCCAGCATCCTGCCACCGCTCTCGGCAGACGAGCTGCTGGAAGTTGCAGCCATCCACTCTGTGGCCGGCCTGGGACTTCGCAGTGCTCTGTCACAACCCCCCTTTCGCTCACCCCACCACACGGCCTCGGCTACCGCGCTGGTTGGAGGTGGCAGTGTGCCCAGGCCAGGGGAAATTTCTCTGGCCCATCACGGCGTTCTGTTCCTGGACGAACTTCCGGAATTTCCCCGCAAAGTGCTGGAAGTACTGCGTGAGCCCCTGGAGTCGGGGGAAATCATGATCTCCAGAGTACAGGCGCAAACCCGCTACCCTGCCAGATTTCAACTGGTTGCCGCCATGAATCCCTGCCCCTGTGGTTATCAGGGAAGCGAACGCTGTCGCTGCACCCCGGACCAGGTGCGCCGTTACCGGGAAAAAATTTCCGAACCATTACTGGACCGCGTAGACCTTCAGGTAGATGTGCCGGCCCTGCCTAGCAAGGAGCTCATGCAGGGCAACCCGGAAAGTGAACGCAGTGACGTGGTGAGACAACGGGTCACACTGGCCAGAGACAAACAGAGGCAACGAAACAATGTGCTTAACAGCCAACTGAGCAGTCAGCAGCTCCAGCGGTACTGTCCATTGCAAGCTGATCAAAAACAGTTGCTCCAACGGGCCAGCGAGCGAATGGATCTTTCCGCACGAGCCATCCATCGCGTCCTGAAAGTGGCCAGAACTATTGCCGACCTGGAATCGAGCGAAACCATAGAGGTCACTCACCTCAGTGAAGCACTTAGCTACCGCTACAAATTCAGTCATTGATTTCTACCACGTCACAGTGGCAATCTTGATGACATTGCCACGAAAATGACACGTGGCCAGTGGTAAAGTCCACACAAACTGAGGATCAATACGTGGCCGAAAAACCGGACAGAACCATCTCCAAGGTGATCGATGAGCTTGACAACCTGATCGCTGAAATACCCCGCCTGAACGATGACATCGTTAACAAAGTTGATACCCGCCTCCGCGCCATCATCGGCAAAAGCGCCAAGGGACTATCGCCCATACAGATGATCCTCGCCTATACGGACTGGCTGGCACACCTGTCCATCTCCCCGGCGCGCCGGGTACAGCTTTTACAGAGCTTCGCGGAAAAAGTGCTGTATCTGACCACATCAACTGCACGTCAGCTGGCGGAACGTTCCGAGGAACCCCTGCCCCGCTCTTCCTCCCTGTTCAAACATGAGCTGTGGAAGAAATTACCCTTCAACATGATGGCCAGGAGTCACGGCCTGGTAATGGAATGGTTGCGGGAAGCCGATACCGAAGTGCCCGGCATGGATCGACTCAATGTCGAGCTGGTCAATTTCATGAACGAG
>JALRJN010000019.1 GCA_023261185.1 Porticoccus sp.
ATGTCGCCCATGTTGGTCGCCAATCGCACCCGAGGACCAACCGCATCATTGGCTTGCGCCGCTTGGCTGAACAGCAGGCCGATTAACAGCATGACGGCACCGAGGCTCATCAGGGCCCACCGGCGCGTCTGGCCGGCGTTATGGACGGTTGTTGCCGTCACAGCGCCTGTCTTAGGGCGTGTGGTGATGTGCTTGTTCATGCGTTTCCTTCGTAAAAAATCTTCCATTCGCCTTGCTCGAGTCGCCAGTACTGGCGCTTGCGCGCCACGCGTGCGCGGGGTTTGAGTTGCTCGGCAAAGTTAACGACGACGACCTCGTCTTTTTGATCGGCCCACTTGACCATGGATAGGTCTGAAATTCTGATGGTGCTGACAGCCTCGCCCTTGATCGTAGGCCACCAGTGCGCCAGCTTTTTGCCTTTACGGAAAAAATCATCGCTGTAGGTGTCTCGCAGCTTGGCCAAGTCGCCGCCACGGCGATTGGCGAGCCATTCATCGAATCGCCCGCGGAATGCGGCACCCAAATCGGGGAGGGCGTCGCGCTTGACCCAATTAAGTTCGGGGCTTTTTTGTGGCGGAGTAAAAGACGGTGAATGATTATGAGCCGCAGAAGACCGGTTAAGGCATCGTGGTGAGAGCGATGTCGTTGACACCGGCTTCCCGAGCCTGATCTGAAATAATGACAAACGAGGCTGTCCTGGCCTTGGGATGAGCTTCAATCACCACCTGCAAGCGGGGATTTTCCGCGTGCGCCCGTTCTACGTTGGCTCGTACCGAGCGAATATCGATACGCCGTCCCTCCAGCCAGATGCTATTGTCTTCGGCGATCTGAAAGGTTTGCGTGGCAAGCTTCAACTCTTTCGGTGGTGGCTGATCAGTGTGTGCTGTCTGTTGCAAGCCGATGCCTGTTTCACGCACAAAGGTGGCTGTGACGACGAAGAAAATCAATAGAATAAAAACAACGTCCAGCATCGGCGTCATATCGATTTCCGCCGGTTCATCGGTAATTTTTCGACGTCCCAATGCCATGGCTACAAGCTACCTGTAAAGTACAAACGGGGTGCCCTCGGGTGAAGGGTGCATTAGTATGCCAGAGTTTTTTTTGCGCTACCTGATGGCGGGAGTAATCTATGCCGGAACTGCCGGAAGTTGTCGTAACCCTGCGCGGGGTTAGTCCTCATATACTGGGAAAGCAGGTTGCCTCGGTTAGCGTCCGGGAGCCCCGGTTGCGATGGCCGGTCACGGAGGGGTTGTCCTCATTGCTGGTCGGACAGACCTTGCTGGAAGGTCGCCAGCGCGGTAAATACATGTTGTTCCGCTTTGCCAGTGGGCACTTGATGATCCATTTGGGTATGTCCGGTAATTTGCGCATCGTTACAGCCGGCACGCCGGTGGGAAAGCACGATCACGTGGATATCAATTTTGTTGATGGTACCGTGTTGCGCTACAGCGACCCACGCCGTTTTGGCACGATTCAGTGGTTGGAGGGTCTCCCTGAAGAGCACCCGCTGTTACATCACCTCGGACCGGAGCCTTTTGACGACGCCTTTTGCGGTGACCATCTCTACCGGCTCTCGCGGGGAAGAAAAGTGCCCGTCAAACAGTTCATTATGGACAGTAAGATTGTTGTGGGTGTGGGCAATATATACGCCAACGAGTCCCTTTTTCATGCGGGCATACGCCCCACATTGGGTGCCGGCAAAGTTTCAAGGGTGCGTTATGTGGAACTGGTCGAGCAGGTCAAACGAGTGCTGGCCAGTGCCATAGAGCAGGGTGGGACAACCCTTCGTGATTTTGTCGGGGGTGATGGCAAGCCCGGTTATTTCAAGCAGGAGCTCTACGTTTATGGGCGCGCCGGTGAATCCTGTCTGAAGTGCGGTACTTTGTTGAAAGAAATTCGCCAGGGTCAGCGTTCTACGGTGTATTGCCCTGACTGTCAGCGTTAATCAGGATCTACCAAACTTGCGGTGCAGTGCTTCCCTGACCGTAGGGTGGACAAACGCATCGATATCGCCGCCCAGTGACGCAATTTCCTTGACCAACGACGAAGACAGGTAGGAAAGCTTTTCCGACGGCGTGAGAAAGATACTTTCAATATTCGGTTCCAGGGCGCGGTTCATATTGGCCAGCTGAAACTCGTATTCAAAATCGGATACCGCTCTCAGTCCCCTCAGGATAGCGTCCCCTCGACAATCCTTGACGAAGTTAACCAGTAGATAGTCAAAGCCGAGAACTTCCACGTTGTCCAGGTGTGACAAAGCCTGTTTTGCGAGATCAATACGCTCTTCCAGATCAAAGGTCGGACCTTTGCGCTCACTGCTGGCAATGGCAACAATAACATGGTGAAACAACTTGCTGGCACGCTCAACCAAATCGATATGGCCATTGGTAATGGGGTCAAAGGTGCCTGGGTAAATAATTGTTTTCACAGTGGTTCTTCGCTCTGAATGGGGCGGGCATGGTAAACGTTTTAATCAATATTCTCAAATAAGCGGTATAGTCGATAATTCACGTGTCCGGCGGTTTTTTCTTTTAGCAGAGCTAGTGTCGCCGGTATGGCAGGCGGTGATTGCTGGCGATCGGTTTCCATATACAGGTAGGCCCCTTTGGCCAGAAAGTCCTGTTTGAAAAGCAGCTTCAGGCAGGGCTCCAGCAGGTCGGCATCAAATGGCGGGTCCAGAAAGATAATATCGTAAGGCGTTTCCGGTCGTGCGCTTTCCAGCCAGCCGATGGCATCTGTTGCCAGTATATCGGCCCCTTCCGCCTGCAATAACTGGCAGTTGTCCCGCAATGCGGAAACGGCCACCGGGTGTTTTTCAATCATGGTGACACTGGCCGCGCCACGGGATAGGGCCTCCAAGCCGAGGGCGCCCGAGCCAGCAAATAGATCCAGGCAGTGGGCGCTGGCAATCACAGGAGCTAGCCAGTTGAACAGGGTTTCGCGTATGCGGTCACCCGTAGGGCGCAAACCGGCCACTTCATTAAAACGGAGTTTGCGCCCGCGCCACTGGCCACCGATAATACGCAGCTGACCTGCAGCCCTGCGTCCGGAGGGTGATGATGTTGAACGTTGGTGGTGTTTCAAAATCGGGCTGGCTCCTTATAGTGCTAGCATACACCGCCGCATGACCACTGAGAAAACTGATGTCGGATTCTGAATCAAACAACCACGAAAACAACCTTTCGGGCCAGGAAAAGCTTTCCTTCCTGCAGCGTATTCGCGGGCAAAAGCCCGGTGTTTCCGGGAGTGCACCAGCGGCAACCCAGCTGGAGCCAGTTTCCGAGACACCTGTGCCGTCTGAGAACGCTGAGATTTCAGCCATGACAAAGACCCGTTTGCGGGATCGTTTTCGCCAGGCATTGTCCAAAACCAGCCGTAGCCTCGGCAATCTGTTTCTCGGGGACCGTGAGATTGATGATGAGCTGCTGGAAGAGCTTGAAACCCTGCTATTGATGGCGGATGTGGGCATTGAAACCACGGTCGAGATCATTCGTGACCTGTCCGAGCGGGTGCAGCGCCGCGAGCTGTCCCACAGCCGAGCGCTGGTGGCTGCATTGCAGAACGCCATGGTGGAAAAGCTGAAGGCTTGTGAACAGCCGCTGGTGCTGGATACACAAAAACGTCCCTACGTGATTCTGGTGGTGGGGGTTAATGGTGTTGGTAAAACCACTACCATTGGCAAGTTGGCCCGCCGTTTCCAGTCACAGGGCAAGTCTGTGATGCTGGCGGCGGGAGATACCTTCCGCGCAGCTGCCGTTGAACAGCTTCAGGCATGGGGTGAGCGTAACCGGGTACCGGTGATTGCCCAGCATACCGGCGCCGACAGTGCCTCGGTTATTTTTGATGGCATTCAGGCGGCACAGTCGCGCAATGTGGATATTCTGATTGCAGACACGGCCGGGCGCTTGCACACCAAAAGCAATCTGATGGATGAGTTAAAAAAAGTTAAGCGAGTCATGGCCAAACTGGACGATTCCGCTCCCCACGAAGTGCTGCTGGTGCTGGATGCCGGGACCGGGCAGAATGCCATGAACCAGATGCAGCAATTTCAGGACGCGGTGGATGTCAGCGGTGTGGCGTTGACGAAGCTGGATGGCACGGCCAAGGGTGGCATTATTTTCTCTCTTTGCAAGCGCTTTGGCGTGCCGATACGTTTTGTGGGGCTCGGTGAAGGTATTGATGACCTGCAGCCTTTCGATGCCCAGGAATATGTTCAGGCACTGCTGAGCAGAAGCGATTGAGGTAGCACTCCCTGTATGATCCACTTTGACAAGGTCAGCAAGCGTTACCCCACAGGCCAGGAAGCGCTCAGTGGTCTCAGTCTGCACATGGATGCCGGGGAAATGGCATTTCTTACCGGCCATTCAGGTGCTGGTAAAAGTACCCTGCTGAAGCTGATCATGTTGATGGAGCGTCCTACCCAGGGTCAGCTGCTGATCAATGGTAAAAACCTTGGCAGGCTTCACCGCAGCCAGATTCCCTACTACCGTCGACGGGTAGGTGTTGTTTTTCAAAACCACCAACTGCTGTTCGATCGCAATGTCTTTGATAACGTTGCCTTACCCCTGCAGGTATCCGGTTACCAGCCCCGTGAAGTCGGGCGGCGGGTGCGTGCTGCATTGGACAAAGTCGGCCTGCTGAACAAGGAAAAACATAACCCGATAGCTCTGTCTGGTGGAGAACAGCAGCGGGTGGGAATCGCTCGAGCGGTGGTGCATAAGCCACGCATACTGCTGGCCGATGAGCCGACGGGAAACCTGGACCCGGAGCTATCAGCGGAAATTATGACGCTGTTCAGACAATTTGGTGAGCTGGGCGTCACGGTGCTGGTCGCTACACATGATGTGGATCTGATCACCCGTATGAATCGACGCCAGCTGCATCTTCAGCAGGGCAAACTGGTGAGTGACGAGGCAATTGCAGATGTCAGCCGGTAACCGCCTGTTGCGCCGGAAGCCAACGGCTGGCAAAAATCCGTCGCGTGAGCCCAGGGTTGATGTCCGCCGCGGGGCCAGCGATGGCATTGCCCGCTGGACAGACAAACTGAAAAGCTACGTCGATCACCACCGAGGGTTGTTTCTGAGTACTGGGCGGCGACTGCTGGCCGAGCCGGTCCAGACACTGATGACATCTCTGGTGGTTGCGATTGCACTGGGTTTGCCTGCAGCACTTTATGTGGGTGTGGCCAACCTCCAGCAGCTAGCAGGGCGCGTTGACAGTACCGCGCAGATGACGGTGTTTCTGAAGAAAACTGCATCCGCGGAAGAGGTGGCGGGTCTGCAGAAGATATTGCGAGAGGATACCGATATCCAGAGTGTCAGCTATATCTCCAGCGAGCAGGCGTTGGAGGAGTTTCAGGCGCTCTCGGGTTTTGGCGGTGTTTTGGAACTGCTGGATGAAAACCCGCTGCCGGGGGTGTTGCTGGTGCAGCCAGCAACGCGTTTTCGCGCCGACCTGGTCGGCAGTGAAGCTCTGGTTGCTCGCATCGCCGAGCTTGCGGCGGTAGATGATGTGCGGCTGGATATGAAGTGGATGCAGCGCTTGCAGGGGATCCTGGAAATTGGTCAGCGGCTGGTGCTGTCATTGGGCCTGGTGTTATCCCTGGGGGTATTGCTGATTATCGGCAACACCATCCGTCTGGCGATTGAAAACCGCCGTGATGAAATTGTGGTTGTGAAGCTGGTGGGCGGAACTGACAGTTACGTACGCCGGCCGTTTCTCTACACGGGCATCTGGTATGGCCAGCTGGGTGGTCTGCTCGCCTGGGTGCTGGTCATGTTAGCGCTGATATGGATTGATGGCCCGGTGGAGAGGTTGGCAACGCTTTACCAGACATCGTTTTCTCTGGCGGGGTTGGGGTTCAGTGGATTATTGGCGTTGTTGGGATCCGGAATTCTGCTCGGGTTGCTAGGGGCCTGGCTGGCGGTAGCGCGACATCTCGTGAGTATTGAACCAAAATAGGGTTTATTGATCTGAATCAGGTGCTTATCGCAACTTTTTGCGGGTATGAAAATCTAACTACAAGCTGCTAAACTACTGCACCCTTATTTGTCGAGGCCGTTATGAAGAAAGCGTTACAGACAGTTGAATGGATGGCACCCGGTGCCAATCTCTCTGCATATATGCAGGGTGTGAATGCCATTGCCGTGTTGTCTGCCGATGAAGAGCGCTCTCTGGCAGAAGATCTTTACTATCGCGAAGATCTTGATGCTGCACGTCGGCTGGTGATGTCACACCTGCGTTTTGTGGTTCATATTGCCCGTTCCTACAACGGTTATGGTCTGCCTTTGGGCGATCTGATCCAGGAAGGCAACGTCGGTTTGATGAAAGCCGTAAAACGTTTTAACCCGGAAAAAGGTGTGCGGCTGGTATCCTTTGCCGTTCACTGGATCAAAGCTGAAATTCACGAATACGTGCTGCGTAACTGGCGTATCGTTAAAGTGGCCACCACCAAGGCCCAGCGCAAACTGTTCTTCAACCTCCGTACGGCCAAAAAGAAGCTTGCTTGGCTGACCCAGGATGAGGCAAAGGCCATCGCCGAGGATCTTGGCGTGGAAGTTGCCCAGGTTTATGAAATGGAGCAAAGGTTATCGGCCCGTGATGCCGCCTTTGATGCGCCGGAAGACAGTGATGACGACAGCAGCTATCAGGCGCCGGCACTCTATCTGGAAGACAAGTCAGCCGATCCAGCATTGCAGCTGGAGCGGGCCGATAGCGAGCAGGACAGCTGCCTGCGCATGAGCGAGGCATTGGAAGAGCTTGATGAGAGAAGCCGCGATATTATCAACAGCCGGTGGCTGACAGATAACAAGGCGACACTTCATGATCTGGCTGATCGCTATGGTGTTTCTGCCGAAAGAATTCGTCAGCTGGAGCAGAATGCCATGAAAAAAGTACGGGCGATCATGGAAGCCTGATTCCAACAGAAAAAGCCTCGTTTAAAAGCCGCGGTCTCCGCGGCTTTTTTAATGAAAACCAAGGAATACCATGAAAACAATTGCGATATTTACCGGCCTGTCAGGTTTTCTGGCTGTGGCATTGGGGGCCTTTGGTGCACACGGCCTGCGCGGCAGCGTTGATGTCTCTTTGCTGGATGTTTGGCACACGGCGGTGCAATACCAGATGTTTCACGTGTTTGCCCTGCTGACTATCGTGGTTGCTTCAGCGGGAGATCCGCTGCCACTAATGAAGTGGGCGGCTCGTCTATTTCTACTGGGCACCGTGATCTTCTCGGGGAGTTTGTATGTGCTGGTCTTGACCGGTATCAGGGCACTGGGAATGGTGACCCCAATTGGCGGGGTGTTGTTGTTGGCAGGTTGGCTCGTTCTGTCCTTTGCCTTGGTGCAATGGGTCGCACGACGCGAGAAAGGAGTCTAGCGTTGGAAATCAAACCGGAGTACAAGAAAAAATCCATTCGTAGTTACGTGGTGCGGGCGGGTCGTATGACCGATAGTCAGCGAGCTGCCTTTGAGAAGTACTGGCCCGTCTATGGATTAAGTCTCAAGGACGGCCCGGTCAATCTTGATCAGGTATTTGCTCGTGTGGCTCCACGTGTGCTGGAAATCGGGTTTGGCATGGGGGACTCGCTGCTACAAATGTTGCAGCAGGAAACAGATAAGGATTTCGTGGGTATTGAAGTCCACCCGCCAGGGGTGGGTCGCCTGATCAATAATGCCGGGAAGCACGAGCTAAGTAATTTACGGGTATACCTCGCAGATGCCATAGATGTGATGGACGACTGTATACCCGTTGAAAGTTTTGACCGAGTTCAGATTTATTTTCCCGATCCATGGCACAAGAAAAAGCACAACAAGCGCCGACTGATTCAGGCTGATTTTGTTGCCAAATTACGAACACATATCAAGCCGGGGGGTATTCTGCACCTGGCGACAGACTGGGAACCCTATGCCGAGCATATGCTGGAGGTGATGGAGGCAGTCAGTGGCTTTGTGAATGAAGCGGGAGTCGGCCAGTATTCACCGCGTCCGGATTATCGCCCGGTGACAAAGTTTGAAAAACGTGGTGCCCGCCTGGGGCACGGCGTCTGGGATCTGCTCTATCGTAAGGAAAGCTCAGGAGATTAACAGCCGGATAAAAACTGTTTTCGAAGACGATGATGAAAGGCCACATTGAAAAAAAGCTGAGTTTATCTCTGATAACCGAGCTTGAAGTGTTCAATGGTTTCCTCGCAGATAGCTTTTCAACAAGAGTCTAGGTAACTACCAGTAAATCACCGTTATAGTGTTCCATAAGGCGTTCCACCTTGCAGCCCACCAAAGTGTTGTAGAGGCTTTTTTCACGACTTGTCCCCATGACCAAAACAGCGGCCTCCAGTTGTAGGGCCCGTTGGTAGATCACCGTACAGGGACGCCCAATTTGCAGGTGAACCCGCGACGGGTCTAGGGCAAAGCGCTGGGCAATAGCTGATTGCTCAGCGGTCAGTTCCGACAGGTAGTCAAAGCCAAGATGGGTGGCAATTGACTCTTTCTCATCCAGGGCACAGACCAAGCTCAACTCGCGGTGCAGATCTTCGGCCAGATTGCTGGCGGTGGCGAGTACGTTGTGATTCAGCCCGTCGTGGAGTTCATCGCGACTGCGCGGATCAATGGCCGCAAGAATAGGGCCGTCAGGCACCCTAACTTCACTGGAAGCCAGATACAGGGGACAAGGGGAGGATTCCAGCCATCGTGGCAGATCCTCCTGGTAAGATCGATCGAGAAACATCATGCAGACATCTGGATGCTGGGCCCTCTGGCAAGCAGCTTTCAGAAAGTCTTCATTCCAGGCGGCTTCGTAATTTACATCCGCGGCTAATCCGAGTTTTGCCACCTGATGCCTGAGGCGTTGCTCCAGTTCGCTACGTGCCTCGTATTTGGCATCCTGGCGAGAGTTGAAGTGCAGCATTTCCTTCCTGTCGAGATAGCAACAGGCAAATGCGGTAAGGCTGGCACCATTTTCCATCGCCAAAGCAGCAGCCCGTTCCAGGGCCGGCTGATCAGGGGCAGTGGTATTGATCGCAATGAGATAGGACAGGCAATTAACCAAGCGTTGCTACTCCCGGAGAACCGTAGGATTTTAAACAGCTGCTCCATATAATCTGGGCTCTATTCTAACGATAGACTATTTTTGTTCAGTATCAGGCAAATTCGGGAGGGTCCTTATGGCCAAGCGTGTTGCAGTTGTTCTTTCTGGTTGTGGCGTTTACGACGGCTCGGAAATCTATGAGGCGGTAATTACCTTGCTGCGGCTGGATCAGGCTGGAGCCGTGGTGCAATGTTTTGCTCCGGATATGCAGCAGCTCCATGTCATCAACCATGCTACTGGTGAAGTGATGGAAGGCGAGGAGCGTAACGTATTGATAGAGGCAGCCCGCCTTGCCAGAGGTAACATTCAGAACCTGTCAGACGCCGATGCGGCCGAATTTGATGCCGTGATACTTCCCGGCGGTTTTGGCGCCGCCAAAAACCTCTCTGATTTTGCCGTGAACGGCCCTGATCTGACGGTGATCCCCTCTCTGGTTGCTTTTGTGCAGGCCATGCGTGAGGCAAACAAGCCGGTGGGTTTGATGTGTATCGCCCCCGCCATGACCGGCGTTCTGTTTGGTGATGGCGCAACGTGCACCATTGGCAATGACTCGGGGGTTGCACGGGCTGTTGAAGCGACGGGCGCTATTCACAAAAATTGTGGTGTAGATGAGGTCTGTATCGATGAGGCCAACAAGCTGGTAACGACGCCCGCCTATATGTTGGCGGAAAATATTGGAGAAGCCGCCATCGGTATCAACAAGCTCGTGGATGCAGTGTTGGCAATGACCTGATGGCGGCCCCAAAGAGACCGGACAATCCCTTCTGGGAATTTTCACTGGCGCATTACAGTCGCAGGGAGGTGGCAGAGGCATGCCTCCATTTGCAGGACGCCTATGGCGTCAATATCAACCTGCTGCTCTTTTGCTGCTGGACCGGTTCCAGAGGTGAAAAGCTGAACACAACGCAGATACACAATGCACAACGCGTCATCGCGGAGTGGGATAAGCAGGTTGTACAGCGACTACGACAGTTGCGGCGTTATCTGAAAGATTCTGCCTTCTCAGCTGGCCAGATAGAAAAGAGCGTACGGGAGTTGGAGCTGAGCGCAGAGCGGGTGGTACAGGATATGCTGGCCGATTGGTGGCTGGGTGAACCCAGCGCTAATGCTCTGACCTGTGATCAGGAGATACTCGGAGTACAGAAGGCCAACCTTGAGCTTTTCCTGTCCCAGGCGGGTGCGCCGTCCCTTGTAAACCAGTCGCCACTGCTGTGGCCTTTAAACCGGCCACATTTCTCAGCATAAATTGCGGTAAGATGCTGGCTGAACAAGCAATTGATAAAGGATGAATTATGAAAATCAAACTGGTGTTGCTGGCCTTGACAGCGTCACTGACGTTGACGGCTTGCCAGGACGATGCCGACTCTGGCCAGGTGGACTCATCGGTTGCGCTGGATAACCAGGCACAGAAACTGAGCTATCTGATTGGTATGGACACGGGCGGCAGGTTTTCTGCACAGCCAGAGATTGAACTGGATCGTGAAGCTTTTCTCGCCGGCTTTGATGATGCCCTGGCAGGTAGCGATCCGCGCCTCAGTCAGGAGGAGTTGACGACGGTAGTTCAGGAATTTCAGCAACAACAGCAGGCCAAGCAGGAGCAAGCCACGGCTGAGCGTCAGGAAGCTATGCGACTGGCCGCGGAAAACAATGCTGCAGAGGGCAAGGCATTTCTTGAGGAAAACTCAGGAAAAGAAGGTGTAGTAACCACCGAGACGGGTCTGCAGTACAAAGTATTGCAGGTGGGTGCCGGCGCCATGCCCGACGCCGCCAGTACGGTTGAGGTCAAATACCGCGGCCGGCTGATTGATGGTACCGAGTTTGATGCCTCGGAAAATCACGGTGGCAGCGTTGAACTTCGTCTCGATCAGGTGATTCCCGGTTGGACAGAAGCTCTGCAGAAAATGCAGGAAGGGGCGGTCTGGGAGTTGTATATTCCGGCAGATCTGGCCTATGGACCAAGCGGTACTTCCGGTCTGGTCGGCCCCAACGCCACCCTGATTTTTGAAGTTGAGCTAATCAACGTGGTCGCTGAATAACAAGAACAAGAGTAGTCGCAATGCAATAAAAAAGGCCCTTTGGGCCTTTTTTTATTGGGTTCAATGGGTTGTCCTGTCTGGAGCGGGACTCAGGGGGCCAGCTTATCCTGATGTGATGTGTGCAGAACTTCGATCATCATATCTTCTGCCTCCATGCGGGCGCTCAGCGACTCCCCAAGTGAAGAGAGGTCGACTCCCAGTGAGGACAGATCATCAGTTTCCAGATATTTATCGTTGAAGTCTAGAATCCGCTCTGTGGTCGCATCGATAGTTTTCAGAAGCTGATTAGCGGTGTGCAGTGCATCGCCGTCCCGGAAGTCTTTACCCTCCCGCACCAACTGGTCGTAAATCTCAAAATGTCCGGCGGACGTATAGTCCACAAGAATTTCACAAAAGGCTTTTACCTTGTGGCGGTGAGAGAGGTCATCACTATTGAAGGTACGGATATCTCCGAGGCTACAGAAGCGCACCAGCATATCCTGGCGCTCCTGAAGCCATTGATCAATTAAATGGCTGACGCCACCCCAACGTTCCTGTGCCGACTTGCAGTTTTCAAGCATAAACAGCTGCTTTTGTTGTTATTGGTCGACCAAGCATAGGGAAACGGGGGGTGGCTGGCAAGGCCCGAAAAAAGGGCTCAGTTCTGTACGCAGCTTAAAACCACCAGAGAATAAGCCAGGGCAGGATCAATGCTGTCAGCGCGCCGGTCATTCCCAGCCCGAGGCTGGAAAATGCGCCACAGCGGGAGCTGATCTCGAAGGCGCGGGTGGTGCCCACGCCGTGGGCGCAGATGCCGGTGACAAAGCCGATGATGCGGTCATCCCGGATACCCAGTTTGCTGAACAGCAGTGGGCCGAGAATGGCACCAATGACACCGGTGAAAACCACCACCCCCGCCGTCAAACCCTGAAGGCCGCCAACCTTTTCTGCGATGCCCAGTGCGATGGGGGTGGTAACAGATTTGGGTGCCAGAGAGACCAGTGTTTCACTATTGCCCCCCAGCAGCCACGCAATGCCCAGCGCACTGATAACCGCAAAGCTGGCCCCAAACAGCAGGGTGGTCAGTAGGGGGCGCGCCAAGCGGCGAATATGGTGAAATTGTTGGTGCAGGGGAATAGCCAGAGCCACCGTTGCGGTGCCCAGCAGATAAAAAAACGGACTGTTGGCCTGCCGATAGTGTGAATAGCTGACCCCGGTCAATAACAGTACACCTGTCACCAGTAGTGGTCCGACTACCAGGGGATGCAACAGTGCCTGTATGGCCGGGCGGGCATGAGAGGCGCGATACAGGGTAAACGCTATGAAGAATGCCGCGCCTGTCAGAGCAAACAGGGTCAACGTAGTGAGCACGGAGGTCATTGGCTGTCTCCGTCAGGATCAGGCATCAGCCGGTGCATGAGGTAGCCTGACGCAGCCATGGTTAAAAGCGTGCCCAGAAACATGGCGCCAATGATCGGCAGCCATTGATCGGTCGTGATGTCCGGTAAAAAAAACAGCCCGGTACAGGCGGGTAGAAACATCAACGATAGCCAGCGGATCATGAAATGCCCCGTTTCACCCAGCCATTCCGGGGTCTCTGTGCCGGTGAGTTGCAGTGTCGCAAATAGCAGCACCATTCCAATTACCGGTCCGGGTATGGGCATATCGCTCAGGTAAACAACGGCCTCGCCGATGCCCTGAAAACAAACCAGCGTGGCAAGGCCGCGCAACATGTTCACGGCTTGCGAACAACCTGCCAGAGGCCCAGGGCAGCCAGTCCAAGGAAGCAGATCATGGTCCAGCCTGGAATACTGAGGCTCAGGAAGGTCCACTGAACTTCAGCACAATTGCCGTCGCCACGCAGCAGCATGCTCAATGCCTGGTTGAAACTGAATACATCGAACAGGTACTCGGCGGGTGGCCCGCAGGCCGGCACCTGATCTTCGGGCAGGCTTTGCAACCACAGTTGCTTGCCGGAAAAAAAGCTGCCCCCCAGAGCACTGAGTGCGGTGAGTATTCCGTAAAGTCGGATTTTGCTGTTGTGGAGAAAAGCCAGCAGTGCAATACCCCCGGTGAGCATTACAAAAACCCGCTGGGTAATGCACAGATAGCAGGGCGTCAGTTCCATGACATGCTGCATATACAGGGCAACAAGTATCAGCGACAGGCAAGCGACAAACATCAGCAGAAAAACTTGTCGGGTAGAGGGCATAGTGAATTTCCTTGTCAAAGTTGGTTCGATTCTAGACGTTGCTTTACCGAAAACTCAATCAGGCGGGGAAACAGCTGATGGAACTCCTGCTCTAGCAGGGGGTATTGCTGTTCAAGTAATGGGAAGGCTTCATGAAGAGGCACCGGGTTCCTGAATCGTTGTCCAATGCGTTCCAGCATGGTTTCCAGTTCTGCAAACCGGGCATAATTCTGCAACCAGTTCACCCTGGGGGCGACCTCGCAAAAGCGTTTTGCGCCCGCAGGCAGAATGTTCTGATAGTTGGTCAGTGTGCGATAAAAGTCCTGGCAAAAGTCATCCAGCTCCCGGTTATGGTACTGCGACCAATTGGCAGCCAGCAGGTGGTCGTAGCAAATATCCAGCAGGATACCGGCGAATCTGCGATAGGGTGGTAAGAAGCGCTCGATAGCGTTTTGAACTTCAGGTTGCTTGTCAGTAAATACATCAATTTGACGATGCAGCTGAATACCGGATTCGATGTTACTGGGGAGCTCGCCTTTCAATGGTCCCTTGATGAAATCACCCAGCAGACCGCCCACCATGCATTGCGGGTTTTCACCTGACAGGTACAGGTGGGCAAGATAGTTCATAGTTGAAAGTCGTATTGCCGATAATAGTTGGCAAGGAACTCGTCAAATGTTTGCGTATCGCTGGCTTCAATATCGCGCTGCTTTTGTAGGGACGCTTCAGCCTCATCTTTAAACTGCTGTTCAATGTCTTTGGGCAGTGGTGTATCCAGAAAATGCTGGCGATGCCGGATGGCATGGTTCATGGCCACTCGAAAATAGGTCTGTCCTGTTTCTGCCATCTCGGCTAGCAGTTGTGCTGATGGTGTCAGCGACGGGTCATCCAGTCGGGCTTCAAGGCGGCTAAGGGTGAGACTGTATTCGGAATTCTGATGATGTTTGTCCATCAGTTCAGCCACCGGTCTCATCTCATCAAATAGCGCTTTTGCCCACTCCCCCAGAGATCGTAGCTGGCTGCCATCCTGCAGCTTGACGTCAGGGTTGCGGCCCTCGTAGACCGTACGCCGCTGGTTATCCAGAATGTTGCGGTATTCCTGGTCATCCGTGGCCGGGCTGGTTGAAAGCAGGCAGGTGAGAAGAAAGATATCCAGGAAGTCGATCTGTTGACGATCAATGCCCAATGGGAGGTAAGGATTCAGGTCAATGCAGCGCACCTCAATATATTCCACACCCCGCTCCCACAGAGCCCAGAGAGGCACCTCCCCGGATCGAGTCGTTCGTTTGGGGCGTATGGTGCTGTAGAACTCATTCTCAATCTGCAGCAGGTGGGTGCTGAGCTGGTAGTAGGAGCCATCAGCATCCTTCAGACCAACGGCTTCATACTCGGGATAGGGCTGCAGCAGAGCCTTTCGCAAGGTGGAAACATAGTTGCGTAGGTCGTTGTAACACACCACCAGCTGTTCCTGAGCTTTGCTCTGGTAGCCCAGGTCGCCCATGCGCAGTGAAGTGGCGAAGGGTTTGTGAAGGCTGTGATCATCCTTGCCGAAGGGCTCCAGTTGATGCTCGCGACCGCGGACAAAGCTGCGACACACACCTGGGGATGCGCCAAACAGGTAGAGCAACAACCAGAAGCGGCGACGGAAATTACGAATCAACGAAAAATAGTTGTCGGTTTTAAAGTCCTGTAGGCACTGCTCTGGACGTTCATGTTTACGCAGCAGTTCCCACAGCGCGTAGGGCGCTGAAAAATTGTAGTGAATGCCGGCAATGGTCTGCATCAACCGGCCATAGCGATGACCGAGGCCGACCCGGTAAATGGTTTTCATCTGACCGATATTGGAGCTGCCGTATTGGCCCACGGGAATGTCGCTGTCACCGCTTAGCTGGCAGGGCATACTGTTGGCCCATAACAGCTCGTCGCCAATCTGGCGGTAGGTGAAGCGATGGATATTCTCCAGTGTCTTCAACACCTGATCGGCATCGCTTGACGGTGGCGTGATAAATTCCAGCAGCGCTTCCGAATAGTCGGTGGTGATTTGGGGGTGAGTAAGTGCAGACCCCAGTGAGGCACTGTGGGGCGATTTGGCCAGCGTTCCCTCAGGGGTCACCCGCAAGCTTTCTTTTTCGATACCGCGAACAACACCGGACAACAGCTTTGAGTGAGGGTCGGAAGAGAGCAAATCCAGTCGGCTTTTGAGCAGGGGCAACGGGAGTTCCTTGTGTTGATTCGGTCAGTTGACCGTATGTAAATGGTCTGTCGAACGGTTACCAATTTGATGCCGCTTGATCGCTTCGACCTCTATAGGGACTGATAAATTCCCAATGCTGACAACCACTGTGTACTGGTCTCACCCTGCATAAAAGCAGGCCATTTTTTGGTACTGATTTTTGGAGCGAAGCCTGTCGAGTGGCGGTGTGCTGCAAGGTCTGACGCTAAGTGTAACTGAAATTGGGCGATGAGCAGAGCTACCTTGGTTGACTTAAAAGCGTCATCTATCTGACATGGCCATGTCATGCCACGGTCACATCATCAAGAAAATTCTTTAGGGAATACACGGATGAAAGTGACGGTTTTTGGCGGTGGGTACGTGGG
Organism: Porticoccus sp.; assembly: GCA_023261185.1. GTDB lineage: Bacteria > Pseudomonadota > Gammaproteobacteria > Pseudomonadales > Porticoccaceae > Porticoccus > Porticoccus litoralis. The sequence goes on from JALRJN010000019.1 coordinate 15,889, forward strand.
ACTGGTGACCAGTGCTTGCCTGGCCCACGTTGGGCACCATGTGGTTTGTGTGGATCAGAACGAGACTCGGGTAGCCTTGTTGCAACGGGGTATCTGTCCGATTTTTGAGCCGGGTTTGGAAGACTATCTGTTGGAAGGCCAGCAGGAACAGCTGCTTGAATTTACCTGTGATGCTCAGCTCGCTGTGGCACATGGTGATCTCATCTTTATTGCCGTGGGCACGCCCACCGATGAGGATGGCACGGCAGACACTCGACATGTGTTGTCTGTGGCGAAAACCATCGGTGACTACCTGGCAAAACCCTCCGTGGTGGTGACCAAATCTACGGTGCCTGTGGGTACGGCGGATCGTGTCTCTGAGGTCGTACAGCAACAGTTACGACAGCGTGGGGCCGATATCTCTTTTGAGGTTGCGTCGAACCCTGAATTCTTGAAAGAAGGGGCCGCACTTGCCGATTTTATGAAGCCGGATCGCATTATTCTAGGTACCAGCTCAGGGCGGGTAGAGGCGTTGATGCGCGAGTTGTACGCGCCTTTTAACCGCAACCACGAGCGCTTGCTGGTGATGGATGTGCGGTCTGCGGAACTGACCAAGTACGCTGCCAATGCCATGCTCGCGACAAAAATCAGTTTTATCAATGAAATTGCCAACCTGGCGGAACACCTCGGTGCTGATATCGAAAAAGTGCGCCAGGGCATAGGTTCTGATCCCCGCATTGGCTACCACTTTATCTATCCCGGTTGCGGTTATGGGGGCTCCTGTTTCCCCAAGGATGTGCAGGCCCTGCAGGCGACCGCTCACAAAGTGGGGTATGAGGCCCATCTGTTATCAGCGGTGCAGCAGGTCAATGCCCACCAGAAGCAACGGCTGTTTGATAAGGTACACAGTTACTTTGATGGCCATCTGGCTGGCAAGGTGATTGCCTTGTGGGGATTGGCCTTCAAACCACGCACTGATGATATGCGTGAGGCCCCGAGTCGGGTATTAATGGAAGCCCTGTGGCAGGGGGGTGCTGCGGTACAGGCGTACGACCCTCAGGCCATGGAAGAGTGTCAGCGCATTTATGGTGACCGCAAGGACCTTGTGTTGATGGGTACGAAGGAGGCGGCGGTTAAGGGTGCTGATGCGCTGGTAATCTGTACTGAATGGAAACATTTCTGGGCACCGGACTTTGCTCAGCTCGCCGACAAAATGAATCAGAAAGTCATCGTTGACGGTCGAAACCTCTATGACCCGAAAAAAATGTCGGCGCTGGGATTTGACTACCTGGCGGTCGGCCGTGGTGCCGAGGCGGGTATGTTAGAGGAGTGTGAAAATTAAGGGGATAACCTTGGCAGGGCATAGGGAGCCGTGATGGTTTCATCGTTGGCCGCCAGGTCAGATTTGATGCTTTGTTGCAGATCCGCCCAGTGGACCAGTTCCAGCTTGCCGTTGCTGTGTTCCACCAATGCGGTACAGCTTTCTACCCAATCACCGTCGTTACAGTAAAGCACATCGTTGATATTGCGAATTTCCGGCTGGTGAATGTGGCCGCAGACAATGCCATCCACCTGCTGACGGCGGGCTTCCTGGGCAGCGGCTTCTTCAAAGGCTGTGATGGCTTCGCGGGCATTTTTGACGCGGTTTTTCACGTAATAGGCCAGTGACCAGTAAGGCAGGCCGAACCAACGGCGAATACAGTTGCCCCACCGGTTCATGCGCAACAGCAAGCTGTAGCTGGCATCGCCCACCAGCCGCCGGAAAGGGCTGCACAGCACTGCATGATCGAGTTCATCGCCGTGCATCATTAGCAGACGTTTTCCTTCGGCAGTGGTGTGTACATAGTTCGCGCAAACTTCTATGTTGAGAATGGAATTACCGATGACTTCGCGGACTAATCCATCGTGGTTACCGGGTACGTATACAATGCGTGTACCGTTGTTGGCGAGTGCAATAATTTTTCGCAGCACCTCGTGGTGACTTTTTGGCCAGAGGAAAGAGCTTTTCATGGCCCACAGGGCGACGATATCATCGACCAGGTAAAGGGTGTTGGCTTGGGTATTGTTCAGGAAATACAGCAGATAATCCGCTTTGCAGTCCCGGTACCCCAAGTGAATGTCGGATAGCCAGATGGTGTTGTAACGCATAATATTTCCCTCATTTGCCACAAGCCTAAATAAGGCAGATGACTGCGCGGTTGCAGTAAAAAGAAACTTTCATGACAAAACCGTGCCCAATATCTGGCCTGTTATCGCAGGCTTTTCTCACCAATTGCTGCGCCCTATGGCAACCATTTTTGCCATAATGGATTCTCTAAATAAGGAACGCTCTGTGCCCAAAGCTGTAATCAAAAATTGGATTATCCCCCTGTCCATTCTTCTGGTGGCGATTATCGTGGTGACGCTGTTGGCGGCGGCCAAACCGGTGCCACAACCGCAAATGCCAGGTACAGAGCAGGCGCCAAAGATCCCCGTACAAGTGGCAGACCCCCAGTCTAGGCAGATAATGGTCTATGCGCAGGGGACTGTTCAGCCCAAGACAGAAATTACCCTGACCGCAGAAGTCAGCGGCCAGGTGGTGACAGTGTCTGAGAACTTTGTCGATGGTGGCTTCTTCGAACAGGGGGAGCCATTGCTGCAGTTGGATGATCGCGACTACCGCATCGCTGTCACCCAGGCCAGGTCGCGGGTGGCGGAGGCAGAGAAAACACTGGCTATGGAAAGTGGTCAGGCGCGTCAGGCAAAGCGTGAGTGGCGTGACCTGGGCAACACGGAAGGTAATGCCCTGTTTTTGAGGGAGCCCCAGCTAAAAGCGGCAAAGGCGGCGTTGGCTGCGGCGGAGGCCGATTTGCAACAGGCGCTGATCAACCTGGAGCGCACCAGTATTCGCGCACCATTTGCTGGCCGGGTGCGGCAGACAGAAGTCGATCTCGGTCAATACGTGAGTGCCGGTACGCAAGTAGCCGCTATTTTTGATATTGGCACTGCGGAAATCAGGTTGCCGCTGACGGCGGATCAGACAGCCCTGTTACAGCTGCCTCTGCAACCCAACCAGCAGGTGCGATTGCCTGTCACACTGAGTGCGTGGGTTGGCGGGGAGCAGGCTACCTGGCAGGGTTGGTTACTGCGAACAGAGGCCAGTATTGATACCCGAAGCCGCGTACTGTACGGCATTGTTGAGGTTTCAGAGCCACTGGCTCACCAGCCGCCCATGGTGACGGGCCTGTTTGTGCAGGCCGAGATTGCCGGAAAAACTTTCCAGAATGTGTTGTCGGTGCCCCGTTCAGCGCTGTATGAAAAAAACCGTCTGCTGGTGCTGGATGATCAACAGCAATTACAGATCGTCACGGTTCAGGTGTTGCAGTTCTCCGGTGAGCAGGCATTGGTCACCGGTATCGAGCAGGGTAAGAAAGTACTGTTGGAGCGCCCGGGATATGTGATTGAAGGCATGTCCATTGAGCCCGTCATCAGTTCGGATGTGGCGTCAGACCAATGAGTGCTTCCGGTAAAGGGTTGATCGCCTGGTGGGTCAACAATCCGATAGCTGCCAATCTTCTGATGTGGATGATCCTGGTGGGCGGGTTTACCAGTCTTCCGGGGCTCGACAAGGAAATGTTCCCGAAAATTCCCAGAGACGTTGTGCAGGTCGAAGTGCCATATCCCGGTGCCGGCCCCCGGGAGGTTGAAGAGCAGATCTGTATTCGGGTGGAGGAAGAAGTTCACGACCTGGATGGTATTGAGGAGATTCGTTCCTTTGCCTATCAGGGTGGAGGCCGGATAGAAATTGAAGTGGCCGACGGCTACAGCACCCAGAAGCTGCTCAATGATGTGAAATCACGCGTGGATACCATTAACACGTTCCCGGCTGATGCCGAAAGGCCGCAAATCAAGGAAGTGCTGGCCCGTACACAAATTCTCAGCCTAGCCGTTGCCGGTCCGCTAAATGAGGGCGATCTTAAGCGCCTGGCTGAAACTATTCGCGATGAGGTGGTGAACCTGTCGGGGGTGACTCTAGCGGAAATTGGTGGAACCCGTGCGGAAGAAGTTTCCGTCGAGATATCGGAAGATGCATTGCGACGCTACCAGTTGCGTTTTGAGGATGTGGTGGCGGCCATCCGTCGATCTTCCATCAACCTGCCAGCCGGGGAAATCCGCGAAGTGGCGGGTGATATTGTTTTGCAAACCCGCGGACAGGCCTACCACCGCGCAGATTTTGAGCGCATTGTGGTGTTGCCTGATGCGGATGGCACGGAAATCACGCTCGGTGACATTGCCCATATCAATGATGGTTTTGCCGAGCAGGATCTGGTGTCAATGTTTAACGGCAAGCCAGCGGTCTTTATCAATCTCTTCAATACGCGCAATCCGGATGTGGTCACCACTTCCGAGGCAGTTCAGCAATACATCGATAGAAAAATACCCACGTTACAGCCTGGTGTTGAGTTGGTTGTCTGGCGCAACCTTTCCGTTTACCTGAATAGCCGTATCGATCTGTTGTTAAAAAATGCCCTGGGCGGCTTGCTGTTGGTGTTTGGGTTGCTGGTGCTGTTCCTGCGACCGGCGCTAGCTTTCTGGGTCGCTGCGGGTATTGGCATTGCCTATGTGGGCACACTCTGGGTCATGCCCTATTTGGGTATCAGTGTGAACGTAGTTTCACTGTTCGCATTTCTGCTGATTCTGGGCATCGTGGTGGACGATGCCATTGTTGTGGGTGAAAGTGTTTACGCACATTATGAACGGGGCCTGAAAGGTGTGGAGAGTGCCATCCTCGGGGCGCATTCCGTATCAAAGCCAGTGACATTCGCCGTGTTAACCACCATGGTGGTATTTGTTCCCATGCTTTTGCTGCCTGGTGATTCCACCAAGCTGATGCAGGAAATGCCTAAAGTGGCTTTGATTGCACTGGCTTTTTCCCTGCTGGAGTCGTTCCTGATTCTCCCTGCACATTTGTGTCACCTGAAGCCGGAAAAGCCACCCCGTTGGCTAGTAACCCGATGGTTGCGCAATGCTCGTCAGCACACCTCAGGGGGGCTAAAAAATTTCGCTGAAAATACCTATCGACCCCTTCTGGCGAGAGCTCTGGCACATAGCGCGACCACCATTTCCCTGTTTCTCGCGGTGTTAATTGTGGTTCTCGGCGTGTTTTTCACCGGATGGCTACGGGTCGCGTTTTTCCCGGTGGTGGAAGGTGAGTACTTGCGGGCTACTGTCGAGCTGCAGGAGGGAGTGGGTTTCCAACGCACGCTGGATATCATGGAGCAGATCGAGCAGGGCGTTGATGGATTAAAGCAGGAACCCCTGATGATGGCGGAAGATGGCGGTTCGGTGCTGGTAAACCATTTTTCCGAGAGCAAGGAAAACGTCGTTTCAGTGGTGCTTGAGCTGGCCAGCAATGAGACGCGTTCGGTGTCATCGCGAGCAGTTGCCGAGTTGTGGCGCAAACATATTGGACCGGTGGAAAACGTCGAAGAGTATGAAGTCGAGTACACCTTGATGGGGCGGCCAAAGGACATCAATCTGCTGTTAAAGGGGCGCGACATGGACGATTTACGCGCTGCAACCGCTGAAGTTGAGGCGGCATTGGGCAGTTATCCCGGCGTTTTCAATACCTCAAGCTCCCTGCGTACAGCCAGGCAGGAAATTGAAATCAGTCTGCAGGATGGGGCTGATACCCTGGGTGTCGGGCTGAGCGATGTGGCAGGACAATTGCGCAATGCCTTCTACGGCGCTGAAGCACAACGAATTCCCCGTGAAAAAGAAGATGTCAAAGTGATGGTGCGTTACCCGGAGCAGGAGCGCGCTAGTGTTTCTTCGCTCGATCAGTTGCGCATTCGTACGGATGACGGGCGAGAAATCCCCTTCAATGCTGTTGCTGAAGCGACCTTCGTGCCGGGTTATACCGAGATCAAGCGCCGCGATCGCATGCGGATGGTGGAGATCGAAGCAGAATTGACGAGGGGGGCTGCCTCGGCCAATGAGGTGGTCGGGGCATTGCTGCAACAACGCTGGCCGGCGCTGGAAGAAAAGTATCCGGGGTTAACGCTGGAGATTGCCGGTGCCCAGAAAGATCAACAGGAATTTGAAACTGGGTTCCTGCAGATGATGTTGCTTGCCCTGTTAGCCATTTATGCTTTTCTCGCGGTGGAGTTTCGCTCCTACTGGCAACCCGTCATGATTCTCAGCGCAGTACCCTTTGGTATTGCCGGCGCTATTCTCGGCCACATATTATTTGGCAAGGAAATCAGCATGCCTTCCATGATGGGCGTGTTGGCGGCAGCAGGTGTGGTAGTGAATGACAACCTGGTACTGATCGACCGCATTAACCAGCTCAGAAAGGAGGGGTGGCAGGCTCTGGATGCTGTCATGCAGGGTGCCAGAGATCGCTTCAGGCCCATTGTGCTGACGTCGTTGACGACTTTTTTTGGTTTGATGCCAATATTGTTTGAACGAAGTGCGCAGGCTCAGTTTCTGATACCGATGGTGATTTCCCTGGCATTTGGTGTATTGGTGGCCACGTTTGTGACACTGCTGCTGGTGCCGGCCATTTACATCTGTGGGGAGCGTTTGCAGGAAAAAATGCAGCGCGTTGGAGTGTTGGGTACTGAAAATGAAAATTAGGGGGTGGTGTTGAGTATCAATCCGATCATAACGGCCACAGATCTGGCGCTGATTATTCAGTTGGCGGTTGCACCAGTGTTCCTGCTGGCAGGGATCGCCGGCTTTTTAAATGTCATGTCAGGAAGGCTGGGTCGAATCGTCGATCGTGCAAGAGTGGTGGGTTTGCGGGAGCTGCGCCTCACAGATCTGGAGCAAAAAGACATTTGTCAGCGGGAACTGCGCATTCTCTGGCGGCGGTCGAAAATCACCAACTGGGCCATCGGCCTGTGTACGGCTGCCGCACTACTTGTGTGTACCTTAATCGTCAGCTTGTTTGTTGGTGGTTTCTGGAAGCTGCATATCGGAGGCCTGATAATTGGCTTTTTCGTGTTGGCATTGGTGTTCCTGATTGTGGCGTTGATGCTGTTTCTGAAGGAAGTACAGCTGGCTACAAGAACCCTGCGTATTGCTCGGGAATTTTCCGTGGATGAAGTCAGCTAACTGTTTTTGAAGCATCGCCAAATAAAAAGGCCGACAATTGTCGGCCTTTTTTGTGCGACTTTAAGTCGCTGGTTATGGGCGCTCAATACCATATTTTTTCAGCTTGATGTAAAGCGTACTTTTGGCGATGTTGAGCTGTTTCGCAACCTGTGTCAGATTGCCGCCCTGTTCCCTGATGGCACGAATGATGACCTCTTTTTCGGCCAGATCGAGGGGGTTGGCATCGTCGTCTTCCAAGGTAGAGGAATGGGCTGCCAGAAAGTCTTTGGGCAGGTCATCTGGCGTGAGCTCTTCACTGTCAGACAGGAAAAAAGCCGCCGTAATAAGGTTGCCCAGCTCACGAATATTGCCGGGCCAGTTGTGGCGTTCCAAGAGTTCCAAAACTTTTTTGCTTAGCCTTTTCTGGTCGCCGGAGTGTTGCTCCAGCAGGTGAGCAAAAATATTTTGTGCCAGGAGAGAGACATCGCCCTTGCGTTCGCGCAGAGGCGGTACCGTCAGCGTCATAGACGAGATTCGGTAGTACAGATCCATGCGGAAACGGCCTTCTGCAACTTCCTGCGCCAGATCACGGTTGGTGGCGGCAATCAGGCGAAAGTTTACTTTGCGTGGGCGGGCTTCACCGACACGGCAGATTTCCGACTCTTGCAGGACCCTCAGGAACATGGGTTGAAGGTCCAGGGGCATTTCGCCGATTTCATCCAGGAACAGGGTGCCACCGTTGGCAGCCTCTATCTTGCCGATCATGCCGCCACGTCGAGCGCCGGTAAAAGCTCCTTCAACATGGCCGAATAATTCGCCGGCCAAAAGGTCACGCGATAAGCCGCCACAGTTAAGAGCCACAAACTCGCCTGTCTGCGAGGGACCTTCTTCATGCATGGATCTGGCAAAGAGTTCTTTGCCCACACCGGTTTCACCCTGTAATAGAACCGGGATCGGTGCTTTGGCAATACGTTTTGCCTGTTGTACCGCTTTGAGGAAGGGAGCGCTTTGACCGACCAGGCGGAAAAACCCAGTAGATCGGGACGGTGGTGGGACATTTGTCACTGGGTTCGTAGCTCTCTGTGACTGACGAGCGGGGAGTGGAATAATCGCAAGATAGCCAATCTGCTCACCTTGATGAATGACCGGTTGGACCCAGTTGGAGTCGATTTGGTTCAGGGCGCGTTCAGACTCGGGAGTAAACACGCCTTCATTGTTCAATGTCAGTATGGGGTTGTATGGCGTCAGGTTAATCTTAATACCTCTGGCCGCCAATACTTTATCTGCCATGGTGTTGGCGCGAACCAGCTTACCATCCATGTCAAAGACTAAGACACCATCATTGCCGGAGTTAGTAAAGTGATCAATGGTGGAGCCTAGCAGTAAATCACGTTGGGCCATTTTTAATTGAGCAAACTGGCCTTCAATTCTGCGCGCACCGGATATGGCCAATGCCAGACAGTAATCATGCAGGGTGTTTTTCAGACCCGAGATATTGAGTGCGCCTAACAGGCGTTTTTCAAAGGGGTCGCGAATCACTGCTGCAGAACAGGTCCAGCGACTGATATTTTCACAGAAATGTTCAAAAGCGTGAACCTGAACAGGTGCCCCAATATTTAGAGCGGTGCCGATGGCGTTGGTGCCTGCTGCTTGTTCATTCCAGTTCGCGCCAGGAATAAGACTGAAGTTATTTGCCAGCTCCAGGGTGGCGGGGTCGCCCTCATAATCGAGGATCATGCCCGAGGGTGTGACCAGGTGCATGATTGTACCGGATTCGGCAAGCAGCTCTTTGGCTTCGCGCATGATAATTTCAGACGCTGATATGAGCTCTTTATGTTGCCGACGAATACCCATGAGTTCGTCACTGCTTAACTCCAGGCTGTGCTTGGCAACCAGCGGGTCAACCTGGCTCGATACACAGCGCTGCCAGGAGGCTTCGATAACAGAACGCACGGTGTTGTCGGGCAGGTTTCCGTCAGTCAGCAGTTTTTCTCGGGCTGACGCTACGCGCGTCGGATGCGATACGGCAGCCGACCCTTTAAGGGAGGATTCGTAACTCATGGCACTCTCACTCGCCGACTTTTTATAGTTATTACACTGAAATTATAGAGTAGGACTGCGTATCTTCGTCTCCTGAGAGTGAAAATACAAGTTTTAGAAGGGCTTAAGGGGCGTCTGGAGGGTGAAAAAGCTAGATTTGAGGCCGAATTCTGCCAATATGGAGCGGTAAATGGCGATTAATACTATGGTCGTAGACATGTTATAGGTGCCATGGTTTAATCCGTGTTCGATTAATGTCCGGCCTGCGACTGATATTCGAACGTTTTTCGGACGGTTTAGGTGGGCATTGATTTGAAAACCCTTATAAGACAATAAAATTTAACAATAAATTAAAATTGGCACGGCTATTGCTGTAGCTGTAGCGAGGGCACTCCTCCCTAAAATCATAACTAACGGTCTCGTCAATGGGGCCAATGAATGGGGGAGGAGGAGTAGTAAATCAACATAACTAGAGGATATAACCTTGAATGATTTAACAACCAATCCTGTAGAAGTTTTGGGTATCGATGCCGGCGGCACGATGACCGATACTTTTTTTGTGCGCGCTGACGGCGAGTTTGTTGTAGGCAAAGCACAGAGTGACGTGGATGAGCCATCAGCAGTAATGGAGTCCAGTAAGGATGCACTTGCTCACTGGGGCTTTACTGTAGAAGAAGTTTTCCCGCAAATGGTAACCTGCGTATTCTCCGGTACGGCCATGCTGAACCGGGTTGTTGGCCGTAAAGGTCTGCGCACTGGTCTGATCGTAAGTAAAGGCTTTGAAGATTTTCACCGTATGGGCCGTGCGATTCAGTGCTACCTTGGTTATGCCTTTGAAGATCGTCTGCACCTTAACACTCACCGTTACGACGAGCCTCTGGTTCACGTACATGACACTCGCGGTGTAACCGAGCGTGTTGACTCTAAAGGCGGCGTGGTATTCCCCGTTCGTCTGGATGAAGCCCGTGATGCTGCTGCTGAGCTGATTGATCAAGGCGTTAAAGCCATCGTAATCAGCTTCCTGAGTTCATACTTGAATGGTGACCACGAGCGTGCTGTTCGTGACGTAGTAAAAGAAGTTATTAAGGAAAAGGGTGTAGATATCCCTGTATTTGCTTCTGTTGATTACTACCCAGTACGTAAAGAAACTCACCGTACTAACACTACTATTCTGGAAGCATACGCGGCCGAGCCTTCTCGTGCGATTCTGTCTACCTTGAGCGATCGTATGAAAGCTGTTGGCGCCAACTACGACGTGCGCGTGATGGCATCTCACGGTGGTACTATCAGCTGGAAAGCGAAAGAGCTGGCACGTACTCTGGTATCCGGTCCTATCGGTGGTGTAATCGGTGCTAAGTATCTGGCTCAACAGCTGGGTATCGACAACATCGCATGTTCCGACATCGGTGGTACTAGCTTCGATATGGCCTTGATCGTTAAAGGTCAGTTCTCTATCCACCAAGATGGCGATATGGCGCGTCTGGTACTGTCTCTGCCTCTGGTAGCGATGGACACCATCGGTGCGGGTGCTGGCAGCTTCGTACGTATCGATCCTTACAGTAACTCCATCAAACTGGGTCCTGACTCAGCTGGTTACCGTGTAGGTACTTGCTGGCCCGAAGGCGGTGTTGACACTGTGTCTGTAACTGACTGTCACATCATCCTCGGTTACCTGAACCCCGACAACTTCCTCGGTGGTATTCTGGAGCTGGACGTACCGCGTGCTAAGCAGTGTGTTAAAGAGCAAGTTGCTGATCCGCTGGGTCTGTCTCTGGAAGATGCAGCTGCCGGTGTAATCGAACTGCTTGACCTGTCTCTGCGTCAACACCTGCGTGCAATGATCTCTGCTAAAGGTTACAGCCCGAGTGAATTCGTGTGCTTCTCCTACGGTGGTGGTGGTCCGGTTCACGCCTACGGTTACACCAAAGGCCTGGGCTTCAAAGAAACCATTATCCCTGCATGGGCTGCTGGCTTCTCTGCATTCGGTTGTGCGACTGCTGACTTCGAATACCGCTACGATAAATCTACTGATATCGGTATTACTAAAGAGTCTACTACTCAGGACAAACAAAACGCCGTTGATACCCTGCAAGCTGCTTGGGATGAGCTGACTGAGAAAGTTCTGGAAGAATTCCGTATCAACGGATTTGGTCCAGAAGACGTGACTCTGACTCCCGGATACCGCATGCAGTACCTGGGTCAGTTGAACGACCTGGAAATGAACTCACCTCTGGCTTCTATCTCCAAGGCAGAAGACTGGGATGCTCTCATTACTACCTTTGATGAAACCTACGCTCGTGTATACGCCGATGCAGCACGTTCTCCGGAACTGGGCTTTGGTATCACTGGTGCCATCCTGCGTGGCTCTGTTGCAACCAAGAAACCCGCTGTACCGTCCGAGCCTGATGCTGGCCCGACTCCTCCGGAAAACGCTTTCATCGGTACTCGTCCGTTCTACTACAACCGTGAGTGGGTTGAAGCAAAACTCTACAAAATGGAATCTCTGCTGCCAGGCAACCGTATTACTGGTCCTGCTGTTATTGAGTCCGATGCTACTACTTATGTTGTTCCTACTGGCTTCGAAACCTGGTTAGACGGACACCGTCTGTACCACTTGATCGAAGTATAAGGACTGAGTACTAGCTATCCATAGAGAATTGCTAACGTCGACTAAATAGACGAAAAGATACAGAGGATAAAAAATGACTATTTTACAAAACCCCCTAGGTACAAAACCGGGCTCACTGCTGAAAAGTGGCATGACTCTGAACGAGCACCGTAATGCTGTTCTGGAGCGCACTGCTAAAAGTGGCTTTTACGACGGTCTGGAAAAACTGGAGTTCAAAGATGCTGATCCTATCGGCTTTGAGCGTATCTTCTCCAAGGTTCGTGCTGGCCTGGTAAATGCCCGTGAAGTGGCTAAGAAAATTGCTGCTTCTCCTATCGTTGAGCAGGAAGGTGAGCTGTGTTTCACCCTGTACAACGCCATTGGTGACTGTGTTGCAACTTCTACTGGTATCATCATTCACGTGGGTACCATGGGTGCTGCGATCAAATACATGATCCAGAACAACTGGGAAGCGAACCCCGGCATCGAAGACGGTGATATGTTCACCAACAACGACTGCCAAATTGGTAACGTTCACCCCTGTGATATCGCGACCATCGTTCCCATCTTCCACGATGGCGTGCTGATCGGTTGGGTCGGTGGTATGACCCACGTAATCGATACTGGTGCGGTAGGTCCTGGCTCCATGTCCAACGGCCAAATCCAGCGTTTTGGTGATGGTATTCAGATCAGCTGCCGTAAAACCGGCCGTAAAGATACCCCGCTGCGCGACTACCTGCACGAGTCTCAACGTAACGTACGTACCACCAAGTACTGGATTCTCGATGAGAAAACCCGTATTGCTGGTGCCCACATGATCCGTGACATGCTTCTCGAAGTAGTTGAAGAGGAAGGCGCGGAAGCTGTTGAGAAGTTCATGTACGAAGTGGTTGAAGATGGCCGTCGTGGTCTGATCAGCCGTATCCGTGCTATGTGTATCCCCGGTAAAGTTAAGACCGTTGCATTCGTTGACGTTCCTTACACTCATCCGGACGTTCATGTACCGTCTACCTTCGCGAAAGTGGACACCATCATGCATGCGCCTTGTACCATCACTGTGAACGCTGATGCTACCTGGCGTCTGGACTTCGAAGGCTGCAGCCGTTGGGGTTGGCACACTTATAACACCAACCCGACTGCATTTACTTCCGGTATCTGGGTAATGATGACTCAGACTCTGGTTCCTACCGAGCGTATCAATGATGGCCCTCGTTATGCGACCCAATTCCGTTGCCCTAAAGGCACCTGGACTAACCCGGATGACCGTCGTACAGCTCACGCTGACGCATGGCACTTCCTGGTATCTTCCTGGAGCTCCTTGTGGCGCGGCCTGAGCCGTACCTACTTCGGTCGCGGTTACCTGGAAGAAGTTAACGCAGGAAACTCCAACCCCTGTAACTGGCTGCAAGGCGGCGGTGTAAACCAAGACGGTGAAATCCACGCGGTTAACAGCTTCGAAACTGCTGCTTGTGGTACTGGTGCATGTGCTGTTAAAGATGGTCTGAACCACGCTGCTGCGATCTGGAACCCTGAAGGTGATATGGGTGATATCGAGATCTGGGAACTGGCTGAGCCTCTGCTGTACATGGGTCGTCGTATCAAGACTAACACCGGTGGTTACGGTAAGTACCGCGGTGGTCTGGGTTACGAAACACTGCGTATGGTTTGGAACTCCACTGACTGGACCATGTTCTTCATGGGTAATGGCTACATGAACAGTGACTGGGGCCTGATGGGTGGTTATCCGTCAGCTACTGGCTACCGTTTTGAAGCTCACAAAACCGGTCTGAAGCAGCGTATCGCTGAAGGCAAATCTCTGCCGCTGGGTCAAGATCGCGATCCTCGCGATTGCGAGTATGAAAAACACCTGGAGCCAGGTGCGATCGTCAAGCGTGACAAGCAGTGTATTACTACTGAAGAAATGTTTGACAACGGTGACCTGTACCTGAACTACCTCCGTGGTGGCCCGGGTCTGGGTGATCCGCTGGATCGTGAAATTGAAGCTATCCAGGAAGATCTGAACGAAAACTTCATCCTCGAAGAGTTCGCTCAGAAGATCTACGGTGCTGTATTCACTAAAGATGATGAAGGTGTTTACACCGTTGATGCTGACAAGACTAAAGCTCGTCAAGCTGAAATCCGCAAAGAGCGTATCGCTCGCGGCCAGCCTGTTCATGAGTGGATGAAAGGTGAGCGTCAAAACATCATCGACAAGAAAGCGTCTTTGGCCGTTCAACAAATGTTTGCGTCAAGCTTCTATCTGTCACCCACATTCCTGGCGGAATTCAAAGAATTCTGGGATCTGCCTGAGTCTTGGGAACTGCCTGAAGAAGAACTGGGTACTCCTATGTACGGTGCTCGCATCACCATGGAAATTGGTGACCTGCCCGACGTAACCCCAGTTGTCATGGTAGAAGAATAAGGCAACCTTGTTTGCCGAGATAGGAAGAGCGGGGCCCGAGCCCCGGACCCCGCTCTATCACTTGATGAATTGACAGAACATAAGAGAGTTTAGATATGTCTACTTACACTAAGAAACAGGTCGCTGACCTGGTTAAAGGTGATCTGGACTGGGATACCGTCCACCTGATGCTTTCCATGCCGAAAGATAACGATCGCTACAAGCTTTACATGGAAGTTCTTAACGATAACGTTGATTATGACGACAAAGTGATCCTGGCTCTGGGTCCACGTCTGAACGTTGTTGAGCGCAAAGCTGACCAAGAAATCGTAGTCATGTGTGACTGTGGTCACGACTTCGGTGATTACCGTAAAAACTGGAAGCTGAATGCTCTGATCTACGTTCGCGATAGTGTAGAGAAGATGGAACAGATTTATCCTGCCATCATGGCTCCCGACACTAACTGGCAGGTATACCGTGAGTACTACTGCCCGTCTTGCGGCATTCAGCACGACGTGGAAGCACCTACTCCGTGGTACCCCGTCATGCACGACATTCAGCCCGACTTGAAGACTTTCTTCGAGTGGTTGGAAATGCCGGCTCCCGCCAAAATTTAATGGTGGTTGCTATGGGTCCCGACCTTAGGGTCGGGACCTTTTTTATTTCTGGCTCAAGCGTTGAAATAGTCGTGTTGCCAGTGAGTTTGCTCCCGATAATCAGCTGACTTTTCTTGAGATAGCAGGGAGACTATACTTCCACTCCTGCCGCCTACCGCGGCCTATCTGTCTGAACCACTAGCCAGAAATTATTGAACAATATTCAATGGCCTGACTGCTGTTAGAGCCGTAGTTCATATGTGTAGAAATTGAGGAAATTACTATGTCTCAAGCTGGACAAGCTAATAACGGGCCGCATTTTTCAATGCAGAAAATTTATATAAAGCGTACTGAGTATGAAGCGCCAAATGCTGCGACGGTATTCCGTGATGACTGGAAACCGGAAATTGCGCTGGATATGGATATTAAAAGCAATACGATTGAAGAAGGTCGCTATGAAGTTCTCTTGACTGTCTCGATCAAAGCCCACAATACATCCAGTAATATCGGGGCCTTCAAGCTGGTTGTTGAACAGGCTGCACTTTTTATGATCAGCGGATTCTCAAAAGAGCATCTGGAAGAGGCGCTTGGATCAGCATGCCCCGCTATCATGTTCCCCTATCTTCGCGAAACCGTTGATCACATGTTGATCAAGGGTGGTTTCCCTCCCCTGATGCTTGCGCCTGTCAATTTTGATGCGCTGTACCAGGAGAAAAAAGCGGGCAAAGAAGAAAAAACCAATTAATCCGCATAACTCAATAAAAAAGCCGTTTTCTGTTGGGAAAGCGGCTTTTTTTTAAAAAATATATGGGAACCGAGAGCTAGCTTGGTACTAATATGTTCGGCGTGTGGCCCCGCTATCTATAGATGTGATACTGGCGCTGGGCATGGGAAGGGTACGGTTGTCTTTAGCCAGCATTGCCTCGAATGACTGACGAGAAACTGGCTCGCTGAAATAATAGCCTTGCAAATATTGGCAGCCAGACTGTGACAAGTAGTGCGCCTGGTGAATATTTTCTACACCTTCAGCAGTCGCTGACAGATTATAGGATCGGCTAAGCATCAGAATGACATCGGCAATTTTAAACAGGCGTTCTTTGTCATTGAGTTCAGCAATAAATGTCTTGTCTATTTTCAGCTTATGAACGGGAAAAGCCACAAGCTGGTTCAATGAGGTAAAGCCGCTGCCAAAATCATCGAGTGCGAGCGACAGACCCATTCTGTTCAGTCCTTCCAGCACTTGAATAGTACGATCATCGTGATCCACCAGTTTTGTCTCGGTAATCTCAAGCTCCAGGTCTGATGGAGACAAATCATGGCTCTTAAGGCACGCATCGATAAAGGCCGGAAGTGCGCGGTTGCGAAGTTCGCTGGCAGAAAGGTTGATAGAGCAGCGAACAGGGGGCAAACCACGCTTTCGCCAGTCGCTCAGCATTTCGCAGCCTTCACTGATGACCCAGGCATCGATCTCTTTCATCAAGCCGCAGGATTCGGCAATGGGCACAAATTCTTCAGGTGAAACATTGCCCAGGGTTTGGCTCTGCCAGCGCAACAGCAACTCTACGCCAGCCAGTTTGAATTCCTTGGAATCAACATAGGGGTGGAATTCCAGATAAAATTCATCGTTAAGTAATGCTGTGCGCAGGGCTTCCTGAACCTGACGTTGCCTCTGGAGAATTTTAGACAGCGTTTTGGAGAAGAAATGGTAGGTATGTTTGCCGGAGGTTTTAGCCTGGTACATGGCAGCATCTGCATAGCGAATCAGCTCGTCGGCATTGAGGGCATCATCGGGATAGGTGGCGATACCAATGGATGCCTGCACATAGAGCTTGTGATTCTCAATTTCAACCGGCTGGTGTGTAGATTCAAGAATCCGCTCAGCAACTGAAACCGTCGCCATGGTGTCTGTCAGTCCCGACAGTAAAATGGCGAATTCATCGCCCGCCAAGCGCGCAATACTGCTGCTTTCATCCGGATTGATGACTGAGACCAGGTCAGTTCCTCGGGTGATCCGCTTGATACGATTGGCAAACTCAGCCAGAACCCGGTCGCCGATCTGGTGACCATAGTGATCGTTAATGACTTTGAAGTTATCCAGATCAATAAATAACAAAGCCAATTTTTTCTGGCTGCGTGCGCAGGAGGCAATCGAGCTGCCGAGATAGGATTTGAAGAGGCGCCGGTTCGCTAAGCCGGTGAGATTATCATAGAAGGCCAGATGCTTGATTTGTGCCTTGGCTTTGCTTTCTGCATCAAACACATTGAACAGTGCATTGTTCAGTGAGATCACCTCGCCGGCTATACCAGACAGCTCAAACGGGCTGTGCTCCTCCTTAGCTTTTTGTTCAATCGCCTGGGTGATTGCATTGATTGGTTTGATAAAAAGACGATGTATTGCCGTGATCAGGGCGACCATGGAAATGGAGAAAATTGAGATCACCGTATAGGTAAGGAATTTCCAGTCAATCGAAAAAACGTCGTTCTCACCCAGAAAGCCCGCGGATAAAACGCCGGTGAATACAAGCGTAATGAAAACAATAACGAGAATAAAAACAGTACGATAGTTCACATTCATCATGCTACCCCTTCCTTGGGTATAAGCTGAATAGATGCATTGGAATGCTCTTGGCTAATTAATATAGAGCATGGAGGATAGACAAAGAGGGCGGGTGTGGCTAGATAAAGTCACCCCAAATTGACTGAAGGATGCTGATAGCGACAACTGGCGCAGTTTCTGTTCGTAAGACTCTTGGGCCCAGTGTCAGTGGCTGAAAATCTTGTTGAATGGCAGATTCGATCTCTTCCGGCGACAATCCGCCCTCCGGACCTATCAACAGGGTGACAGTGGGGCATGTTTCATCCTGTAATTGGCGCAGGGACTGTTCGCTACGGTGGTGAAGCACCAGTTTTTTATCGGAAGAAACTTCATTCAGCCAGTGTTGAAGGTTGCGGGGCTCGTGGATAACGGGCAGTCGGTTGCGATAACACTGTTCGCAGGCGCTTGCGACGATTTGCTGCCAGTGGCCCAGTTTCTTTTCACGGCGATCACTTTTGAGTTTCACCTCTGTGCGGTCAGTAAAAAGCGGTGTAATTTCACTGACGCCAGCTTCTGTGGCTTTCTGGATGACCCAGTCCATGCGGTCGCCCCGCGAGAGGCCGATGCCAAGGTGAATCTGCAGTGGCGATTCACGTTCAATAGTGACGAAATCCATAACCCGGGCTCGGGCACGTTTACTACTGCAGTCGGTCAGGGTGGACGGATACTCGCCACCAAGGCCGTTAAATAGCGTGATCGGGTCGCCTGCTTTCAGCCGTAAAACAGCGCCCAGATGACGGGCGACATGGTCTTCCAGAGTGAGCTCTGCGCCAATTGTCAGGGGCTGATCGGTAAAAACCCGGATCTCACGCATGGGGTCAGCTTTCAGTAAAGCCCAGATTGCGGCACAACGCCGTGCAGGTATCTGCCTGGTTCATGGTGTAGAAGTGTAGCCCAGGTGCGCCGCCGGCCAGGAGTGTTTCGCATAACTTGGTGACGACTTCCAGGCCAAATGCCTTGATGCTGGCGCTGTCATCGCCAAATTGCGCAAGCCGTTGGCGAATCCAGCGAGGGACATCTGCACCACAATTATCGGAAAAGCGTACCAGATTCTGGAAGTTGGTGATGGGCATAATGCCTGGAATAATCGGCTGGTTAATTCCCTGCTTTTGACACTGTTCCAGGTAATAGAAATAGGCGTCGGGATTGAAAAAATATTGCGTGATAGCGCGACTGGCACCGGCCGCAAATTTTTGTCCAAGCCAATAAATGTCGCGATCGTAACTTTCGGCCTGGGGATGAATTTCCGGATAACAGGCAACCAGTAATTCAAACGTGTCACCAAAATGTTCGCGGATAAATTCCACCAGCTGATTGGCATATACCAGTTGTGCCATGTCTCCCATGCCAGAGGGAAGATCGCCGCGTAAGGTGACAATACGCTTGATGCCGGCGGCCAGATAACTTTCCAGAAGGCTTTTTACTGCATCGCGACTGTCCCCGCCGAAGGAAAGGTGGGGTGTGGCCATGGAGCCGGACTGTTGGATTTCAAACACGATGTCACGGGTATGTTCACGGGTCGAGCCGCCGGCACCGTAGGTGACAGAGAAGAACTCCGGTTGAAAGCGGGCGAGCTTCGTGTGTGTGGCTCGCAATTTTTCCTGCCCCTCTGGGGTTTTGGGCGGGAAAAACTCAAAGCTGAGGTGATGGTCAGTCATAATCATTCTTGTTCCAGTCATTCAGTAACAGCGATGACGGCTATCAGTAGCGATAGCTGTCTTCCTTGAAGGGACCTTCCACAGGGACATTGATGTATTCGGCCTGTTCCTTCTTCAGTATGGTGATCACGCCATTAAATCCGGCGACCATATGGGCGGCTACTTCTTCATCCAGCTTTTTCGGCAGGACCTCGACACGTAGCATCTCGCGTTGGGTATTGGCATCGGCATCCGCAAACTTCTGATCAAACAGGTGTATTTGCGCCAAAACCTGGTTGGCAAACGAGCCGTCCATAATACGGCTTGGGTGACCGGTGGCATTGCCAAGGTTTACGAGGCGGCCTTCTGAGAGCAGCAGCAGGTGGTCATTGGCTTCACGATTGCGATAGACCTTGTGAACCTGGGGTTTGATTTCTTCCCACTGCCAGTTTTTTCGCATGTAGGCGGTATCGATTTCATTGTCGAAATGGCCGATATTGCATACCACGCAACCGGACTTCAGGGCGGCGAGCACATCGGCATCACAGACGTTGTAGTTGCCGGTACAGGTCACTACCAGATCCGTCGTGGCCAGCAGGTCGGCGTTGACGCCCTGAACGGGGTCGCCTTTTTGGTAAGGTGATACCACTTCGAAGCCGTCCATGCAGGCCTGCATGGCGCAAATGGGATCAATTTCTGTCACCTTGACGATCATGCCTTCCTGGCGCAGTGATTGGGCTGAACCTTTGCCGACATCGCCGTAGCCAATCACCAAAGCTTTTTTGCCTGACAGCAAATGATCGGTGGC
>JALRJN010000059.1 GCA_023261185.1 Porticoccus sp.
GGGTACATCTATTGATTCTGCAAGGGCCGCTGCTATAATCGCGCCCCTGTGCCAGAGTGGTGAAATTGGTAGACACAGGAGATTCAAAATCTCCCGCCAGCAATGGTGTGCCGGTTCGAGTCCGGCCTCTGGTACCATCCCCCCCTTACATAAACGCAACGGATTATTTTATACCCCACAACCTAGATAGAAATTCTGGGATACAACTGGGATACAAATCTGAGTAATGTGAAGAAATCTAAAGCATGCCTTCTAATAAACATTTCAAGCTACACCACACCTATTACCAAAGCTAAAGACTATAGCTTTCTACCCTCTCGAAATATCTCAGTATGTCCATGAGCAATTGACCAGCTTCTTTAGGTTCTACTAACCTTACATCCGTGACCCCGCTCAACAGGGTCAGAACCTGCCAAACTGGGGAAAAACCAACAACCCTTTAGGGACACCCTCCCCTCTACTAGCCGGCAAAAAGGTGAAATGCTGGCACTGGCCAATTTACCGTATCTCTCCCGACACCGCCTAAAGAGATTTCAGTCCTTTCGATGAGTCTGCCGAAACCCTTAGGGCGTGTCCCCGGAGCTCATTGCGCACCAATGATACTATCGTGCCCTCGAAAAACAGCAGGAACAGCTTTAAATGCGCGAACAACTGGAGCGATATCAGGTCTGGATTTATCTGGTTGCCATCCTGGTCGGCATGGCCATCGGCTGGATGTCACCAGAGCAGACCCGTCATTGGGAAGTGTTGCTTTGGCCGGCCCTAGGTGTTCTTCTGTATACCACTTTCACTCAGGTACCACTGATACATCTCAGGTCGGCATTTCGTGATCGCCGCTTTCTGGCCGCTTTGCTGACGGGCAATTTTATCCTGATACCGGTGGTCGTTGGTCTTCTGTTGTGGCTGTTACCGGATGATCCCGCTATTCGTCTCGGCGTGCTGCTGGTACTGCTGGTGCCCTGTACGGACTGGTTTATCAGTTATACCCATCTCGGTGGTGGGGACGGTGCCCGGGCCATCGCGGCCGCGCCGATCCTGCTGATTGTGCAGCTCATTTTGCTACCCGTTTATATCTGGCTTTTCATGGGCAATATCGCCATTGAGCTGGCGGTCGGCAGCCACTTGCTGCCAGCCTTCTTCGGATTGATTGTCACCCCGCTGATCCTGGCCTGGATTACCGAACGGTTGACGGAAAAGCACCCGCGCGCGCAAACACTGGTGGACTGGCTTGGGTGGCTGCCCGTGCCGTTGCTGGCACTGGTGGTGTTTCTGGTTGCCGGCTCCCAGGTCAGCCTGGTGATCGACAGTGGCGCCCTGCTGTGGTCGGCGCTTGTGGTTTTTGTGCTTTACCTGATTGCCGCCGCCATTATCGGCAAGGGGCTCAGTGAGCTATTCGGGTTCACGCCCACTATCGGCCGCACCCTCACCTTCAGCTTTGGTACCCGCAACTCCTTCGTCATGCTGCCGCTGGCGCTGTCACTGCCGGAGCCCTGGCGTGCCGCCATCGTTGTCATCGTCTTCCAATCCCTGGTCGAGTTGTTCGGCATGGTCGCATATCTGCGCTGGCTGCCGCGCCTGATCAGGAATGCCGACTGAGCCGGGAACGCAGCCTTACCCGGCGCAACAGGACAATTGAGTCACATCCGTGGTAAAAGTCTGGGCGCAGAGCTTGAGCCCTTCCACCATGGTCAGGTAGGGAAACAGCTCTTCAGCCATTTCCTGCACGGTCATATTGGCCCGCATCACCATTACTGCCGTCTGGATCAGTTCTCCAGCCTCGGCGGCAACTGCCTGCACTCCCAGCAAGCGGCCTGAATCCTGTTCGGCCACCATTTTGATAAAGCCTTGGGTGTCGAAATTCACCAAGGCGCGCGGCACGCTGTCCAAACTGAGCACGCGAGTATCGACCTGCAACCCCTGCGTGGTCGCCTGTTCTTCCGTCAAGCCAACGGTCGCCACCTGTGGATCGGTAAAAATCACCGCCGGCATGGCGCTGAGGTCAAGCAGAGCGTCGCCGCCGCTCATGTTGACCCCGGCCCGGCTGCCCCCGGCGGCGGCCACATAGACGAACTGGGGGTGATCGGTGCAATCGCCCGCCGCATAGATGCCTGGCACGTTGGTTTGCATTCGCCCATCCACCTGAATCGCGCCACGCACTGTCTTCACGCCAATCTGTTCCAGACCCAACCGTTCGGTATTGGGTGTGCGTCCGGTGGCGATCAACAACTGCTCTGCTCGCAATTCCCCGGCATTGGTATCCAGTATGAACTCTCCATCGGCGTAATCGACCCGGCTGGCCTGGGTCCGCAGCAATACCCGAATGCCTTCCTGCTCAAAGGCCTTCCGAATAACATCGCCTACAGCCGGATCGTCACGGGATAGCAACCGGCTACGCGCCAGGATGGTTACATGACTGCCCAGCCGCGCAAAGGCCTGGGCAAGCTCCAATGCCACCGCTGATCCCCCGATCACCAGCAGGCGCTCTGGGATGATGGATAGCGACAAGGCGGAGGTGGAAGTCAGGTACGGCGTATCGGCCAACCCCGCAATGGGTGGGATCGCCGGCCGCGCACCCGTGCCGATAAATGCCCGATCAAATTTGATCCGCCGCACTTCGCCCTCCGTGGTGGTGACGTCGAGCGCATTGGCCGTCACGAATTGCGCTGTTCCCTGGATCAGGGTAATGGCCGGGTTGTCACGTAGAATACTGGCATACTTGGCCTCGCGCAGTGCTTCCACCAATCCCTGCTGTTGTTCCAGCAATTTGCCACGATCCACAGTTGGCGCCCAGACATCAATGCCCTCGTCAAAGGGACTTTGGCGTCGCAAGTGCGCGATCTTCGCCGCTCGGATCATCGTCTTGGATGGCACGCAACCGGTATTCACGCAGGTGCCACCAAGGGTGGCTCGCTCGATCACGGTTACCCGGGCGCCGCGTTCCGTCGCTTTCAGTGCCGCGGCCATGGCGGCACCGCCGGTACCGATGACAGCAATGTGAATCGCTTGCGCTTCACTCATGACGGTTTCCTATCCGAAAATTACCCTACAATCTCATTACTTCTGATCTGCCGAGCTTTGTTTGAGGGTAGATGGATAACCGGCATTGGCCGTGGCCTCCGTCAACTCTGTAACGGAGGTTTGCGTGTCCTCGAAGGTGACCCTGGCTTCGCGCTGCTCGAAGCTGACATCGACCTGCCTGACACCGTCAACCCGCTTGAGCGCAGTCATTACGGTGATCGGGCAGGCGGCGCAGGTCATACCGGGCACATCCAGCGTGACGGTCTGCTCCGCGCCCCAGAGGGGTAGACTGAACAGGGCAAACAGTGAACTTACAAGTAAGGACTTTTTCATGTTGCGGACCTCTCAGTAAAACAGGGGTAGGACATAGGGGAACACCGCAGCGATGGCGATCAGTAACGCTACGAACCAGAAGGCGGCTTTGTAAACGCCATGCACCCTGGGTGCAGCGCACACATCGCCGGGTTCACAAGCCCTGGTGGGCCGGTATATCTGGCGCCAGGCCAACACCATGGCCACCAGGGCAGCGCCCAGAAACCAGGGACGATAGGGTTCCAATGCGGTTAAATTACCGATCCAGGCGCCGGAAAACCCCAGCACCACCAACACCAACGGTACCAGGCAACAGGCAGAGGCCAGCAAGGCTGCGACACCCCCGGCAAGCAACGAACCGCGTCCCGGTTTGGATTCAGGCATGGGCAAACCTCCTGTTGTTTTATTCACCACTGTGGCAAGCTTATCTCCGTAGTCGACTACGGAGTCAAGCAACGTGTCCGGTTCTCAAAACACATCCATGACCATCGGCAGTCTGGCCAAGGCCGCAGAGATAAACGTCGAAACTATTCGCTACTACCAGCGGCTGGGGCTGATGACAGAGCCTGAGAAGCCCTTAGGCGGGATTCGCCGCTACGACGAGGACGCGCTGGCACGGCTTCGATTCATCCGCAGGGCGCGATGGCTGGGATTCAGTCTGGAGGAAATCGGAGAACTGCTGAAACTCGAAGACGGCACCCATTGCGACGAGGCCAAAGCACTGGGCGAGCGCAAGCTGGGCAACGTGCGAGACAAGATCCGCAGTCTTCAGCAAATTGAAGGCGTGCTCGACCAACTCGTCGAGGAGTGCTGCACCCAGAAGGACAATGTCACCTGCCCACTGATCGCATCCCTCCACGAGGGGTTTGAGGCAGTTACTCCATGATGGCAGCAGCAGATCCGCATCTCGAAAAGGCCCATGCATCCCTATCTACTCACGATGCAATCATCGAAGATTTGGCAGCGCATCAAAGATCAGGATGATTCCGGCTGGCTACCCTCTGACTTGATTCAACTCCACGGTCACATGAGCAAGCTCTTTGTGTACGCCTAAATACCGTTTGATATCGTCAGGCGCTACGGTTTCATCCACCACGAGCGACAAGATGCACGCGTAGCTCCCCTTCCCTACTCGCCAGACATGCAAATCCGATATTGCCGCCTCTACCGGCGCCGACTTGATGGCATCGTGTATCTCCGCCACCACAGGCGCATCCATTTCTGCATCCAGAAGCACGCGACCGGTATCCCGCAAAAGCCCGTAGGCCCAGGCGGACACCAGGCCTGCACCCACAATACCCATTACCGGGTCCAGCCAACTGGCCCCCCACCACTTGCCCCCAAACAAGGCGACAATGGCCAATAGAGAGGTTGCCGCATCGGTCATGACATGTAGATAGGCAGAACGCAGGTTGAGGTCGTGATGATGGTGATGGCTATCGTGGCTATCCGTGCCATGATGATGAGCATGACCATCTTTCAATAACCAGGCACAGGTGAGATTGACCAACAAACCTACCATGGCAATCAGGATCGCCTGGTCATAGTGAATGGGGCTCGGTGCCAGCAAGCGTTCAACGGATTGAAACAACATCAACCCGGCGACTCCGACCAACAAAATCGCACTGGTATAGCCGCCCAGGATTTCAATTTTCCAGGTGCCGAAGGCGAAGCGTTTGCTATGGGCCAAACGCCGTGCTGCGCCGTAAGCCAGGACCGACAAACCCAACGCCATGGCATGGGAACTCATGTGCCAACCATCGGCCAATAGCGCCATGGAGTTGTAAATCCATCCCCCGGCGATTTCCACCACCATGGTAATTGCGGTGAGCCAAACGGCCCACCGGGTGTTTCGTTCCGCTAACGGATTGCCGTCATCAAAAATATGGGAGTGCTGCCAAGGAATGGTGTTGTCAAATTTTTCCACAGGACTGGTACCTTAATGCATCGCGACATATACTATACCCCAGTATATATTTACACACTAGAGAACAGTGCATATGGCACACACCAACAGGGATCAAAAAAAGCTCTTAACCCGGGTTCGACGCATTAAGGGGCAGGCAGAAGCCATTGAAAAAGCCCTGGATCAGGGCAAGGATTGCACAGCCATACTGCAACAGATAGCGGCCATACGCGGTGCTATCAATGGCCTGATGTCCGAAGTGCTCGAAGGTCATCTGCGTGAACATCTAGGTGCCGAGGACATTTCTCAGGCGCAGCGTCAGCAGGAACTCGATGATGTCATCGGCATACTGCGATCGTATTTGAAATAGGTCATTTAACGATTAATTCCGAAATACCGGTGAAGACATTGCGAACGCAGCTAAAAAGATGGGCCAGACTTATCAGGCAGGACATGTATACGGTGTGGCTGGTTGCGCGGGACTCTCGCACCCCTCTGCACACCAAAATACTGGCCTTCGTCGTCGGTGCCTATGCTTTTTCACCTATCGACCTCATTCCAGACTTCATCCCGGTCATTGGTTACCTGGATGACTTATTGATCGTTCCGGCGGGCATCTGGCTGGTAGTAAAAATGACTCCAAAGATTGTCATTCATGAGAATCGCGAACGCGCTAGACTCCACCACCCAACGCCGATCAGCCGGGTCGCGGCAGGCGTCATTATCAGTCTGTGGCTATCTGCAATAGCGGTATCAATCTATCTATGGGGATATTGATGACGCAATTTAACTATCGCCTCCACTTGATTTGCTCAGGCCAGCGCACCAGTGCCTCACGTAACCCCATGGGGGTCCAGTCGTTTCAATGTGGTTGCCTTTCTGCTAGGCTCACGATCAAATTCCGGGACCACTTGCATGATTAAACGCTGTTTCATAGTCGCAATGACGCTGTTGATTGCTTTGCAGTCAGTGGCGTCTATTGCCTATGAAGCACAACCGCACAACCCCGCAATGCCACATTATGATGAGCATTCACACGAATCAGCGGATTTTTCCAGCGAAAATCAGGCAACCAAGTCGTCTCCCGACAGCCCCTATCATTCAGCGGACCATTGCCATCACAGCCATAGCTGCTTTCACATGGTATTGATGGGAACCCTCACCAACATTTCCGGCTTGACTGCAGGAATAGTACTGTCCGACTACCAAGCCAACTTCACCACCGGGGTTCAATCCTCCCTTTTCCGCCCTCCTATCGTCTGATCCTGCGAATACCTTCCCCACCCGGGGAACAACTGTCATTTAGACTTTCGTAGGAGCAGTCCCATGCTTTTCAGAATGCCCGTAAAAAACGGGCGGCGCGCAATGCCGTGCCACTTTATTATCCATGCCTTTTGCCTTCTAGCGCTGGCATTCGGTTCCGCCCTGGCACACGCCGGAGAGAAACCGCGCACTCTGTCCGAGGCCCGCTCGCGGGCCATGGCGCAAAACCCCGGCCTCCAGGTCTTCGATTTTCGCCTTCAGGGCCTTGAGGGCCGCCGCCTTACGGCAGATCAAAATCCTGCCCTGGAGGCCGGACTGGAAGTGGAAAACTTCCTCGGCAGCGACAATCTGCGAGGAGTTGACGGGGCGGAGTACACCCTGTCCTTGTCATCGGTCCTCGAACTTGGCGGCAAGCGTCAGGCCCGCGTCAGCGTGGTTGAATCACGATACGGGCGGGTCGAGGCCGAGCGTCGGGCCGAGACCCTGGATCTCTTGGGACAGGTGACCCAGCGCTTTGTCGCCACACTGGCCCTGCAGGAAAAACTCGAACTGGCCGCTGAAGCTGTGGCGCTGGCCGAGGCCACCCACGAGATCGTCGCCCGACGCGCCGACCAGGGTGCCGCGCCCCAGGCCGAGGTCATGCGCGCCAGGGCGGCGCTCACCCGGAGTCGTATTGAGCAGTCCCGTCTGCGAGCCACCTACGAGAGCCGGAAAATGGCTCTGGCTTCGCTGTGGGGTGATACCAGCCCGGACTTTCAAATGCTGGAAGGCGATCTGTTCCAGTTCGGTTCCTCCGACAACTTCGATGCCCTGTACCAGCGGGTCAGCGACAGCCCGGCCATTCAAATCTACGCGAGCGAACAGCGTATCCGTGAAGCGGAGATTCAGTTGGCGCGCAGCCAGTCCGAGAGCGATATCCGTTGGCAGGTGGGCGTCCGGCGTTTCGAGGAGACGGACGATACCGCCTTGACCGCTGGTTTCTCAGTACCGCTCTTTTCCGGACGGCGCAATCGCGGCGAGGTGCAGGCCGCCCTGGCGGCGCGGGATGAGGTCCGATTCCGCCGGGAGGATACCCTGCTGCGCCTCCATTCGCGCCTGTTCGACGCCTACCACTTGCGGCAACAGAGTATCGAGACTGTTGAGCAGATTCGCAGCCAAATGCTTCCCGACCTGACCGAGGCACTCACTCAGACCCGCGAAGCCTATGAAAACGGCCGCTACAGCTATGTGGAGTGGACCGCCGCACAGCGGGAGCTGCTCTCAGCACGGGAGGCACTGGTCGACGCCGCCACCACGGCGCTGCTCAACCAGGCGTTGATCGAACAACTTACGGCGCAGCCACTCGCGACTGTTCCGGGCGCCCCGACGCGCTAACCCACAAATTCAGGATTCACACCATGCAACTGATAAAACAACTCTGTCTGATTCTGGTGGCCAGCTGCCTTGCCATCAGTCCCTTACAAGCCGCCGAGGAACAACACGACGAATCGCAGGCCGAGGCCAGGGGGCCTCACGGCGGCATACTGCTGCAACAGAACGACGCCACCGTCGAACTGCAAATCTTTGAGCAGGGCGTTCCCCCGGAATACCGGGCCTGGGTCACCAAGGCTGGCCGCGCCGTTACCGATGATATTGACCTCAATGTCCAGCTCACCCGCCTGGGCGGGCAAGTGGACACATTCGACTTCGCCTACCAGGGGGACTACTGGCTGGGGGATGGCGTGGTGACCGAACCCCACTCCTTCGACGTGGAAGTGACCCTCGCCATGGACGGCAAGAACTACCGCTGGCACTGGGAATCCCACGAAGGTCGCACCCGGATCGCCCCGGCTATCGCCCAAAAAGCGGGTATCACAACGGCCGCAGCCGGGCCGAGTGCCATCGAGCGCAGCCTCACCACCTACGGCAGCCTGACCACGGCACCGCAGCAGATTGCCCGGATCCGCGCCCGTTTCCCGGGCGTGGTCAGCCAGGTGAAGGTCAATCTGGGCGATCGGGTCGAGCGTGGCAACGTACTCGCTCAAGTCGAGTCCAACGAAAGCCTGCAAACCTACGCACTGCGAGCGCCCATCGACGGGATCGTCATTGAGCGTCGGATCAGCAACGGAGAAATGACCGGGGAGCAACCCCTATTCGCCATTGCCGATTTGACCACTCTGTGGGCCGAATTCAAGGTCTTCCCCGGCCAACGGGCCGAGGTTGCCATTGCCCAGAAAGTCCGACTGAAGGCTGACGGCATCGAGCGGGAAGGTACCATACGCCACCTGCTGCCGGCACCCAGTAACGCGCCCTACACCCTCGCCCGGGTTGAAGTTGACAATGCCGAGGGACTGCTGACCCCGGGTTTGCTGGTGGCCGGGGATATCGTGGTGGAAACGGTGGA
>JALRJN010000051.1 GCA_023261185.1 Porticoccus sp.
TGCTCTTCCGATCTTGCAAAAGCTCGATGACGAGGGCATTGAAATTCTGTTGCCCCTTGTGGAACTGCTCCTTGAAAACCCCAATTACAGCCTCAATCATATCCTTGGGTACTGGCGTGGTGTGCACAGCGCTGACCAGGCAGAAACCCTGGCTAAAATTGCCGCCACGGACCTGCTGCGCCCCGTAGCCAACAGCGAACGGGACAATCAGCGCGAATTCATCGATAGTCAGGATCGACTGTTGAGGAAAACACTGGCACAACTGGCTCCAGCTGAACTTCTCCGCCACCTGGCTGACAAAGAGGCTGTTGATGAACATGACCTGAAACACCTGAACAACGCATGGCTCAAACTCTCTGCAGAGCAGCGCACGTTGGAGACAAAAGAGTTATTTAATCAAATACTTGGAAAACCCAGAGCGCAATAGCTGAAGACCGGAAAGAACGGCATTTTTTACCAAAACAGGTAACACAAACGCAGCTTCTTCCGGTATAATCCCGCGCTTAATTTTGCCCCCGGAATAACAGCAGATCATATATGAGTGGTACCGCACAGCAACAATCACGTATCAAGGAACTGATCGCCAGAGGCCGTGAACAGGGCTATCTGACCTACGCAGAGGTGAACGATCACCTACCGGAAGATATTTCTGATCCCGATCAGGTCGAAGACATTATTCAAATGATCAACGACATGGGCATCAGTGTTTTTGAGACCGCGCCCGATGCCGAACAACTGCTGATCACCTCCGGCGACTCCACTACTGACGAAATTGCTGCTGCAGAGGCAGCGGCTGCCCTGGCTGCGGTTGAGACCGAACAGCATCGCACCACAGACCCAGTACGCATGTACATGCGGGAAATGGGTTCCGTCGAACTGCTAACTCGCGAAGGCGAGATTGAGATCGCCAAGCGCATTGAGGAAGGCGTTCGTGAACTGATGGCAGCATTGGCTGAATGGCCCACCACAGTTGACCACATTCTCTCCGAATACGATCTCATCGAAAGCGAACAGCGCAAACTCAGCGATGTACTGATCGGCTACCTCGATCCCATGGAACACGTGCCTTCGGCACTGGCCCAGGCTGAGGCTGCGAAGAGCCGGGAAGAGGAAAAAGCTCGCCAGGCTAACGATGACGAGCAAGACGAAGATGACGATGACGACGACAGCGATGAGGCTGAAGACGATTCAGGCCTCGACCCAGTGGAAGCCAAAGAGCGCTTTGACACCCTTCGTAAACTGAATGAAAAAGCCAAAAAGGCCATCAACAAATATGGCTTGGGACACAAAAACAGCCAAGCACCGATGCTTGCACTGAGTGAGCACTTCAAATACCTGAAGCTTGCTCCCCGGCAGTTTGATCCCATGACCGACGTGGTACGCGATGCTCTGGTGGCCATTCGAAACGAAGAACGCGCCATCATGACACTCTGCGTGCGTCAGGCAAAAATGCCCCGTACCGATTTCATCCGGACATTCCCCGGCCATGAAACCGACGAAAAATGGATTACCAGCCTGCTGAAGTCCAAAGAACCCTATGCCAAAGCCCTGGATGAACTCAAGGCAGACATCCAGCGCAGCCAGCGCCGCTTGAGACAGATCGAGGAAAACTCCGGCCTACAAGTGGGACAGATCAAGGACATCAATCGCCGCATGTCTATCGGCGAAGCCAAAGCACGGCGCGCGAAGAAAGAAATGGTGGAGGCCAACCTGCGCCTGGTGATTTCTATTGCCAAAAAATACACCAACCGTGGCCTGCAATTCCTCGACCTGATCCAGGAAGGCAATATTGGCCTGATGAAAGCCGTCGATAAATTTGAGTACCGTCGCGGCTACAAATTCTCCACCTATGCGACCTGGTGGATTCGCCAGGCCATCACCCGCTCCATTGCCGACCAAGCACGCACCATCCGTATTCCCGTGCACATGATTGAGACCATCAACAAGCTCAACCGTATTTCCCGGCAGATGCTTC
>JALRJN010000022.1 GCA_023261185.1 Porticoccus sp.
GGCGAGGTGATTGATCGCAGCAGCGGAAGCCGCGCAGAGCGCTATGCCAGTGCTCGCAAAGATCACCGTATTCACCGGCACCGCCCCCTGAGTCGCCATACACATACCCACGATCGCGGTCAGAATCATGAGCCACACCACGTTTGGTTTGCACAGCTCATAATAATCTCGCCAGGTGGCGCGCTCTGTCAGACTGGATTCCATCACGTTGTAAAACTCGCTGGTTGGCGGCCAAAAGGCCGTATCGTTACTATGTTAATGCATGCGGTGACAGATAGAGCGCTGGCGGAGAAGATTTGCGGCGGCAATATTGACGCAGTTAGCATGGTCTATCTGCGCTGATCAATTGAGCTAAGGGGGCGAAACCTACAGTGGTAGCATTGACACGGGAAAAATTGACTATGGCGGCACTCACCGTCGCTGCTGTGTTGGGGCTCTCGCTGGCCGGATCTGGATATTGGGCACTATGGCGGAGTGGTAAAACCGACCCTGCAAACACCATGCCCAGCGCGCTAGCGGCATTCCCCGAGCGCAGACCACTGGCAGAATTCATTCTGGTAGACGATGAAAAGGGCGTTTTCGACCTCAAATCACTCGAATCGCGCTGGTCTTTCATCTTTTTTGGCTTCATGTACTGCCCTGACATTTGTCCCACCACGCTTTACGACTTGTCACAGGTCAAGCGAGAATTAGTCGCGCTAGGCATCGCCGAGGACGACATTCAATTTGTATTCATTTCGGTTGACCCAGAGCGTGACAAGGCCGCCCAGATCAAACGCTACGTACAGTATTTTGACGCGAGTTTTCTTGGCGCCACCGGATCCATTGGGCAACTCACCAACCTCACCCGCCAACTAGGCGCCCCTTTCAGGGCTGAGCCTGAAACAGCTGAAAACGTATACGAGGTCACCCACTCCAGCGCTGTATATCTGGTGGACCCGCTGGTTCAGTACGCCGGCATCATCAGTCCACCGTTCGTGGCGTCAGAGGTAGCAGCCGACTTCGAGGCTCTGTATCGCCAGAGCATCGAGCCGTCCGTGGCATTGCGTCCCTAAGATCCCTCAGCGGAGCACCGTTATTCCTGCTTGCCAGCGTGCACTGTATCCACGCGATCAGGAACACTTTTGCTGTGATCCACCAGCAAATAGGCAAAGACGTACATGAATGCAGTCAGCAGCAAAAAAACAATCACATGCGTGGTGTAATTGGTGCTCTCGGTATTCTGGCCACCCATCGTTAACTCCTTGTTAGATCGCCGTATCTAGTCTGCTTAATGGTGCGGTGAAGCCGGTGCCGCAATGATCAACTCTTTCAGAAAATAAACCCCTCGCTGAAAGAAGGTCCAATCTGCCTCCAGAGAACCTATCGCAACCAGAGTGAGCAGCAGTGCGGGCGGTACCAGAATAAAGTACACCATTGCCAAGCGCTCCCAAACCATGTGCATGAAAACGGCAATGATCAACCCGGCTTTTAAAACCATAAAAAGCAGAATCAGGAACCAGCGCATGTAGCCCTGCACCTGATAGTAATCAACGGCGTAGGACATCGCGCTCAGCACGAATAGCAAAATCCAAATTTTAAAATAGACCCCCAGCGGGTGCTGGATCGCTTCTTCCTCTCTAACAACAGCCCCGTGGCCGTCAGCTGCATGATCCATGACTCACCCCCTTACCAGAGATAGAAAAATGCAAAGATAAATACCCACACCAGATCGACGAAGTGCCAATACAGTCCCAGTATCTCGATCTCTTCGTAGTT
>JALRJN010000117.1 GCA_023261185.1 Porticoccus sp.
ACCCTGACCACCATTTCCGCCATTGCCGCCTACACCACCATTACCGCCAACACCGCCATTTCCACCATTACCAAAAATGCCGGCGTTCCCGCCCACGCCCCCATTGCCGCCGTTACCGCATGCGATCGTGAGTGCTTGATCTCCTGTAATCGAAACATTCAGACCCGGATTATTAGAAATTGGGATCATCCCGTTGCCACCATTGCCGCCGACACCGCCATTACCACCTGAACTGACTGCATTGCCGCCGTTACCGCCATTACCACCCCAGCCACCAATTAAAGCATTTGGACTGGCTCCTGTTGAACTGATGTTCAAGTGAGTAACACCGACGGACGTCAGATCATAAAGTGCGGCACCTGCACCGCCATTACCCCCATCGCCACCCGGATTTGCGGCATCTGCACCCGCCATACCCGTGGCTCCCACCAAACGCATCCCTCCGGTCAGATTCACAGTGTTGCTCGGCGGGGAGTTGTCATTACCACCACCGCTGCCACACGCCGCCAACACCAGTGCTGCCGCTCCAGTAAGAATGATTTTTTCGTGTGACATCTATAAATCCCCAATATTTGATTTTTTAGATTCAGTTCATTTTCACAAGGTACTGAATATACCCAGTGCAATCTGAGTGGCTAAGTTTGACTACAACGAATCCAGATTGGCATTTTTTGAAACGGTTCATTCACCATACAAATCTGATTTGTTCAAAACACCTTTATACTCTCATAGAAAGCAAACCAGAATCCTGACAAATCCTGACATTGATGTCGTGCTCGTCACAACATGATGCCAGCAAGTGATACTTGGATGATTTCCTCTCCACATGTTCCTAACACTCGGATGGACTCCCCTGCCGCCTTGCCTTCACGCCGGGTTCAAGTGCTTCTCACATAATCAGCGCGCGCCTCTGGCGGTCCTGCTTGGTGCGTTGTTTTTACTGACTTTCTCGGCCAGAGCTGAGGCACAATTGCAGACTGGGCGCGATGTTGCTGGCTCGCTCTGGCTCAGCGATCAGGGCCTACCGACAGGGGTGCAGCCTGCGCCACTGGAACTGGATCAGGTCATGAGTCTAACGCCCGAGATCCAGGCATCCGGCACTGCTGGGCGGTCGGCCCTACCCCCGGATCGATCACCTGTGACCCACCAACGCATGACTGCCGAGGAGTCGGCCACCTGTCGGAGTATTGATAAACGTTATGAAGAAACCCGGGTGAATCTGGCCAACATCGAACGCGATAAAGCCAGCGGTAAGTTG
Source organism: Porticoccus sp. (assembly GCA_023261185.1). Classification (GTDB taxonomy): domain Bacteria; phylum Pseudomonadota; class Gammaproteobacteria; order Pseudomonadales; family Porticoccaceae; genus Porticoccus; species Porticoccus litoralis. Next base: position 1,259 of record JALRJN010000117.1, read on the forward strand.
CTGATTCCCGACTCTGGGCTGATCACAATCCGGCAAAATCTGGCATCGCTAGAACGCCTGAAAGAGCTTTGCCCGAAGACCCCTCAGCATCCGCTTTAGGCATCTGGAGATTCGCCGGCATTGAGTTCAGCCGCGCCACGCTTCATGACTTTGCCTTCCGCGGCTTTCTGACGCCGTACTTCTTTGGGGTCGGCGATCAGCGGGCGATAGATCTCGACGCGGTCACGATCACGCAGAACGGCATCTGCTTTTACCAGCTTGGAAAAGACGCCGAGCTTGTTGCGCCCGCCCGGTTCGATATCCGGATATTTCTGCAATAGCCCGGAGGCTTCAACCGCCTGCTGGGCAGTACTGCCGTCCGGCAAGTCCAGTGTGACAAGCTCCTGGCGGTCAGGTAGTGCGTAGATGACTTCGATTTTCATGAACCGTAAACCTGTGCTGCCCGCTGCACAAAAGCCTCGATGAAGGTATTGGCAATCCGGCTGAAGACGGGACCGATGATTTTTTCAAAAAGCTTACTGGAAAACTCGTAGCTCAACCGGAATTCGATCTTGCAGGCCTTATCACCCAGGGCTATGAAATGCCAGGTCCCATCAAAACGGCGAAAAGGGCCATCGACCAGTTTCATGGTCATTT
>JALRJN010000011.1 GCA_023261185.1 Porticoccus sp.
ATATTCGCCTACCCTGGTCAATGCCCAGGAAGAACTGTTGCTGGCATTAAAGCGAAATAACCCAACACTAATCACTGCTGCCATGGAGCGGCTGTCGGCTTTACAGGTGCCGGAATCGGAGATCCACCGACTGAAAAAATCCGCAAAGGTTAGTCAGACCATTACCATCACTGCACCTCAATCTGGGGTATTGGATAATCTGAACACTCGGGAAGGGATGTTTGTTAAGCCGGGTATGGAGATGATGGCCATAGGCCAACTGGAGCATATCTGGGTGATTGGTGAAATATTTGAACGGCAGGCGGCCAGTGTGCAAGTGGGTGATGCAGTGCGCATGCGACTGGATTATTTACCCGGTCGCGAGTGGAAAGGAAATGTTGATTATATTTACCCCTCTCTGAACGCCAAAACGCGTACCGCTCAGGTGAGGGTGCATTTTGACAGCTCGGATAGATTCCTGAGGCCGGGCATGTTTGCGCAAATGACAATAGTTACCAAGCCCTCGCGGGAGACTTTACTCATTCCCCGTGAAGCACTGATTCGTACCGGTAGCCAATCAAGAGTGGTATTGGCAAAAGGTGAAGGGCGTTTTAAGTCCATCGCAGTGAAGGTAGGCAGAATTGGTGAAGATAAGGTGGAAATTCTTTCTGGTTTAAAAGACGGTGAGCGTATTGTTACGTCTGCCCAGTTCCTGATTGATTCCGAATCCAGCAAAACCTCAGACTTCAAGCGCATGGCCCATGCAGATGATCGGATAACCGCAAGTTCCGACTCGGTCTGGGTAAGTGCACGTGTTGAAAGCCTGATGACAGAGCATCGAATGGTAACTCTGGCGCATGCAGCCATCGAAGGTTGGCAGTGGCCGGCTATGGTAATGGACTTTACGGTCGACGAAGCGGTGGATATGAGCCGGTTTGGTTCTGGAATGAATATCCATGTGGAGATTCGCCGGGAAGACAATAATTTCGTGATTAGCCAAGTGCATATTCCCGACATGGATCCAGACAATGTCCAGCCAACCGATGCCATGGAACACAGTGATCTTGAAAGTATGAATCATCAGGAGATGGATCATAGCGGGATGGATCACAGTGAGCACCAGCAGGAGGCCGGACAATGATCGAAGCAATTATTCGCTGGTCCGTTCATAACCGTTTTTTTGTTCTGTTGGCCACCTTGATGTTGGTGGGAATTGGTGGCTGGTCCCTTAAAAATACACCGGTAGATGCTATTCCCGATTTGTCGGACGTGCAGGTGATTATCAAAACCAGTTATCCGGGGCAGGCGCCGCAGGTGGTGGAAGATCAGGTCACCTATCCGCTGACTACTGCCATGTTGTCAGTACCGGGTGCGGTCACCGTACGCGGCTACTCGTTTTTTGGCGACTCCTATGTCTATGTCATTTTTGATGAAGATACCGATGCTTACTGGGCCCGCTCGCGGGTATTGGAATACCTGTCGCAGGTGGCGCCGACGCTGCCACCCAGTGCCAGACCACAATTGGGACCGGATGCGACTGGCGTGGGATGGGTTTATCTCTACGCGTTGGTAGATAGAACTGGTCAGCACGACATCAGTCAGTTGCGCAGCCTGCAGGATTGGTTTTTGAAATACGAACTGCAAACGGTGCCGGGGGTGTCAGAAGTCTCTGCGCTTGGCGGTATGGTCAAACAGTATCAGGTCAAAGTAAATCCGGACAAGCTTCGTGCTTTTAATATTCCTCTCTCTCATATCCAGATGGCCATCCAACGTGGTAATCAGGAAGTTGGTGCTTCTGTTGTGGAGATGAGTGAAGCGGAATATATGGTGCGTGCCAGTGGCTATATCCAGGGTATTGACGATCTGAGAACCATTCCTCTGGGTTTGGATATGAATGGCACACCGCTGTTATTAAAGGATGTGGCCGATATTGAACTGGGTCCGCAAATGCGCCGTGGTATTGCTGAACTTAATGGTGAGGGAGAGGTGGTAGGTGGGATTGTCGTCATGCGCTTTGGCGAGAATGCCCAGAAAACCATTGATGGCGTCAAAGCAAAGTTGGAAAAACTCAAGGTGGGTTTGCCGGAAGGCGTAGAAATTGTCACGGTTTACGACCGATCTCGATTGATCTCTAGCGCCATTGACAGTTTATGGAAAAGTCTGGTTGAAGAGCTTGCTATCGTCGCGTTGATCTGTGTCATTTTCTTATTTCATGTCAGGTCATCACTGGTGGCAGTCGTTAGCCTGCCGCTGGGAATCCTGACGGCCTTTATTGTGATGTACTGGCAAGGCATTAATGCAAACATTATGTCCCTTGGAGGAATCGCGATTGCCATCGGTGCCATGATAGATGGTGCGATTGTGATGATTGAAAATATGCATAAGCATATGGAACGTACGCCGTTGACGCCAAAGAACCGTTGGAAAGTGGTGGCAGAGTCTGCCAGCGAAGTCGGCCCGGCATTGTTTTTCAGTCTGCTGATTATCACCGTCAGCTTTGTGCCGGTATTTACCCTGGAGGCTCAGGAAGGCCGAATGTTTAGTCCCCTAGCCTTCACTAAAACCTATGCCATGGCCGCCAGCGCCGCGTTGGCAGTGACAGTGGTGCCGGTGTTGATGGGGTATTTTATCAGGGGCAAGGTGGTCGCCGAGAGAAAAAACCCCATCAACAGGTTGCTGATTGCAGGCTATATGCCGCTGCTCAAGGGTGTTTTGCGCTTTCCAAAAATCACACTCGCCATGGCTGGCGTTGTGTTTCTTGTTGGGATCTGGCCGCTTAACAAGATTGGCAGCGAATTCATACCCGATCTGGATGAAGGCGACCTGATGTACATGCCCACTACCTATCCGGGCCTGTCCATCGGCAAGGCGCGGGAAATCCTGCAACAGACTGACAAGCTGATTGCCACAGTTCCGGAAGTAGAAACCGTATTTGGCAAAATTGGACGGGCTGAAACTGCTACAGATCCGGCGCCGCTAACCATGATTGAAACCTTTATTCAGTTGAAACCCAGAGAGGCGTGGCGCGATGGCATGACCACCGACAAACTCAAGAAGGAGCTTGATGCGCTGGTGAAGTTTCCCGGCTTGACCAATGCCTGGGTGATGCCCATCAAAACCCGCATCGACATGCTGGCTACCGGTATAAAAACCCCGGTGGGTATTAAGGTGGCTGGCCCCGACCTCAAGGAGATCGAAAAAATCGGCAAGCGTTTGGAGCAGGTGCTCAAAGATGTACCTGGCACAGCCTCAGTATATTCCGAGCGAGTAGCGGGTGGCCGTTATATCAAGGTGGATATTCAGCGAGAAAAAGCCGCACGCTATGGCCTCAATATCGCCGATGTGCAGCAAGTGGTTGCCACCGCTATAGGCGGTATGAACGTAGCGCAGACTATCGAAGGGCTGGAACGTTACCCCGTCAACCTGCGTTACCCACAAGATTATCGCAACTCTCCCGAGCAGTTAGCTCTGCTGCCTATTGTCACGACCAGTGGTCAGCGCATTGCATTGGGGGATGTTGCTCGTGTTTATGTTGAAGACGGGCCGCCTGCCATCAAGAGTGAAAACGCCCGTCTTAATGGTTGGACCTTTGTCGATATCGACGGAGTGGATGTCGGCAGTTATGTGGAAGACGCTATGAAAGTGGTGGCCGATCAGGTCGAACTACCAACAAGCTACTCCCTGAATTGGTCGGGACAGTATGAATACATGTTGCGGGCCAAAGAGAAGCTCTCCTACGTGGTGCCTCTGACTCTGGCAATTATCATCGTGCTGCTCTATTTAAATTTCCGCAGTGTTGCCGAGGTCGCCATCATTATGGGCACCTTACCACTGGCAATGATTGGGTCCATCTGGTTGATGTATTTGCTTGGTTACAACTTTTCCGTTGCTGTGGGTGTGGGTTTTATCGCGTTGGCGGGCGTGGCGGTAGAAATTGGCGTCATTATGCTGGTCTATCTCAACCAGGCACATACGCTTTTCTTGCTTCAGTGTGAGGAGCGGGGCATCACACCGAGTATGAAAGGATTACGGGAAGCTGTTCTTCACGGTGCAGGCTTACGTGTTAGACCGGTGATGATGACGACAGTCTCTACTATTGTCGGCTTACTGCCGATCATGTTCAGTACCGGTACAGGGGCGGAAGTGGTCAGCAGAATTGCTGCACCTATGGTGGGGGGCATGCTCAGTGCTTTGGTATTGACATTGTTGGTATTGCCGGCGGTTTATCTGCTTTGGAAGCAGAGCAAGGGTAATGACGGAACTTAATCAATGAACCTGGCGTACCCGATTATAAAGTTCGGGTGCGCCGTTCTGAATTCTAACCCTATATTCCTGGCCTCCCCGTTGGTTCTGGTTGTGGAACCGATGAGAAACACATCGGTGTCAAACATTTGATTCAGATCAAGAACTGGCAATATCAGATCTGCTAGATTAAAACGGTCAATAAAGGGGGGCCGATATGGTTCATTATCTGGGTATTGTGCTGGTCATTTGGGGGTTGCTTGCGCAACCACTGATGGCTGCATTACCCGGAGATATACAGGTTCACTCTCCAGTATCAGCAAGTGCGCCCAATATTGGCGCGATCGCCTCAGTATCGGATCTGGACCATACGCTCCCAGTCCCAGCGGCCACTTCCAATCCTCTCAACCCGAATGAGTATGGTAAACAGGCGGCAGGGCATAGCCTCACTGCTTCGACAATGCCCTGTCACCAAATTGCCGACAGTAGTGATTTGTCCAAACCCTGCGGTAAGTGCTTAACCGGTCATTGTGACTCAGGCTGTCTATCGGCCAGTCATTGTGCGCCAACCTGTTCAGCCTCGGGAACAGTTGGGGCTGTCGGTTCATTTTATAAAAATACTATGAATCATGCCGCCTGCGATGTGTTCAATACCCCGCCGGAACCACTGTTGGCGCGGCTCCCCTCACGTATTTTTCATCCTCCCAAAACGGCCTGATCAGGCCGGTAATCCCGCTGGTATAACAACTGCGATACCTGTTTCGTGAATGGTTCCGCCTTTGCGGATCCTGGTTCCTGAACCTTTGAAATCCCTGCTGGCGGTTCTCCCGCTTTGTGCTGGGAGCAACGCATGTTCCGACTAGCCAGGGTAAACAGGATTACACATCCATTACAGCAATGTAATACACGGGTCATCTTAAGGTCAGAAACGCCGCTCTACTATGACAATGGATAAGTCCAGGTGCAGCTTGGGAGTTGTGTACGGGTCGATTCAATGCAGAAACGCCGCGACAGGATATCTGGCCAATATTAACGGTTGACGGCGTACAGGCTACAGATCGAGGTGCGTGTAATAGTGAGTACGAGAGGCCTGATACCTGTTAATGAAAATTGCTTGACCTGTGTCTTGGACACAGGTGTAAGGTGACAAAAAGCCGGACAAATTCTTTGGATTTTCTCTCGGGTTTAGAACTGATGATTGACTCATATCAAGGCAAGGAACAGATC
>JALRJN010000058.1 GCA_023261185.1 Porticoccus sp.
ATATAGATGAACTGGACATGCTCAGACATCGCATCCACCAGACGGGCGTAGCGACTGACATTGGCATCATCCAGCGGTGCATCCACCTCATCCAGCATACAGAATGGTGCGGGGTTGAGGTGAAAGATAGAGAACACCAGACCGATTGCCGTCATCGCTTTTTCTCCACCGGACAACAGGTGAATGGTGGTGTTCTTTTTACCCGGAGGGCGAGCCATGATCGCCACACCCGTGTCCAGCAGATCATCACCGGTCATTTCCAGGTAGGCATGGCCACCACCAAACAATTTCGGAAACAGCTCCTGCAGGGAAACATTGATGCGGTCAAAGGTTTCCTTGAAGCGCGTGCGAGTCTCACGGTCAATTTTGCGAATGGCGTTTTCCAGTGTCTCTAGCGCTTCTTCCAGCTCGGCATTCTGGGCATCGAGATAGGTTTTGCGCTCTGACTCGATCTTGAACTCGTCGATTGCTGCCAGGTTGATGGGACCCAGACGCTGGATGCGATTTGCCATTTTTTCCAGCTCAGTTTCCCACTGACTCAGGTCTGCGTCTTCTGCCAACGACGCCAGCAGGGTTTCCAGGTCAAATTTCTGTTCACCAATCTGTTCGACAATGGTTTTGCTGCGGGTGACAAGATCCTGTGCCGTCAGCCGCTGCTGTTCAAGTTCGCTGCGCTGTTCCTGGATTTGCTGTTCCAGGTTTGCCCGGCGCTTTTCGCTTTCGCGCATCTGGTGCTCAACTGCCTCCAGAGACTGACGGGCATCTGCCAGTTCTTTCTCCACCAGCAAGCGGCGTTCCAGTTGCTCTGCCAGTTGCTCCTTCAACTCCTGGGTGGGATCTTCATCCTGCCTGAATGTGGTACGAAGCTGCTCACGACGTTCCTGCAGGCGTTCTACCTGGGTTTCCAGTCGACCAATGCCCTCGCGGATTGACTGCAACTTCGTGCTAAGGGATTTTTCGCGCATCGCCAGCTCATGCTTTCGATCCCGATCGTGGCGTGCATGCTGGCGCGACTCATCCAGAGAAGTCCGCAAACCGTCCCGTTGCTGTAACAGCTCCTCCCGCTGTTGTGCATCCTTTTCCATGGTCTCAATGGCTGCAGACAGCAAGCGTCGAGCTTCGGCAAGGTTCTCCTGCTCCAGGGTCTGCTGCTGTTTCGCTTCCGCCAGTTCGTTGTCTGCGCGTTCACGTCGAGCGGCAAACTGTTCCACCTGCATCTGACTGGCACTGAGTGAAGACCGCAACTCGGCATAGTGGCGTTGTTGTTCGGAGACCTGGCGGCTAATGGATTCCCGCTGCACTTCCAGATCATGCAATGCTTTTTCAGCCGCTTCTTTCTGTTGAGAGGAAGACTCAATGGCTGCTTCGGTTTCTGCCTGACGCTGCTCCAGTGACTCCAGTTCCTGCTGACGCTTCAGAACACCAGCTTGGGCATCCTGATCCCTAGCGACCCGAAGCCAGTTAGCACCCAACCAGAGGCCATCACGTGTTACTACTGATTCACCCGCTTCCAGTTTTGCCCTCAGCTGAAGCGCATCAGAAAGCTGCTCGACCGCATAGACACCACCTAGCAACTGCGCGGCATGGGGACTGTTCACCCTGGCAGCCAGTCGGTCTGCCGCAACAGAGCCCTGTGCAGTGACAGACGCATTATCTACCAACACCAGCTCTCCCTTGCTGAAACTGGCTAGCTGTGCCGACAGGTCTGAGAGATCATCGACACACAGTGCTTGCAGGTAGTTACCCAGCACCACCTCGACCGCAGTCTCCCAACCGCTTTCGACCTGCAGGGTTTCCGCCAATCGCGGCTGTGCCTGCAGTTGATTGCTTTGGATCCACTGCTGTTGCTCATCGTCGCCGCCCAGCGCCGCCTGTTGGAGAGCTTCCAGTGAGGCCCGGCGCCCCATCAGGGTCTGCAATTGGCCTCGCTGCCTATCCAGTTCACTACCGGCCTGATCGCCCTGGAGCCGGGCCTGTTCTATCTTGCCGTTAATTTGTTCAAGATTGGCTTGCTGGTCACCGAGGGTCAGCTCCACTTCGGCCAGTTGTTCCTGAACCAGAGCAATCTCTTCCTGCACCTGGCTGTCGCCCAGGTCCTGATATTCCTGCTGAATACTCTCAATTCGTTCCCCGAGACGCCTCAACACCTGTTCCAGGTGCTGGATACGGGACTGTTGAACCTCTGCCTGCTGCCTCGGGTCTGCTGCGCGCTGGTTGAAATCATCCCAAGCAGATTGCCACTGTTGCATGGCACTTTCCGAGGCAATGAGTTCTGCCTGGGAAAGCTCTTCCGCCGCGGTGACCTGCTGCAGTTCGGGAACAATTTCCTGCAGTTCCCGCTGCCAACTCTCGGCTTTCTGGCGATCGCTACGCAGATGTTCTTCAGATTCGGCATAATTGCGCTCGGTCTGGGCCAGATCCTGTTCCAGCTCACGAGCACGATCCTGCACGTGCTGAATCGCCTGTTCGATGCGAGCCACTTCGGCACCAATGGCATAGAAGCGACCCTGCACTTCATTAAAGGTGTCACCCAGCTCTGTATATTCCGTGCGGGCACGCTCAAGGGTGGTGTCGCAGCTGCTGCGCTCGGTGACCAATGCCTCTATCTTTAACTCGAACTCAGTGATCACTTTCCTGCGTTCGGCCATCTGCCCTTCCAGCAAACGCCAACGCAATGCCTGTAATTCAGCTTTTAAGCGACGTTCTTCCTTTTTCAATTCAGCGTATTTTTCAGCCGCCTGTGCCTGCCGTTCCAGGCGGCCTAACTGGCGGCCCAACTCGTCGCGAATATCCGTCAAACGCTCAAGGTTTTCCTGGGTACGCCGCATACGGTTTTCAGTATCCTTGCGGCGCTCCTTGTATTTTGAGATTCCGGCAGCTTCCTCGATATAAACACGCAGTTCATCGGGCTTGGCTTCAATCAGGTTGGAAATCATGCCCTGTTCAATGATGGCGTAACTGCGCGGACCGAGACCGGTGCCAAGAAAAATATCAGTGATATCGCGACGGCGGCATTTGTTGCCGTTCAGAAAATAGTTGGACTGTCCGTCCCGGGTAACCTTGCGTTTGATGGAGATTTCACTCCAGCTGGCGTACTCACCGCCAAGTGTGCTGTCGGAATTGTCAAACACCAGCTCAATGGACGCCTGGCCAACCGGCTTGCGCCCGCCGGAGCCATTGAAGATCACGTCTGTCATGGACTCACCGCGCAGGTGCTTCGCCGAGCTTTCACCCATCACCCAGCGCACCGCATCAATGATATTGGACTTACCGCAGCCGTTAGGACCTACAACCGCACAAAGGTTGCTGGGAAAAGACACCGTGGTGGGGTCAACGAATGACTTGAATCCTGCCAATTTGATACATTTAAGGCGCATGTATGTCTCTTTGAAGTCGGCTTTCCGGCCAGAACAAACTCTGCGAAATGCCACCTGTATTGATAGCGATTAGACGCAGCTAAAGGTGTTGATTTTACACGGCTGTACCAGGGCCACAAGCGGCCATCGGTTATAATTTTCGGTCGATAATGACAGCTTCTGAAACACTCCCTTCAGAGAGGTTCAGTGCCCCGCTGACACCTTCCAGGTCACCCGACGCGGGAATGGCCGAGCCACTTTGAGACACCCTGGCCACTACCTGAACCTGCTCCACGGAAGACAACGGTTTGCCTCCGGGCATGGCCATGGTGTCATCCAACACAACTGAGGCCGGCAAGTCTGCCACCTGCAGTCGTGTTACCGCCAAAGGCATCGGCGGACCCTGCCATTCTCTGGCGAACACATAAACCAGCAGCTCCGGGTCTGCCGCCAGCTCCGGCGACAACGTTACTTGCACCTTAATACCGGGCAACTCTTCGCCCAACTGCTGCTTGGCACGAGCAATGCCTGCCTGCAACGCCTGTGCCTGGGGAGTGGCGGGTGAAATGGCCCGCAGCGCCGATTGCCAACTGGCAATAGCCAATGTGTAATCTGCATTTTCAAAGGCACGAATTCCCTGTAAACCCAAGGCCGTCAGATTATTCGGATCCAGCGATAGCGCCCGATCAAGGGCACTTTCCGCGCTTGGCACAAACTTGTTACCTGAAGCGAAATACATGGCCTGAGCATATTCTGCCAACAGATCTGGATCATCCGGGCTCACCGCCACGGCCTGCTGGTAGGTCGCACTGGCCTGCAGCATATCCCCGCTCTCCAACTGCAGGCGTGCCAGGGAAACCAGATAGTAGATATTATCCGGCTGGCTCATCAGACGCCTGCCGATACGTTGCGTCAGTTGCTCGCGAAGCTGTGCATCTTCAGCCTGATCCAAGTTGCCCCGCAGTCTATCCTGCATAATGGTCGTGATGGACACATCATCACTGGCACCGAGCATCTCGTATAGAGTGAACGTGAACACGGGTACGATCAGCAGCCCGGCAAGTAGCAACCAGGCACCACGACCACGGGCCTGGCGATGGGAGTCCGTCAGGTTTTCATCGGCTAGCAGCAACCGCTGTTGTTCAGCCACCAGTTCAGCGTGCTGAACTGCATCAATTTCTTCATCCGCCAGCTGGCGGTCCAGATCAGCCAGCTGCTCCTGATAGAGCACCACATTGGCATGCACAGGCTCGGTATGTTGCTGTCGGGAAGAACGGGAAAACAGGGGATAAACCACGAACGCTGCAGCGACCAGCGACAGCAGCGCAAAAATCAACCACATCAATGTGCATCCCCTTTGGTATCGACTGAATTGCCAGCGCCTGTTTTGGACTCACTCAGCAGGGCCTGCAGGCGGGCCTGTTCATCACCGTCCAGGGATGAATGCGCATCCGCCGCAGGTTGTTGCCGGCGTCGCACCATAAAAACCACAAATAATCCGATTAAGAGCAATGCTGCTGGCATCAACCAGAGCAGCAGGGTTGTCGATTTCACTGGTGGTTTGTAAAGCACAAATTCCCCGTAGCGTGATACCAGAAAATCAACAATTTCCTGATCCGACTTACCCTCTTCCAACATGCGATAGATTTCATCGCGCAGATCCGCAGCAATGGGCGAATTGGAATCAGCGAGGTTCTGGTTCTGGCATTTGGGACAGCGCAACTCATTGACCAATGTCAGAAAGCGTTCCCGCTCCGAGTCACTGCTAAAGCTTTTTACATCCACAGCGGCCATTGCTTGAAAGGGTGTGAGCAACACCAGCCATAGCAGAGCGATGCCAAGACACATCGTGGCCCTATTCATTCCGCTGTTAGTCACAAAAAAAGCACGCATAGACATTGCCGTATTAGAGGTCTTCAATCACTTCCTTCGCTGCTCGAAAGGCCTCCTGAAGAGCCGGAGCACCAATGTACGGGGCAGTATGAAGCAGCACCTCACGAATTTCTTCCGGGGTACAACCATTGCGCAGTGCACCGCGCACATGACCTTTCAGTTCAGTGGGCGACTTCAGAGCCGCCAATGTCGCGATGGTGATAATACTGCGGGTCTTCAGGGGCAGAGTATCCCTGGCCCAGACGGAACCCCAGCAGTTTTCGTTGATGTAGTCCTGCACCGGGCGAGTAAACTCAGTAATACTATCCATAGCGCGATCGACAAACACATCACCCATCACCTGACGGCGAACCTTCATACCCCGGTGATAGTCTTCTTCAGCCATGCTGCTTCCTCATTGAATCTGTTGCCACACCGGCAGGATTTTCTTTTGCCAGACGCTCTCATCGATAACGCCCACATGTTTGTAACGAATGGTGCCATTGGCGTCGACCACATAGGTTTCCGGGGCACCAAAAACACCCAGGTCCAACCCCAACCGGCCGGTGGCATCAATCACACTGAGTTCGTAGGGATCGCCCTTTTCCGCCAGCCATTTTTCGGCCTCGGCCAAGTCATCCTTGTAATTCAGGCCAACAATTCGGACACCCTGTTGCGCCAGCTTGTTTAAATAGGGGTGCTCAACACGACAGGCAATGCACCAGGTTCCCCAGACATTGAACAGGGCCGGTTTACCCTGAAAGATTTTCTCATCCATCATCTGTTGTTGATCACCCAACACCGGCAATGAAAACGCGGGCACCGGACGATCGATCAGTGCCGAGGGCATTTCATTGGGATCGCGGCTCAGGCCATTCAGCAGAAAGATTGCCAATACCACAAAAACCATCAGGGGAATAAATAACTTCAGTCTCGACACAGTGTCAGCCTCCTCAAGCACCGGATGCCAGGGCATCACTGGCGGTCTGGCTTGCCCGCTGGTGACGGTAGCGCTTATCCAACACGGCGATAAAGCTTCCCAGCGCAATCAACAATCCACCCAGCCATATCCAGCGGACAAACGGCTTGATGTGTATACGCACGGCCCAGGCATCACCTGCCAGCGGTTCCCCCAGCGCAACGTAGAGATCGCGCCAGAAACCACTGCCGATCGCTGCTTCCGTCATGGTTTGACCGCTGGCCATGTAACGTCGTTTTTCCGGATGCAGCAGGTCAATGGCATGACCATTCCGTGTCACCGCCACCACTGCCTGGTCAGCAATATAGTTCGGCCCCTGAACCCGGCGCATTTCAACAAACTCAAAATGGTAACCCAACAGATCTGCCGAATCGCCGGGAACCATGCGCACATCACGCTGCTCGCTGTAGATAGTGGTCATGCCCGCACCCACCATACAGACGGCAATGCCCAGGTGAGCCAGGACCATGCCAAAATAACTGCCCTTGAGGCGCAGCAATCCGTGCCAGCGGGAACGGGAGTGGCCGCTCTTTTGCCAGATGTCTCTCAGCGTGACGGCAAAAACCCATGTGGACACTGCCACAGTCACAGCCGCCATCAACGAATATTCGTCGCCATAGAAAAGTGGGAACAACGCCCCTGCCAGCAGTGACACAACAACCAGCACATTCAGGAAACGTGTCAAATCGCTCAGGCTGTTACGCTTCCAGCGCAATACCGAGCCCACTGCCATCAGTACCGCCAAAACCAGCATCAGCGGCACAAAAAACAGGTTGAAATAGGGAGGGCCCACTGAGATCTTGCCCCAGTCCAGCACATCCGCAATCAGTGGGTATAGGGTGCCCAACAGAATAATAACCATGGCACTGACCAGTAGAATATTATTGATCAGCAGAAACATTTCCCGTGAAAACCCGTTAAAACTGGTTGTACTTCTTACCGACGGGCCACGCAGGGCATAAAGAAACAGGGAACCGCCCACCACAATAGCCAGGAAGGCCAGAATAAACACGCCCCGCTCCGGGTCCGCAGCAAATGCGTGAACCGAGGTCAACACCCCGGAACGCACCAGAAACGTTCCCAGCAGACTCAGCGAGAAAGCAAAAATAGCCAGCAGTAGCGTCCAGCTGCGGAATACCCCGCGCTTTTCAGTGACCGCCAGTGTATGCACCAATGCCGTACCCACCAGCCAAGGCATAAAGGAGGCATTTTCCACCGGGTCCCAGAACCACCAGCCACCCCAGCCCAGTTCGTAGTAGGCCCACCAGCTTCCCAGAGCAATACCCAGTGTCAGAAACATCCAGGCGATATTGGTCCAGGGGCGTGTCCAGCGTGCCCAGGCGGCATCCATACGCCCCGCCAACAGCGCGGCAATGGCAAAAGCGAAAGCCACGGAAAAGCCCACGTACCCCATGTAGAGCATGGGCGGGTGAACAATCAGCCCGAAATCCTGCAACAACGGGTTGAGATCTGCACCCTCAATGGGTGAAAACGGCAGTTCGCGTTCAAACGGATTGGAAGTAAACAGCAGAAACAGGTAAAAGCCGACGCTGATGATACCCATCACCGAAATGACCCGCGCCACCAGTGAACGAGGCAGCGACTGGCTGAAGAGCGCCACGGCAAAACTCCACAGCGCAAGAATCAACACCCACAATAACAACGAGCCTTCATGGGCACCCCACACCGCACTAACTTTATATTGTGTCGGCAGCAGGGTGTTGGAGTTATTGGCCACATAACTCACGGAAAAGTCGTCGTTGAGAAACAGTGCCACAAGGCAGCCGAAACTGAAAGCCACCATTACCGTCTGGCCAGCCACCAGCGGGCGCGCAGAGGCCATCCACAAACGGTTACCCACAGATGCGCCTGCAAGCGGAATCACCGCCTGTAGTACTGCCAGCACCAGTGCCAGAATCAGGGCAAAATGGCCATATTCAGCAATCAAGTTTTATCCCCTTTGAGAGAAAGACTGTTCCATCAACTGTCTTCACTGGAAGACTGTTGAGCCCGCTGGTGAGCGGCGTCCATTGCATCTGCCACTTCCGGAGGTGTGTAGTTCTCATCATGCTTGGCCAGGACTTCCGAGGCCATGAAAACGCCATCTGCATTCAGTTCACCGGTTACCACAGCTGCCTCACCCTCGGCAAACAGGTCTGGCAGAATCCCGGTGTAATGCACTTCGACATCCGCTTCACCATCGGTAATCAGAAAGCTTACAAAGAGCGAGTCATCCGCACGCTTCATGCTGCCATCCACGACCATTCCCCCGGCACGGATGCGAACATCCTTGGGTGCTTCACCAGAAGCAATTTTTGTCGGCGGATAGAAAAGGTTGATGTTTTCACGCAGGGCGAAGCTCATCAAACCCACGGCGATGGATGCTACCACCACGATAAAAATCACCATTACCAGACGTTGTCGACGTATTGGGTGCATGGTTGTCTAACTCCGGTTCTCTGCCACGTAGTTGTCATCAACAGCGTCTTCAGACTGGCGCAGAGCTTCCCGGCGTTGCTGCCGCTGTACATCGGCCAGTATTTGACGGCGACGGCGCAACGGGCTCGCAACGAGCCAGAGCATGACGGCAATAGAGACCGCATAAGCAGACCAGACGTAGGGGCCGTGCCCACTCATCTGCAGAAAGTCCTGAAGACTGTCAAAACGAAATATCATGGTTGCGTTCCCTCCACGGGGGAGACCATTTCCTGCACCCAGCGGGTACGACGTTCACGGTAAAGAATTTCAGCACGGGTATTCAGTATCAGTACCAGGGCGTAAAAACAGTAAAACCCGAGGATCATGACTAACAGCGGCTGAAACATGTCCGGATGCATGGACGGAGCCTCCGTAAGTTTGATCGTCGCCGGCTGATGCAGCGTATACCACCAGTCTACGGACTTGTAGATGATGGGAATATTCACCATACCGACTAGCGACAACACGGCACTGGCCTTGTTGGCCGCATCCTGACCACTGTAGGAATACTGCAGCGCAATCACGCCCAGGTATAAGAAAAACAACACCAGCATGGATGTAATTCGAGCGTCCCAAACCCAGTAGGTTCCCCAAGTGGGTTTACCCCAGACCGCACCGGTGAAAAGGGCTATGAATGTCAGCACTGCTCCAATAGGCGCCGCAGACTTCATGACCATATCGGCTAGTTTCATCTTCCAGATGAGACCAACCGCACCTGAAAAAGCCATCACGTAATAGCCGGCCAACGCCAGAAATGAGGCTGGCACGTGAATATAAATAATTCGAAAGCTGTTACCCTGCTTGGCGTCTCTGGGAGCGAAACCCAGCCCCCAGGCAATACCGACAACCAGCAGCAACACAGTTGCTGCCGTTAACCACGGTAACCACTTGCCGCTGGCCTGATAAAACCAGCGTGGCGAACCCAGGCGATGAAACCACTGCCACATTCGTTAATTTCCTCTCTTCAGCCGTTTACTGACCATCGCAGATTCAACCATTCATGCCGACACGCAAAGCACCCGCAGTAGCAAAGGGTGATATTAATAGGGAAAAAGCCAGTAACGCTCCGATTACCGCCAAAGGACCCTGCACCGAAAACCCATCTACCGCTCGCTGCACCGCACTTGAGCCAAAGATCAGCACGGGCATGTAAAGTGGAACAACAATTAATGACAGCAGCAGCCCACCTTTGCGCAGTGCCACTGTCAGTGCAGCGCCAATAGCACCCACCAGGCTGAGTACCGCAGTACCCATAAACAGGCTTACTACCAATGGTAGATAACCTTCTTTCGGCAAGGACAGCATCATACCCAAAACCGGCGACAAAAGGGTCAGAGGCAGGCCACTGATCAGCCAGTGCGCAAGTATTTTTGCCAATACCATCAAGTAGAGAGGTTGCGGTGAAATCACCAGCTGTTCCAGGGTGCCATCCCTGTAATCGCTGAGGAACAGGCCATCGACGGACAGCAGGGAGGCGAGCAGTGCCATCACCCACAGGATGCCGGGGGCAATTTCTGCCAGACGACTGGCTTCAGGGGTCAATCCCAGCGGAATCAGGGTAACAACGATAAAAAAGAAGATGACCGGGTTGGCGATTTCGCCACGATTGCGGAAAGCCAGCAACAGATCCCGTCTCAGTATCGCGAGAAAACCACTTCCCATGACTAGGACACCCTTCCAGAACCCGCCAGAGAGAGACGGCGCATACCCGGGATGCCGACATCCTGGTGGGTAGACAGAATGACCATGCCGCCGCGCCCGGCGTGATTCACCAGCAGGGACTGCAGCTCGGCAACCCCCTGTTTGTCTATGGCGGTAAACGGTTCATCCAGCACCCATAAGAGCGCCTCGGTCACTAGTAAACGAGCCAACGCTGCACGGCGCTGCTGCCCGGCAGACAGGGAATAACAGGGGACATCCTCGTACCCGCGCAAACCGATCTGGGCCAGCACCTCTTCATCACCCAACGGGTTCTGATCGGTATGCACACGGCGCCACCATTGCAGGTTTTCGAGCGGTGACAAGGATTGCTTGAGGCCCGGCAAGTGCCCAAGAAACAGCAGGCTCTGCAGGTATTCACTGCGTTGACGACGGATATCGATACCCTGCCAGCTCAATATGCCGTCAGTGGGCGAAAGAGCCGTAGCAATGATACGTAATAGTGTGGTTTTTCCAGCCCCGTTGGGGCCCTCAACCTGAAGGATGTCGCCGCCATTGAGCTCCGTGTTGACAGTGGAAAACAGCAGTCTGTCATCACGCTCAAAGGCTATGTCATGGAGTTTAAAAACAGCGGGTTGCGACAACGGCTACGGGTCCGGACAGTGGCAAAAGCGCTATTATGCCAAAACTTATGGAGGGGAGGTAAAAAGTTGACACGGCCAGGATCGACGATAGAGCCCGGCCGAAAAGATTAATCCAGATCGAAATCGTAATCGCGTATCATTTTTTGCAGACGACGTTCTTCCAGTCGGTCTTCAAGACGGCGCCTGGATTCAGATGTCATGACTTTTATCGATTCCGCTTCCGGCTCTTCAGTATTGTTGTCATCCTCGACGTCGAAATCGTCATCTTCTACTGCGTCTTCGCTACTCATACCGAAATACCTCCATCTCGATATTGACCACTACAGCGAAACAGTGAATTTATCACTGCATTTTTGCGCAAAATAGGTGCAAATCAATAAACGGTCAAGAAAAATAACCCCTTATATTTCATGGTATTAGTAGTTTTTTGCAAAAAAATCCAGTTTTTTGTAGCCGGATAGGAGGTACAAATCGTCCGGGCGGTCAATATCGGACAGCATTTCCAGCTCTCGCCAGTCCCAACCGATCTCTGATAAACGTGACCTGGTGGCATTCATGACTTCAGATGAGCCCCAGGGAATACCCTGGAACAACGTGGGATCAAACCGGGTTAATCCCACCAGTACATAGCCACCGTCCTCGGCAGGTACAAAGGCAGCGGGCACCTCATCCAGCAGCTGTAACGTGGCATTCAGGGTTTGAACCGAGAGTGCCGGGCAGTCACTACCGATTAACACGACCTTGTCGTAGTGGTGCAAGCAGGTTTGAAATGCTGAAGCCATGCGCATACCCAAATCGTTCCCCTGCTGCAGATGCAGCGAGACAGGAAGACCTTCAACCAATTGCTGAAAATACGGGTGCGGCTCGCTGCACCAGAGCTGTTGACAGATTCCTGTTTCATGCACGAACTGCGACAGCACGTGTTCTACCAGCGCACAATGCAAATCAAGGCAGCCCTGTTCTCCCAGACTGGATTGCAACCGGGTTTTCACCTGTCCGAGGATCGGTGCCTTGGCAAACTGCACCAGGCAGCTAGCGGTGTCGGTCGATGTCATTCGTGTAATAACTGCCAGCCAGATACTGTGGGGACGCCCCGAAAAAATAGGCCAGGCGCAGGCGCCACATCTCCAGAACTGTTCTCAAGATTCCCCGGTTTTCCCAACGGCGGCTGGAAGTAGTAACAGGGTGACGCTGTCGTGAGGGGCGACACTGGCCCTTAAGAAGCCGACAAATAGCCACATCTTCCATCAACGGAATTGCCGGGTAACCACCAATTGCGTCAAACAGGTCGCGGCGCACAAACAATCCCTGATCGCCGGTGGCAATACCCGAGAGAGCCGAGCGCCAGCACATGGCCCTCTCAATCACACGAAAAAGCCAGGCCCGACCACTCAGGCGCACCGGAAAAAAGCCCCATGCCGCCCCAAGCAAATCATCTGTTGAAAATGTCGGCGGTAGATGGCTATCCACATGCAGGAACAACAGGTAGTCACCACTGGCAGCGGACGCGCCCCTATTCATCTGCAAACCCCTGCCGCGTTCACTGTCTATCACCACATCCACCAGGGGCTTTGCCAGCCGTACGGTATCGTCCTCGCTGCCACCATCCACAAGCAGCACTTCAACTCCCTGATCACGCAATAGCTGCAGTAGTGTCAGGGCATGAACAATTTCACCGGATTCGTTGAGCACAGGTATCACAATACTCAGGGAAACCCGGGGCATCAGGCCAGCGCCCCGCCACAGCTGCTGCCCTGACCTGCCGTACAACCATAACAATGATCACCCACGACAATGGTTTGCCCCTCCAGATTGGATAGCAGCAGGTCCTGTAAATGGCGCTGCCGGTCCGATGCTATCAGCTGGTCGCTTGCCACCATCGGCATTGCCAGCATCTGGTTAAAATCACAATCAAACAGATTCCCTTGCCAATCAACGCTGACCGTATCGCGACACATCAAGCCCTCCAGATTGGCAGCCTGAAAATTATCTTTCAGTAACTGCATGTAGGGCTCGTAATCACCTTTGGCCAGCAATGTCGCGCCAAACCGGCTGATGGGCATGTTGGTAATGGTGTACAGCTCGTTGAAGTCGATACCAAAATCGCGGTACAGGCGCTCCCGATAGGTTTCCTGTAACTGTTGCTGAGGAGGCGGCAGAAAAGCGCCCCCCGGGTTGTAAACAAGATTCAAAGGCAGCCCGGAATCCCTGCCGTAACCCAGTTGATTAAGCCGCTGAAGTCCATCAATACTCTGCTTAAAAATACCCTTGCCGCGTTGCTGGTCGACATTCTGCTCGGTGTAACAAGGCAGTGACGCCACCACGGTCACACCCTGCTCTGCCAGAAATTCGGCCGTATCCTCATACCCCTCAGTGACCAGGATAGTCAGGTTGCAGCGGTCAATCACCTTGATACCCAGGGACACGGCTTCGCGTACGATGTCACGAAACTGTGGGTGCATCTCAGGTGCGCCCCCGGTGAGATCGAGTGTGTCCGGGCAAGTCTGGCGCAATACGTCCACAAGCAGAGACACCGTGTCTGCGCTCATCATCTCTGTACGACCGGGTCCGGCATTGACGTGACAGTGACTACAGCTCTGGTTACAGCGGTAACCCAGATTCACTTGCAGATTTTTAAGACCCTGGCGTTTTAGGGGGGGGAAATCGGTTTTGAGCAATAACGGTTTGGTATCAAGCATCGGCTCATTCTGCCAAATTATGTGCAGGTTGAGACCAGGCTGAGGTGAAAAAGTTTGCCATTGCTGCTGCATGACCGTTTGCTAGTATGTATCAACTAAAGACCCCTCAGCTGAGAATAGAAGACATTTTTTTATGGGCACTACACCTTATCAGTCTATTGTCGTGCTAACCGGCGCAGGCATATCTGCAGAATCCGGTATTCGCACATTCCGCGCCAGCGATGGCCTATGGGAAGATCATCGCATTGAGGATGTGGCATCTCCTGAAGGTTTTGAACGCGATCCCGATACCGTCCACCGCTTTTATAACCTGCGCAGACACCAGTTGCTCCACGAAAATATTGCCCCCAATGCCGCCCACAAGGCGCTGGCCGATTTTGAAAAACGGTTTAAAGGCACTTTTACCCTGGTGACCCAGAACATTGATAACCTCCACGAGCAGGCTGGAAACCGCCAGCCGCTCCATATGCACGGTGAACTGCTCAAAATTCGCTGCAGTGCCAGCGGAAAAATCTATGATTACCAGGAAGACACGGCTACCCACTCAGTCTGCCCATGCTGCGGCATCCCGGGTCGGTTAAGGCCGCACGTGGTCTGGTTTGGCGAAATGCCGCTTTATATGGATGAGATCTACCGGGTGCTGGATCAATGTGACCTGTTCATTGCCATCGGCACATCGGGCAATGTCTACCCGGCTGCAGGTTTTTTTGAAATCGCCAGGTCTGCCGGCGCCCATACGGTAGAGCTGAACCTTGAACCCTCTGCCAATGGTTCTCGGTTTGAAGAACAGTGCTATGGAATGGCTTCAGAAGTAGTGCCCCAATACCTGCATACTATCTGCCCATGACCGCCAGAAATCCGGCTGTCAGCCTGAGGATAAGGAACCTGCCCCGGCAAAAAAATCGGGCCAGTGGTCATCGGTCGGGGCTTCCTCGAGCTGGTGATAGGATTCTTTAACCGCGTACATCAGACAATCGCTGAGGGCTATCCTCGGTGTGGTTGTCACCATAAACAACTTCAGCGTTACCCGTGGAAACAGCTTGCCCTGGCGAGCCACGAAATACTGATCGATCACATTCTGCCCTGTGGCATCGACCAGTCTGAGAGCATTCAGCCCCTTTGGCCCCAACCAGGCCAGGGGAGAATCCACCCGGGCAATGCCAAAATTGCGGCGATCGATCTGCGTGGGTAGTGTGATATCCACGCCTTCACAAGGCGTATCTGCATAACAGAGGCTAGCGCCCTTCTGCAGCTCCAGTCGCACCGGGTGGCGATAAATATCCAGCGCCAGTTTTTCTTCTTTGGGCAGTGAGGCCGCCTCTGCCAGATTGCTCGCGGTAAGAAATCGCCGCAGACCTTCAATAGCGACGTAATCAGACAGTCGCTGATTCGCACCACCGCACTCCACAGTCAGGATCGGGCAGCCCAGATCCATTACCTCCATGAGGGCGCCAAGGCGAATATCAGTAATGATCAAACGGTGGGTAAACAGGGGTGCCAAGTCATAAAAACAGTCGTGCTCAGCCGCGCAGACAGCAAATGCAGGCCCGTCCCCGGACGTATTATGAATATCTATGACCGCTTCCGGTTGATGATCCCGGATCAACGCCAGCAGCGCTTGAGCCAGTTGCCCCTGCTCCCCTGCCACCGGGGAGGTAAACAACCGGTTCATATCCTCCAACGGGGGAAGAAAACGGTGGGTAAACAGCGGCTCCGCCAGTGCCGAAGAGACAGACACAATTGCCACAAACGTCGTCACCTGGGGCCGAAAACCTTCCAGTAACAGCTGGTGAATCGCCTTAAGCCCCGAGGGCTCATTACCGTGTAACAGTGTCACCACAAAACGGCAGCGACCTTGATCTACGCCATCCAGGCGTAGCAGGGTGGGCACAGCCAGCTGCTGCAGAAAGTCTTCTACAGATGCTGGAATGGACGAAACCGGCGGGTTATTCAATTCCTGAAAGGCTGGTCCCTGAGACATCGTCGACTGCCTACCTCTCTGTCATCTTCATCAGTTTAACACCGGCCAGTTAAAGGTCCGGCCACAAGGCTACTGGAACATTGGCGTTGGAATGATGACAGTATGCTTTCAACAGTTGCAGACAAGCCTCATGGTTCCCATGCCCGTTGCCCACCAAGCGGTTATATTGATGCAACTGCCAACTGGCACCCGTCTGCCCCCTCTGCAGCCTGTCACTGATTAACGATAACCAGGTTTGGGCTTCTTCCTTGTTCACACCGACCTGAATCAGACCTTTCTCCGCGACGGGCAGTAACTGCTCCAGCACAGCGGCTAATGACCGCTCCTCGAGACTATTCTGATGGGCGTTGGGCCAGTAGATGGACGCCCCCATTCCGTGCTGGGCGGCACGGTAAAAGTTGGCGCGGGCGTAGGAAAAGGGTAGCGCAGACAGCAACGGTTCCACATCTTCCGACAACCCCTGGGCCAGCCCAATAAACAATGCTGCATTAGCCGCCATATCCGCAGCACTGGGCCCCGCAGGCAGGACACGCATTTCTATACGCAAATGGGGGTCATTACACGGATCATAGATCGGGCGATTCCAGGACCAGATGGTGCCATCATGCAGACGCAGCTCATCCAGTTTTGGCACGTCTCCCCGAGCCACCACGGCCAACGGGTCCTCATCGCTGAGTATCGGGATCAGGGGTGGATAGAGCTGTACGGTCTCGCGGAACAGCTCGATTAGACTATGGCGCAACCAGCCCTGTCCAAAACTGACCCTGGGCGGAGGTACGGGATGTTCGGACTGGCGATTGAGCCCATCAATGGACTGGCAGAACAGTGGCACTCGGGTTTCATGCCAAAGGCGATGGCCGAGAAGTAGTGGCGAATTTGCCGACACCCCCACCATCAGGGGAGTAACCAGCTGCGTGGCATTCCACAGGTTCACCATGTCCTGCCCGCGAGGACGGTAATGAACCTGGAAGGACGTGCAGGCGCCTTCCAGAGTGACATCATCGTGGACCAGGTTCATGCTGTCCTGCCCCTCAATACGAATGCCGGTGCTCTGGCGGCGCTGTTGAACCGCGTCCGCCAGCACACGATAACGGGGCAGATCCGTCATCACCTGTGGACCAAAGTCCCTCTCCTGCAAGGTCGGCAAAATTCCGATGGGTAGTACCTGTCCCTGCCACGGGTCCATCTTCTGGTTCAATCCGGCGAGATTGTCCAGTATCTGCTGCTGCAGGGCGGTGAATGGTGCACCGGTGCCAGGAAGGGGGGTGAAATTGAGTTCGAGGTTATACCGGTTTAATTCCAGTGTTAGCGTTGGGTCGTCATAGGTGTCCTGAACGGCCTGGTTTTCGGGCACGGGACGCCCTTCGCCATCCAGCAGATATAACTCAAGCTCCGCGCCGATGGAGGGCTCTCCCAGCCCAAAACCGGGTCGCTCCAGCACCAGTTCAAGAGCCTCCAGGCACTGGTGCAGCTTGTCCTGAAAAGCAAGAAAGTCTTTTTCGCTGAAGCTGGTCTTTTGAATAAATTGCCCCATTCAGACCTCCTTAAAACTGCCTACGGCTCGGACGGTTCAAAGATCTTCATATGCTCCACATAGGCGCCACTGGCCACCGTCGGATAGAGGTGTTCCAGGCTTTCAGAACGGCCGGAATGGGTTTCCATCCTGGCGTGCTTGCGCCGCAACTGCCGAGGTTCCAGAGCACCACAGGAGTGGGCAATCATTCCCACATCATAGGTCATGTTGAACACATAGTTGGCCACGCGGTCCGATTTTTCCAAAGGGTCAAGTCCACGCTGCAATTTCGGGTCGTGAGTGGTTATCCCGGTGGGGCAAGTGTTCTTATTGCACTGCATGGCCTGAATACACCCCAGGGAAAACATAAACCCCCGTGCAGAAGTGACGAAATCCGCGCCCATACAGAGCGCCCATGCCACGCCGGAAGGGACGATCAGCTTGCCTGAGGCGATGACCTTGATACGCTCCCGAAGGCCATAGCCACATAAAAGGTCCACAACCGCCGGCAGGCTTTCACGTATTGGCATGCCCATGTAGTCCAGCAATGCCTGAGGTGCGGCACCCGAGCCACCCTCGGCACCATCAATGGTGATAAAGTCGGGCGCGGACTCAATACCGCGTTCCAGAATCAGTTCACAGAGCTCCGCCAGCCACTGGGTATCGCCGACAACCGTCTTGAAGCCCACCGGCTTGCCTGTCACCCGTCGCACCTGATCCACCATATCCAGCAAACCGGCAGCATTGGCAATTTCCGGGTGGCGGTTCGGGCTGATGGCATCTTCGCCAATTTCGATGGCACGGATACGGGCTACTTCCTGGGTCACCTTGGCAGCCGGGAGAATCCCCCCTTTGCCGGGTTTGGCCCCCTGGCTCAACTTGATTTCAAACATCTTCACTTCAGGGTTTGAAGCAACGGCCACCAGCCGCTCTTCGCTGAGCTGACCTTTTTCATCCCTTACCCCGAACTTGGCGGTACCAATCTGGAACACCAGATCACAACCACCCTCAAGGTGGTAGGGTGACAACCCGCCCTCACCGGTATTCATCCAACAACCGGCTTTGGCCGCTCCCTTAGATAGCGCCCTCACCGCTGGTTTGGACAGCGCTCCGTAACTCATACCGGAAATATTGATCAGCGAGGCCGTAGTGTAGGGGTGCTCGCAGTAAGGGCCGATGGTTAGCGGGCTGGGCGCAACGGCATCTTCCCCACGGGTCGGATAGGCACAGTTCACAAAGTAAATGGAGCCCACCGGCCTCAAATCGCGGGTGGAACCAAATGCCAAAGTGCGATCCACATCCTTGGCCGCCCGGTACACCCAGGCCCTTTCGGCCCGATTGAAGGGCATTTCCTCGCGATCCATGGCAAAGAAATACTGGCGAAAAAAACTGCCCATATGCTCGAAAAGGTAACGGAAGCGTCCAATCACCGGATAATTGCGGCGCACGGTATGTTTTGACTGGGTGACGTCCACCACATACATCACCATCACCCATATCAGCCCTGCAATCACGGCAATAACAAATAGCCCCGCCAGGGAGTTCAAAATCGTATAAACCCAGTTTGTGGCTGTGTGCTGCATAAACGAATCCGGAAGTGTTATTTATTCTGTTGGCAGTAACTGTTTCTACCCTGTCTCATAGTACCCCTGCTCCGCCAGCAAGCCAATTGCCCGGCATAGTGGTGTATCGCCATAAAACTCGGCATAATCGCGACCTCCATTTCTGCCGGCCAGCATTCCATGCCCAGAAAGACCCTGAGGCGGTTTTTACCCGACCCCCATAAAACACTACAGTTAAGGCCTCTCCGCTGGATGGGCCCATTACTACGTGATCCCAACCTGTTTCATATCAACCGCTTCTCTATTGCCTCATCATTCTTTATCGGCCTGTTTTGTGCATTCTTGCCAGTGCCGGGACAAATGTTCATCGCCGCGTTCCTGGCGTTGCTGTTTCGCACCAATCTGCCCGTTGCCGTGTCGCTGATCTGGATAAGCAACCCACTGACCATTGCACCCATGTTTTTGTTCTCCTACAGCATTGGCGTATTACTACTAGGCCATCAGGAGACCCAATTTACGATTGAACTGAGCTGGGAGTGGGCCTCCGCCCAGGGCAGTGCGATATGGCTACCGCTCATTACCGGCTCACTGATCTGTGGGCTGGTCACCGGTATCATGGGTTATTTGACGATCCTTTACCTGTGGCGCTGGAAAGTGATCAAGAATTGGGAACAGCGAAAACGCAATCGACTAGGCCGTCAACAGGTTAAACAGGATAAAACCCTCGACTGAGGCCAAAAAACTATTCGTAGCGCAATACTTCTGCCGGACGTGTGCCCGCAGCACGGAATGCCGGGTATAGGGTCGCCAGAAAATTCAGACCCAGGGCAACCATGACGATCATCACCACATCGGCCCAGTGAATGTCTGTGGGCAAATAGTCGATGGGGTAAATTTCCGAGTTCAGCAGCTGATGTCCCAGCAAGGATTCCAGCCAATGTGCCAACGCTGTGATGTTGTAGGCACCGACTGTCCCCAGCAACACCCCTAACCCGGCACCGAATACCCCGATCAAAAAGCCTTGGGCGAGAAAGGTCATCACAATTTCTCCGCCGGTAGCACCCTGAGTTTTGAGAATGGCAATTTCCGCGCGCTTGTCGATCACTGTCATCATCAGCATCGAAATTACATTAAACACGGCAATCGCAATGATCAGAAAAACCAGTAGTGAAACCATGTTGCGGGACATTTTGATTGCCTGATAGAGATTGCCATGGGTCTGCAGCCAATCAGAAAAATAAAACTCACCGGGTAACAGATTCATCAACTGAAACCCGGTCTGGCGGGCCTGAAATAGCTGGTCAACTTTCACCTGCATACCCTGAGGATGACCATTGAGGCCCACCAGCGCAGAAGCCTCCGGCAAATGGATCAACATGAGCCCCTGATCAAGTGTGGTGTGGGTCGCAAAGGTGCCCAATACGGTAAAGGCCGCCACCCGTGGGGCCTCATGAATCGCACCCCCTTCACTACGGGAAGGTACGAGTAACGTCACCCTGTCACCGGCTTTAGCAGAGAGATTTTCAGCAACAATAGTGCTCAGCACGACGCCACCTGACGTCTGATTCAGTTTCATGATGAGACTGTTTGGCAGGAACTGGCCGATAAACTGCCCGCTGAAAGCAGGCTCTATACCCAGCACTTCCACAGGGCGGGTTTTACCATTGCGAGTCAGCATCCCTTCCAGTCGCGTAAATGGCATCACCGCTCGGACATTGGGATGTTCCAGGAGTGTCTCCCTAAGGCGGGCTTCATTGTCGATACCTTCATGGCTGAACAGCCTGATATGCGGCACTGCGCCCAGAATTCGCGTCTCCATTTCCCGGTCAAAGCCGTTCATGACCGACACAACAATAATCAACAATGCTACGCCCAGCACCAGCCCCAATATGGCCAGCAGGGAAATAAAGGAAACCAGCCGATTGCGGCTACCGGAAGTAAAATTGCGGAGAGCTAAAAAACAGGGCAGAGGCCTGAACACAGCGATTATTCCCCGCCCGTCACGTCAGTGAGCCGACCACCAGTTAACGACAGGGTTCTATCCATTCGGCCAGCGACATCAGGGTCGTGGGTGACTACCACAAAACTGGTGCCGATATCCCGGTTCAGGGACAAAAGCAGTTGCAGAATGGTTTCCGCTGTCTGTGGATCAAGATTTCCCGTCGGCTCATCCATCAGCACACAAGCAGGATTTGCCACCAACGCCCTCGCAATGGCCACGCGCTGGCGCTCACCCCCTGAGAGCTCTGAGGGTTTGTGCTGGAGACGATGCTCAAGACCCACCTTCGCCAACACATCAGTCGCACGCTGCCGCGCTTCTGCAACAGGGCGTTTACCGATCAATAACGGCATAGCCACATTTTCGAGTGCACTGAATTCGCCGAGCAAATGGTGAAACTGATAGACAAAACCAAGGTGCTGGTTGCGCCAACGGGCACGCTCCGATTCACCCATTACCGCCATATCTTTGTCCATCACCCAAACGGAACCCGCATCGGGATCATCCAGGCCTCCGAGCAAGTTCAGCAACGTAGTCTTACCTGAACCTGATGTGCCGACAATGGCCACGCGCTCGCCACGGCCAACGGTCAGTGCCAGTTCATTTAAAACATCTATCCTGGCCGAACCCTGACTGTAGTGGCGACTTAAATCCTGACAAAGGAGGACCGGCTGATCAGTGGTCATAACGCAGCGCCTCCGCGGGCAGCACCTTAGCCGCACGATGGGCAGGGTACAGTGTGGCAATCAGACTCAAGAAAATGCCAAGCAGGCTAATTGCAAGTACATCCTGCCACATCAGGCGTGAAGGAAGTTCACTGATAAAGTAAACATTGGGATCAAACACCTGAAAGCCCAGATAGCGCTCCAGAAGACCGACAATATCGGCAATACCCAGGGCCATTAGACAACCACATATCACACCGGTGACAACACCAAACAGGCCGACCGCTGTCCCCTGAATGCGGAATATCCGCGAAATGGTTTTTCCCTCTGCACCCAGCGTGCGCAGAACGGCAATATCCCGCCGCTTATCCGCTACCATCAAGGTCAGACTGGCAACAATATTGAATGCCGCCACGGCAACAATCGCAGCCAGTAACAAGCCCACCACTTTTTTCTCCATTTCAATGGCCTGAAAAAGATTTCCCATCTCGCCTGTCCAGGTTTTCACTACCAACCCTTCCTTGGATTCCGAGCGCAATCTGGTAGCCACCATGTCGACACCATAAGGGTCGTCAACCCGCAGCCGAACACCGCTGACCCGACCGCTCATGCGGTAGAGTTTCTGGGCATCCTGATAATGGATAAAGGCCATGCCGCTATCTACTTGGGCACCTACCTGAAAAACACCCAGCACCCTAAATCGCTTATATCGGGGAAAGATCCCTGCCGGGGTCACATTCAGTTCCGGGAGCGAGAGCATGACATGATCGCCGCGAATCACCCCCAGGCTTCTGGCCAATAAGTTGCCCAGCACAATACCGTATTCGCCAGGTTGCAGTAGGGAGAAGTCGCCTACCAGCATATGATTTGCCACCGGACTAACTCCCTGTTCATAACGGGGATCAACACCGTGCAATAACACCCCCTGACTGCCGGTATCAGAGGTTAACAGCCCATAGCCTTCCACAAAGGGAGCAAATGCTTTCACACCAGGATCTTCCAGCGCCCAGTCACCGAGGGCTTGCCAATCTGCTACACCTTTCTCATCCACCAGTGCAGCGTGAGAAACCACACTGAGAATACGCTCCCGAATTTCACGGTCAAAGCCGTTCATTACTGACAACACCAGGATCAGGGCCATCACACCCAGTGCCATAGCAATAAAAGACAGCAGGGAGATAAAGGAAACAAATCCATTGCGCCTTTTGCTGCGAATGTAGCGCAGGGCAATAAATAGAGGCAGGTTGGCATTCATGGCTGGCATTTAATCGGAATCCACAGGGTCAAACAAGCTCCGATTTATGTGATTGACTGCCTGTTTTTTGCTCCCTGGAGATTTTGCGGTTGCACTTGGCACATTTCTGCTTACTATAATCACAGGTAACGCTGCAAAACTCGGACGCTGCCGGTGATCATTAGAACCAAGGAATTAATTCTATGAACAAGCTTTTGCTAGTGCCCCTTCTCGTTTTACTTTCACTGCCCCTGGCTGCAGAGCAGGTGGTGGTCCCGGTTGGGCAACAGGCCGCAGAAAAACAGGCGCTTGAGAGACCTCACCGCGGCATCAGCAAAGAACGTGTCAGGGAGCAATTTGGCGAACCATTAACAATGCAGAATGGCGTAGGCGAACCTCCGATCTCCTCCTGGGAATACAGCGATTTTGTGGTGTATTTTGAACATGATCTGGTTTTACATTCTGTCTTGAAGCGCAGCGAGGCTCCAACTGAATAAGCCATCCGCTCTCCGTTACAATCAAAAAAGGCGCCGTTAACGGCGCCTTTTTTATCTGTCTGTTTTATCTCACGGGTTCAAACCAAATCGGCTCTCAAGCCCTAGACAACACACCATCTAAACCACCAATTTGCGGGACTCCCTGCACAGGCGGTTGATGCCATTGATGGCAGCAATTCGGTAGGCCTCGGCCATGGTCGGATAATTAAAGGTGGTGCGAATAAAATATTCGATGGTATTGGCCTTGCCCTCCTGGTTCATGATGGCCTGGCCAATGTGCACAATCTCGGCAGCCTCGGCACCGAAACAGTGAACGCCCAGTATCTCCAGGGTTTCCTGATGAAAGAGGACTTTCAATACGCCAACTTCCTCACCGGAAATATGCGCCCGGGCAATGTTTTTGAAATATGCCCTACCTATTTCGTAGGGGATTTGCTGCTCGGTGAGTTCAGCCTCTGTTTTACCCACGTAGCTGATCTCGGGGATGGTATAAATACCGGTGGCCACATCCTCCACATGGTACTCACGGGCTGTACCGCACATATGAGCTGCCGCAAAACGCCCCTGATCATAGGCCGCACCGGCCAGGGCGGGCCAACCCACCACATCGCCAGCAGCATAGATATGCGACACTCTGGTTTGATAGTGTTCGTTCACCTCCAGCTGGCCACGGCTATCTGATTCCAACCCTATGGTTTCGAGTCCCATTCCCTGGGTATTACCTGAGCGGCCATTGCTCCAGAGTAACGCCTCGGCGTGAATACGCTTCCCAGACTTGAGTTCCATGGTCACGCCGTTATTACGGGTTTCTACCTTTGCGTATTCCTCATTGTTCCTGAAGTTCACATTAAGATCCCGCAGGTGGTAACTCAGCGCATCAGAAATTTCACCATCAAGGAACGACAACAAACCCGCGCGGGTATTCACCAGTTCTACCCGGGTTTCCAGGCCCGCAAATATGGAGGCATATTCGCAGCCTATAACACCGGCCCCGTAGATAATGATATTACGGGGCGTGCGGTTCAGCTTGAGAATGGAATCGCTGTCAAATATACACGGGTGACTAAAGTCCACATCTTCCGGGTGATAGGGACTGGAGCCAGTCGCAATCAAAAAGAAACGACCCTTGATGGTTTCATGGGTATGGTCTGCCTTTTTGACAGAGATTTCATGGGTATCAGTAAAGGTAGCGCGACCGACATGCAGGCGAATACGATTGCGCGAGTACTCCCGTGTGCGGCCATCCACCTGCTTGCGAATTACCTCATCCGCGGCCTGCATCAGCTCGGGAAAGGAGAACCATCTCGGTTCGCCGACGGCACGAAACATGGGCATGGTATTGAATTGCACCATACGGCGCACCGAGTGACGCAATGCCTTGGAAGGAATGGTACCCAAATGGGTGCAGTTGCCGCCCACCTGCATGCGCTCATCCACAACCGCCACGGACCAACCCTGTTTAACCGCTGACATGGCTGCGCCCTCACCCGCAGGGCCGCTGCCGATAATCACAAGGTCATACTGAAAATCCGCCATACCTCAACCACTCCACTTACACTCCCACAGCACCCCTGACAATCAGCGATACTGCGTCATTCGATATTCGATTGACCCACATTGATCAGATCAATATTTGGATGCGACGTCCGCCTGCTCCAGCAGTATCCGCTCATAGGCCTGGTAGTCACGGCTGGCATTAGTCAGGGCAACAGTCGCTGTCAGCAAATTCTGCTGTTCACTGCTCAACTGAGAAAAATCACCTTCCTGCACTTTCACCAGAGACACCAGAACGTAGTCACCATTGTTCATAATCAGGTTATCAATCACTGGCTTGCTGCCAGGCTCCGACATGTCGAACACGCGATCACGTATCTGGCTGACCTGATTGCCGGAAAAACGCTTGGTATCCAGGCTCACCTGCCACTCCAGCGCTTCCTGCTTGGCAATATCTTCAATACTTTCGCCGGCCCTTGCCCGCTCAGCCAGGGCTTCACCACGCTGCTGCAGTTCTCTACTGGCATATTGTGCCTTGAGTATAGTTTCAATCTGATCACGAACATCTGCCAGGGGCTGGAGTGTCTCGGGAATCCGTTCTTTCAGTTTCAGTACCAGTACGTGGTCATCGGCCAGCTCCAATACCTCGCTGGCCAGTCCATCGTCGAGGACAGGCTGGCTGAAGGCCGCTTGCAC
The DNA here is from genome assembly GCA_023261185.1 of Porticoccus sp. Lineage (GTDB taxonomy): Bacteria > Pseudomonadota > Gammaproteobacteria > Pseudomonadales > Porticoccaceae > Porticoccus > Porticoccus litoralis. The sequence continues at coordinate 25,329 of JALRJN010000058.1, forward strand.
AACCACCGGGTTTGACGAAATACCTGCACCCTCTCTGCGGCCAAAGGGCTCAGAAACCTTCAGCGGCACACCCAGGCGGTTCGCTACAGATTCCAGGGAATAAGCGTTGTAGGAAAGATCTTTCAATTCTTCGATTCGAACCGGAAGCAACTCCAAGGCCAGTTGATGTAACAGCTCCTGACGTACAGAGGGTTCCAGCTGCTCACGACTGGGGGCATCGGCAGACTTTTCATCCAGCAATTTGATCAGATGCACACCCAGCTCACTTTCCACCAGGCCGGAAACTTCACCAACGGCAAGTTGATCCAATGCAGCGCTCAGGGATTCCGGCAGGTCTCCTGCCTGAATATAACCGAGGTCTCCGCCCTGCTCTGCCGTACCATAGTCCTCGGAATATTCCCGGGCCAGATCAGCAAACGATTCACCGGCTTCTAACTTTTTCTGAATCTCTGCCAGCTTCTCCAGATGACTATCATCATCCTGGACTTCGAGCAGAATTTGCGCCACATGCCGTGAGCGCCTGGAAGCTGCCGCGGCAATTTTCGCGTCAACCACTTCATCCACCATGCTTTGTTCCAGATTGACTTCTTCTGTGAAGCTAGCTGGCGTCAGTTCGACGTATTCCACCACCAGTTTTTCTTCTGAGCGGAATTCATCCTGATTGGCGGTGTAATAGGACTCGATGTCGGATTCCGCCACTTCGATAGTGTCCAGCAGCGGCGCGCGGGGAATGGTCAGGTAATAATAGTCCCTGGTCTGCTCGGTAATACCCGCCAACAGCTTGCTTTCCTGCAGGGTGGCAAATCCTGTTGCGGCAACACCCTGCATAAACTGATTGGTAACCATATCGGTAGTCAGCAGCTTGTTGTAGGAGGTGGGGGAATAGCCCATCTGCCTCAGAACAAACTCATAGCGCTCGGTATCGAACTTGCCATCAGTCTGAAAATCAGGGACCTCCAGCAATATCCGATACAGCGTCTTTTTATCCACGCCCATGCCCTGATCCACAGCGGCCTGCTCGACAACTTTCTGACGAATCAACTGTTGCATCACTGGCGCTCTCAGTTGATCTTCATCCACCAGGGTGGGATCAATATTCTCGTAGCGGTTAAGAATCTGCTGTTTTTGCAAAACCACTGCCTGTTGCAGGCGAAGCTCGGTAATGGTTTCACCATTAACATTAGCGGCTTCTTCCACGGCACTGCCGCTCATAAAGAGTGCATCGACACCGAACAGAGCGAAGGGAACGATAATGATCGCGATCAAAACCCCCTTGGTTGCACCATGCAGGTTATCTCGAAAATTCTGAAGCATAGAGATCTCTTGGGCTCAGGAAAAAAACTTACTCGTCATTCTATAAAAAAAGGCGCATCGCCGATGCGCCTTTTCATAGCAAAAAATCCAACTACGACACTGTTTTATTTGTTAACAGCGTCCTTCAATGCTTTACCTGCTTTGAAGCTAGGGACAGTGGCTGCGGCAATTTTGATTTCAGCACCAGTCTGCGGGTTACGGCCAGTACGCGCGGCACGTTGTTTTACAGAGAAAGTTCCAAAGCCAACTAGAGATACCGCATCGCCTTTCTTGAGGGCGCTGGTAACAGCATCGATGGCAGCGTCAAGAGCGCGACCGGCAGAAGCTTTAGACAGATCGGCTGAATCAGCAATAGCATCAACGAGTTCAGATTTATTCACAATAATCCCCTTGTTATGGTTGATTAAGACTGTTCACCTGCAACACACACAACTCAACGGCTTACTGCAGGCTGTGGCATAGAAGACGACTGCAACGTTATACCAATGAGCCCCCTCGGCGGTCAAGCGCTTTAGTGAGTATTTATGCGGCTTACAGCCTCATTTGTCGATTTTTTGTCATCACTGTCGACTCTCTCAAACTCCTCATCGGACAGCGGTTCCGGTTTGCCTGTGAGCGCGATATCCAAAACTTCATCGATCCACTGCACCGGACGAATATCAAGGTCAGCTTTAATATGTTCGGGTATCTCTTTGAGGTCCCTCTCATTTTCCTGTGGGATCACTACAGTGTGAATACCACCCCGATGTGCCGCCAACAGTTTTTCCTTGAGGCCACCAATTCTCAGCACCTGGCCTCTGAGTGTGATTTCACCGGTCATAGCCACATCGGCTCTCACCGGAATTCCAGTGAGCACGGAAACGAAGGCTGTGCACATGCCAATACCAGCGCTAGGGCCATCTTTCGGCGTAGCGCCCTCGGGAACGTGAACGTGCAAGTCCACTTTCTGGTAGAAATCCCGTCGAATACCCAGCCCCTTAGCCCGGCTTCTCACAACGGTGAGCGCCGCCTGGATGGACTCCTGCATGACATCGCCCAGAGATCCGGTTTTCACCACTTGACCTTTACCCGGCACCGCAGAGGATTCTATGGTTAGCAACTCGCCACCCACAGACGTCCAGGCCAATCCCGTAACCTGGCCAATCTGACTCTCAGCCTCGGCGCGACCATAGTCGTACTTATAGACACCCAGCAGATCTTCAAGGCGCTCGCTGGTTATCAGTTGATGGCCTTCGCAGTCCTTACGCACATAGAGAGTGACGATTTTCCGGCAGATTTTGGCAAGCTCGCGTTCCAGACCGCGCACACCCGCTTCTCGGGTGTAATAGCGAATCACATCACGCACTGCAGACTCTTCGATATCCAGTTCGGTGTCTTTGAGGCCATTGGCCTTGCGCTGCTTGGGCAGCAAGTACTTGAGGGCAATATTGACCTTTTCATCTTCGGTGTAACCGGGGATACGAATCACTTCCAGCCTATCCATTAAAGGACCGGGAATATTCATGGAATTGGCGGTACAAATAAACATCACCTCTGAAAGGTCGTAGTCCACTTCCAGGTAATGATCGTTGAAACTGTTGTTCTGTTCCGGATCCAAAACTTCCAGCATGGCAGAAGCCGGGTCACCGCGGTGATCCATACCCATTTTGTCAATTTCATCCAGCAGGAACAGCGGATTTTTGACACCCACCTTGGACAGCTTCTGAATCAGCTTGCCCGGCAGAGAACCAATATAGGTGCGGCGGTGGCCGCGAATTTCCGCTTCATCGCGAACGCCACCCAGAGACATACGCACATATTTTCTGCCAGTGGCCTTGGCAATGGATTCACCCAGCGAGGTTTTGCCCACACCGGGCGGGCCCACCAAACACAATACCGGACCTTTCAGCTTTTTAACCCGCTGCTGCACAGCCAGGAATTCCAGAATCCGCTCTTTGACCTCTTCAAGACCATAGTGGTCTTCGTTAAGGATTTTTTCAGCCCGAAGCAGATCGTGACGTACCTTGGAACGTTTTTTCCAAGGCACACTCACCACCCAGTCGATATAACCTCGCAGCACTGAGGCTTCCGCGGACATCGGCGACATCATCTTCAGTTTGTTCAGCTCCGACTTGGCCTTATCAAACGCGAACTTGGGCATGCCGGCTTCATCGATCTTGGCTTCCAGCTGCTCGATATCGTTACCGCCTTCCTCAACCTCACCGAGCTCTTTCTGTATCGCCTTCATTTGCTCGTTGAGGTAGTACTCCTTCTGGCTTTTCTCCATCTGCTTTTTAACGCGGCCGCGAATGCGCTGTTCAACTTCAAACAGCTCAATCTCCGATTCCATCAACCCCAAAAGATTTTCCAGACGCTCATTGACCGTCGCCGTCTCCAGAATCTGCTGTTTCTGCTCAACGCTCAGGGTCATGTGTGTCGCCAGCGTATCGGCCAAACGACTGGGATCATCAATTCCGGCAACGGTGCTAACCACCTCGGAGGGAATTTTTTTACTCAGATTGACGTACTGTTCAAACTGGGTCAGAGAGGAACGCATCAACGCACCGGTTTCCTCACTGGAAAGGTCTTCCTCCGACATCGGCACATAGGTGCAGACAAAATAACCGGGAGACTCGTCAATGGTTTCGATTTTGACGCGCTCGGAACCTTCAACCAGCACTTTGACAGTGCCATCGGGCAGCTTGAGCATTTGCAGCACAGACGACAAGGTACCGACCCGATACAGATCCTCCGGGGTCGGATCATCCACAGCAGCGGACTTTTGCGCGATCAGCAAAATTTGCTTGTCGTTGGCCATGGCCTCTTCCAAAGCCAGAATCGACTTTTCCCGGCCCACAAAGAGGGGAATTACCATGTGTGGATAAACCACCACATCGCGCAGCGGCAACATGGTCAATTCATTGTGTACCGTATCCTGTCCCATTCTCACTACCTCATTCTTGAGAATTACAATTTTTATAGCTTACCGCAAATATGGGGACACGCCGGATAAAAACAAGTAAAAGTGACGGATAATTTTGAGAACAATAAAAAAGGGCCCCGAAAGGGGCCCCATGGTAAATACCTTTTGGCTTTGATCAATCGTCGCTTGATGCAGCCTTTTTCGGCTCGCTGTTTTCATACACCAGCATGGGCTCAGCCTCACCCCGAATCACGGCACTTTCAATCACTACTTTGCCGACATTTTCAGTGGAGGGAATGCTGTACATAGTGTCCAGCAACACGTTTTCGATGATTGAGCGTAGTCCACGAGCACCGGTCTTTCTCTCCAACGCCTTGTCAGCAATGGCTTCCAGTGCATCACGACGGATATCCAGCTCTACGCCTTCCATCTCGAAGAGCGCTTCATACTGTTTGACCAGAGAGTTTTTTGGTTCAACCAGAATGTTAACGAGAGCATCCCTGTCCAGCTCTTCCAGCGTGGCAATCACGGGCAGACGACCAACAAACTCGGGAATCAGACCATAGCGCACCAGATCTTCCGGTTCGACCTCGGCCAGTGTCTGACCGATGTTCTTATCCTTCTGCTTGCTTTTCACTTCGGCACTAAAACCAATACCGCCTTTTTCGGAGCGGTCACTGATTACCTTTTCCAGCCCGGCAAAGGCACCGCCACAGATAAACAGGATATTGGCAGTATCAACCTGCAAAAATTCCTGCTGTGGATGCTTGCGGCCACCCTGAGGCGGAACGGAAGCAACCGTGCCTTCAATCAGTTTCAGCAGCGCCTGCTGAACACCTTCACCTGACACATCACGGGTAATAGAAGGGTTATCAGATTTCCTCGAAATTTTATCAACTTCATCAATGTAAACAATGCCTTTTTGGGCTTTGGTTACATCATAATCACATTTTTGCAGTAATTTTTGCATGATATTTTCAACATCTTCACCTACATAACCAGCCTCTGTCAGCGTCGTAGCATCTGCAATAACAAA
>JALRJN010000043.1 GCA_023261185.1 Porticoccus sp.
AATGTGGGAACGTTTTTCATTCTACGGCATGAAATATCTGCTATTGCTGTACCTCACCAAGTATCACCTGTTCAGCGACGCGATGGGGCTGGATGTGCTCGGCAGTTATGCCGCATTGGTCTACGCCATGCCGGTGATCGGCGGATTACTGGCGGATCGTTACCTCGGCATGCGAAAGGCCGTGATTTTCGGCGGCTGCCTGCTGACGCTGGGACACCTCGGCATGGCCGTTGAGGGGACTCAGGCAATCAGGGTGAACGGGGATATTGTTCGCGATCATGCGGCCTTGCAGATTTTCTATTTTTCCCTATCACTCATCATCGTAGGCGTCGGTTTTCTCAAGCCCAATATTTCCACCATCGTCGGTCGTCTTTATGGCGAGCAGGATTCGCGCCGCGACAGCGGCTATACCATTTTTTATATGGGCATTAATATCGGCGCCTTCAGTGCCACCCTGCTGTGCGGTTACCTCGGAGAAACCCTGGGATGGCACTATGGTTTCGGTGCGGCAGGCGTCGGCATGGTTATCGGTCTGGTGATTTTCTTTTTCGGCCAGCGCCACCTCCAGGGCCTGGCAGAGCCGACACACCCCGAACTGTTAAAACAACCGGTGTTGCCCGGCTTCAATCGTGAGTGGTGTATTTACCTTGGCGCACTGCTGGCCCTAGTTGGCCTTTGGCAACTCATACAGGCCCATCAGTGGGTGCAATACTCGCTTAACGGACTGGCCATTGCCGTGGTGCTAGGCCTGATCTGGTTTATTGTTGCCCGCTGCGACAGCGTGGAACGGGGTCGTATGTGCGTTCTGATGGTCCTGACATTCGCATCGGTGGTGTTCTGGGCGCTTTTTGAGCAAACCGCAGCCTCCATGACACTCTACGCCGACCGTGTGGTAGATCGCACTCTGCTAGGCATCACATTTAATGCATCTCAGTTTGGGGCGTTAAACCCCCTATTTATCATGCTCTGCGCCCCGCTCTTTGCCGTGCTCTGGACGATGCTAGGCAAACGCCATCTCGAACCGTCAACACCGGTCAAGTTTGCACTTGGTATTATCCAGGCTGGGCTTGGCTTTGGAGCGCTGGTGCTTGGCGCCAACTTTCCCGACGAGACCGGAAAAGTGGCAGCACTGTGGTTGGTACTGGCCTACCTTCGCCACACCACCGGCGAGCTGTGTCTGTCACCGGTTGGCCTTTCCGCCGTGAGCAAGCTGGCGGTTTCTAAGGTAGTTGGACTGATGATGGGCACCTGGTTTCTGGCCACTGCGTATTCAGAATTCCTCGCGGTGCAGATTGCAAAACTCGCTCATATGGACTCCGTGCCAGGGCAAACGCTCAACACAGCGGAGGCATTGTCTTCTTACACCGGGCTATTTAATGACCTGCTGTTTGTGGGCTGTGGTGCCGGCTTTCTATTACTGGTTATCAGCCCGCTGCTGAAGCGACATATGCACGGAGTATCGTAACCGGCCTTCTATCCACCTGTTGAAAGCCGTTTTGAGGCTGTTTATGCAGGATAAGTGGGACTAGAAAAGCTGAATCTACAAGGCGTGAAGCCGCATTTTGGGTTTCATGCTAACAACGCAAAGGCCACCCAGATAGTTTATCAACAGGCTGCTAGCTTTTGCTCTGCTCAACGCCTTTAAGCATCCCTTCTTCTTCCTGACCGGCATCAGGGCGCTTGAAGACCCCGAGCAATATAGCCAGCACATAGCACGCTACGGCCACCAGATAACAGGTAATAATCGGCTTTGCTCCTCGCAAAAAACCCACGTCGTCCGGCCCTGTGAGCCCTTCATAAAGGCTGACAAACCAGGCGGGTGCCAGGTAACCTGTATCGGGATAGGCTTTGATTGGAACCAGAATAAGAGCGGCAACAAAGAGGATAAGCTGGTTGCGAAAATGCCGACCTGGCAACAGATCCTTGAAGCGCACCAGAAACAGCAAAACCAGAAGGCAACCCAGATAATAAGCGACTATGCCCCAAAGATAATTTTCGTCCGAATACATGATCATCAACCTCCTTTAGTAGTCCTTTACAAAAGAATGACATGCGGACTTTCTTCAACCAGCACGACGTAAACTTTTAACCGACAAAATAGTAACACACCAGGCACAGAAAACTACCAAGGGTTGTAAGAGACCACGACGAACAAGCCTTTGGTTATAAGACCCAATAGATAATTCTTTCTTCCATATCAGTCGGTTGCACAGATGTCTCTGAAACAGCTCGTCCGCGAATCGACATGTTCATATCGTGGATTGTATGAGTATCCTCCGAAACCAGATGGTGCCAGGTCGGCAATGACTCTCCTTCCGATAATAATCGGTATGCACAGGTGCTTGGCAGCCAGTGGAATTGGCCGATATCCGCTGTAGTGAGTTGCAGACAGTCGGGCACTCGGGCAAGACGGTTTTCGTAATCCGTACAGCGGCAAGCGTGCAAATCCAGAAGTTGGCAGGCGACGTCGGTGTAGTACACATCACCGGTATCTTCATCTTCAAGTTTGTGTAGGCAACATTTACCACAGCCATCACAAAGGGACTCCCACTCCTCTTGAGTCATTTCAGATAGAGACTTTATCTCCCAGAAATTTTCCATGAAGCAGAGATTAGAGCTTGCTGTTCTTGTTGCGCATTTCCTGCAAATACTGTTCTGGAGACGGCGGCATTTGCAGGTAGTACCCCTGATCGGCAATGGACTCCAGAACTTTGCCAACATCAGCCCTGGCCAGCTTCCTGTCTGCAGATAACGCCAGCGTCATTGCCAGCTCCGGCTTGCCAAAGCGCTGGAGTAATGACTCCGGAACACGGCTCAGGTCATCCTGTTTATCCACGTAAAGATACATACCCTCTTTTTTGGGGCTCCGATAGATCGTGCAAAGTTGTTTGGACATGGGCGAAATTCACTCACACGGGTTGTTCAGAAATGGCTTTGAGCAGAGCAGCGCCCACAACCTGATGGCGCCAACCGGTGGCAAGGGAATCGGGAAGTTCAGTGGGCATGTCATCACAATGTGAGCGGACCAGCTGTTCAATGTCGCGTTTCCTGGCCAGCATCTCCGCGGGCAACTGGTAGGATTCAGCGCGATCTGTCACCACAGCTTTCAAGGCCTTGCCAATGTCCCGGGCCTCTTTGGGCAGAGGAGCATCAAGGGGCTTCAGTGGTGCTTCGGACACATTTTGCTCCGCCGTTTTCAGCATATCCAGCAACAGGTCGCCATAACGCCTGATCAGGCCGGGGTGCATACCTTCAATGTCTGCCAGTGCCGCCTTATTTTTGGGCGTACTGGAGGCAATCTCCAGTAAGACTCGGTCAGGAATCACACGGTTACGGGGGCGGTTTCGACGGCGAGCTTCGTTTTCACGCCACAGACATAGTTGCTGCAAGGCCACCAGGGCTTGTTGTGACAGGCGCCAGGCCCCTTTGACCTTGCGGTAGTATTCACTGCCATCATCCCGGCTGTTGGCACGCGCCACCAGATCCCGCATTTCCTCCGCGATCCAGTCGCTTCTTTCCAGGCGGTCGAGATCAAGCAGCAACTGCTGGTAGACCGGTAGCAAGTGGTAAACATCCGAGGCTGCGTATCCCAATTGCGCTTCGGTTAACGGACGTTGCAGCCAGTCAGAACGGGTTTCATCCTTGGGCACGTAAACATCCAGCATGTCGGCAACCAGGGCCGCATAGCCCCGCGAAAACCCATGGCCAGCCAACGCCGCCGCAATCTGGGTATCAAACAGCGGCAATGGCAAACACCCCATCACATGTTGTAACACCTCAAGGTCTTCCGAGCAGGAATGAAATACCTTGGTAATGGCATCATTGGTGAATACTTCCGCCAAGGGCTGCAAATTATCAATGGCAACGGGGTCAATCAGCCAGCAATGATTGCCGTCGTAGATCTGGATCAACCCCAGAATCGGGTAAAACGTATCCGTACGCATAAACTCGGTATCTACCGCCAGCGCAGGGCAACTGTTCAATTCAGCAATACATTTGCCAAGTGCCTGTTGGTCAGCAACAAGAATTGGGGCTGCGGCCTGTTCCGTCATGAAAACCTCGTCTGAAGGACTGGTAAAAACAACCGCATAAACCTAAAGCTGCTTGCGACTTGAAAATGCATGGGCCAGGGTACCACCATCCACGTACTCCAGCTCACCACCCATGGGCACACCATGGGCAATTCGGCTGACAATCACATTTAGCTGACGCGCCCGCTCGCTGATGTAATGTGCGGTGGTCTCACCTTCAACCGTGAGATTAGTGGCGAGAATCAACTCACTGACATTCTCTTCCACAAGTCTATTCATCAACTGATCCACACCAATGGCTTCCGGACCGATACCATCGATCGGTGACAGGTGCCCTAACAGCACAAAATAGCGCCCCCGGTAGGTATTGCTCTGTTCAATGGCGAACAGATCTGCGGGAGTTTCAACCACACACAATTGCTGGTTGTCCCGCCGGGGATTAGCGCAGATTTCACAGTATTCGCTCTCAGTCAGTGTACGGCACAGCTGGCAACGGCCAACATGTTCTACCGCCTCATTCAGGGCCTGTACCAGGCGGGCCGCACCCTTGCGGTCTCGCTCCAGCAATTGCAGCGCCATGCGTTGCGCAGACTTTGGCCCAACGCCGGGAAGGCATCGCAGGGCATCAATCAGTTCATCAATCAGAGGGCTATACACAGACTGTCACACTTAAAAAGGCATTTGAAAACCGGGTGGCATTTGCATGCCACCTGTGAGTTTTTCCATCTGTTGGCGCTGCGTTTCCTCCACCTTGCGCACGGCATCATTGACCGCCGCCGCCAGGAGGTCTTCAAGAAATTCCTTGTCCTCTGACAACACACCGGGATCAATAGTGACTTTGCGTACATCGTGGCGGCCATTCATTACCACCTTCACCATGCCAGCACCGGATTCACCCGTTACTTCGGCCTTTGCCGCCTCAGCCTGCATCTTTTGCATTTTTTCCTGCATCTGCTGAGCTTGCTTCATTAAATCGTTAATATTCATTAGATTACCTTAAATATTTAATCTAAAGGTTTAATTGTATTTTCCAGTAACACGCCATTGAACATGTCGGTAATTCGACGCACATGCGGGTCCTGTTTCAGGCTGTTCACAGCATCCTGCTGACGCTCCTGTCGCAGCCGCTCCAGATACGCCTGCGGTGTTTCAGAACTGACCACACCCACTTCTATGACAACAGAAACCGGTACATTGAAATAACTGTCCAGAATGTCGGCCAAACGTTGCTGATGACCTTCTTCATAAAGAGATGCATGGTCAATATCCAGCACAAAATGAAGTACGGCATCCGAGACCTCAACCAGTGTCAGATTTGCCGCCGTGTTTTGGAGCAAGCCACCTATTTGAAGTGCCTGGTAAATATCCAGCCAATCAGACGGCTTTACTTTCTCCAAAGGCAATCTGGCCGCAACAGCCCCATCGTTGCCGTGGCGTGCTTCATGGGTCTCCCTAGTTGCGGAGTCTGCTTCTGAGATTTCTGCTGTAGTGACCGACTGCTGAGCATGTGCCGCACGGGAGAAGGCATGAAGAGTTTCCGTTGAGACCAGAGAGTGTTCAGCCTCACCAGACCCTGATCCGGCAATGGATTCATAATATTCGAGATCTGCATCGGATGCTTCTTCAGTCACATCCGCTTGGAACAAAGGGTTATTTGACTGTGGTTCGCTATCGCAAACCAGTGGCTGTAACGTTGCCACCTCGCCCCTTACAGAAGATGCATTTCCATCAACCAGACCTTGTGGGGCGACAATTGATTGTTCAGCTTCAGGCGTTTTATTAGCTAAGGGCTCTTTATCGGCTGAGGGCTCTTTATCCGCTGAGGGCTCTTTATCCGCTGAAGGCTCTTTATCCGCTGAGGGCTCTCCATCAACTAGGGGCTCTATATTTGAAGGCTCTTCCCTGGCGATAGGCTCTTCGATAAAGGAAGATGCAGGCTCATCAGCAGGAGGGTTAATGGCAAGAACTTTCTCAGGAGTCGATTCCTGATTAACGCCCAGGGCTTCAACGATGGCAGCAGCCCGGTGGCTCTTGTTGTCCACCGGGGCTTCAGATTCAGGCTTTTTTACGGGGGCCAAATCCTCCCCTGCATCGATCCGGGAAGGGGCTGCAGATGAAACAGATGGCGGGTTAAGACCAGACCCAGCCACCGGGCGGAAAGCCAGTGTTCGCAGCAGTGCCATTTCAAAACCCAAACGCGAATCTGGCGCCAGGGGCAAATCCCTGCGACCCAGCAAGACAATCTGGTAAAACAACTGCACATCTTCGGCGCTCATGGCTTTCGCCAGCTCCTGCACCAACTGGTAGTCACCATGGCGGTTATCCAGCGCATCCGGTACTGTCTGGGCGATGGCCACCCGATGCCATACGGACAACAAATCCCCGAGGGCGGCACCATAATCCGGGGCGTGTTCAGCCATACGGTCGACAACAGCCAGCACTTCCATACCATCGCCATTGGCCAGTGCCCTGGCAATATCGGCGATTGCGCTCAGGTCAATACTGCCCAACATGTTGTTGACTTCAGATTCTGTGATTGTTCCCGCGCCGTGGGAAATCGCCTGGTCCGTCAGGCTTAGTGCATCACGCATACTGCCATCTGCTGCACGGGCCAGAGCCCACAAAGCGGCTTCCTCGTTAGGAACCTGTTCTTCACCCAACACAAACTGCAAATGCTCGACGATACGTTCTGGGCTAAGGTTTTTCAGGTTGAACTGCAGGCAGCGCGACAGAATAGTGACAGGCAGTTTTTGGGGGTCAGTAGTCGCCAGCAGAAACTTCACATGGGGCGGCGGTTCTTCAAGGGTTTTTAGCAGCGCATTAAAGCTGTGCCCGGAGAGCATGTGAACTTCGTCAATCAGATAGACTTTATAACGACCAACAGTGGGTGCGTACTGCACATTTTCCAGCAACTCCCGAGTGTCCTCGACCTTGGTCCGGGAGGCAGCATCCACTTCAATCAGGTCAACAAACCGACCTTCTCCAATGGAAACACAAGCGCTACAAGTGCCACAGGGCTCGGAACTAACACCCTGCTCGCAGTTAAGGCACTTGGCCAGAATGCGGGCAATAGTGGTTTTACCGACACCACGGGTACCGGTAAATAGATAGGCATGGTGCAGGCGGTTGTTATCCAGTGCGTTGACCAGTGCCCGCAGCACATGCTCCTGCCCGACCATCTCGCTGAAATTGCGAGGCCGCCATTTTCGGGCCAGCACCTGATAACTCATGAATTCGTATCCAGCAGAGGGAAAAAAGCCATTATAGGGGCAACGGATTGGCTTCGAAAGGCAACGAATAGCTCTTGGCAAATACCCATCAATGGCACAGGAAGACCATCAGGCAGATTCCCTAACCATATCATCCGAAGGGCTGCTGTCCGGCATACTGACACTATCCTTGTCACCACCGGTTTCACCATCCCACAGGTTGACCATCCCGATTCGCGATGGCCGCTCAATCTGCAAACTGGCGAAGTCAAAAAGATCAGTATCTGCCAATTGCGAGGGGGCGACGCTTTTGATCGCGGCAAAGATGGTTTCCAGACGACCCGGATGCTGTTTCTCCCAGCCCTGCAGCATCTCCTTGATGACCTGACGTTGCAGATTGTCTTGGGAGCCACAGAGATTACAGGGAATAATCGGAAATTCTTTCAAACCGGCATAGGCTTCCAGGTCTTCTTCCTTGCAGTAAGCCAGCGGGCGAATGACGACGTTCTGCTTGTCGTCACTAAGCAGTTTCGGAGGCATAGCCTTCAACTTGCCGCCATAAAACATGTTGAGAAACAGCGTTTCGATAATGTCATCCCGGTGGTGACCCAGGGCGATCTTGGTCGCGCCAATTTGCTGGGCAAAACCGTACAACGTGCCACGGCGCAGTCTTGAGCAGAGTCCGCAATAGGTTTTACCTTCCGGAACCAGTTCGGTGACGACGCTGTAGGTGTCCTTTTCCAGAATGTGGAACGGCACACCGAGGCCAGACAGATAGGCAGGCAGCACCTCCGGCGGAAATCCGGGCTGCTTTTGATCCAGATTAACCGCCACTATTTCAAATGATACCGGTGCCGTCTTCTGCAGGTTAAGCAAAATATCCAACATGCAGTAGGAATCCTTGCCACCGGACAGACAGACCATGATTTTGTCGCCGTCTTCAATCATGTTGTAGTCGGCAATGGCGCTGCCAACATTGCGACGCAGGCGTTTTTGCAGCTTGTTAAATTCCAGTCGTTCTTTGCGGGTATCAAACTCTGTCATGGCACATCATTACGTTGCTACTGGAGCGAAGTTGAGAACACAGTTGTGGGCGTTAAGGCGGGCCATTGTATAGTTTTCTGGCCCAATCCCAAACCGTTACAGCGCTCAGGCACTCTGCGTGTAACGTGCCTTGAGGGCACTGTAGAGCTGATCCTTCAAATCAGCGCGGCTGTGGTCCAATTCTGACACCGCCTCTACCAGGTGCTCATTATCTTCCTTACCGCCCCACTGCTTTCGGTAGGTGCCATCCTGGTAGCCATGATCCTGACGAAAGAAATTCAGCACATTTTTGCCCACATAGCGGGTATAGAGTTCATCAAAACTCAGGTCAATGCCGTCCATCAGTGTCGCGAATCCTGGCAGATCAAATTTACGGGTTTGCAGGGTAGACAGCGTAAAAGCCTCCAGGTCTTCCCGGAAATCACCGGATGGCGCCGCGCGTGAGAAGCCCTCCGCTACTTGTCCGGCAATAGACTCATGCCCATCGGAATCCAGTAACAGAATACTCAAACCGAAATGCCAGATATCCACCAGCTCCAGCTTCACCTGGTCCGCATCTGGCGTCTGCTTTTTCCACCATTTCCAGCCATAGTGGTCGAGCAGTTCTGCACACTCCACCCAGATTGCCCGATACCAGGCAAAGTTTTGCTCAACCCAATTACTGTTGACCTTGCTGTTCATGGCATCTTGTAGCTCAAGCATCGCCAGAATTTGTTGTTTCATCAGAGCGGCTTTCTCATTCATTGGGTTATGCCCTTACAAACATATTACTGCGCTTCTCGTTACCGATAGTCGTGCCGGGACCATGCTCCGTCACAACCGATACATCATCGTCCAGCTCATAAAGACGTTGCCGGATCGATTTGACGATCTCCTTATGGTTACCGTCAGGCAAATCTGTGCGGCCGATGCCACCGCGAAACAGGGTATCACCAGCAATCAGAGTCTTTGCCGGGGCAAACCAGAAGCTGGTTGAGCCTGGGGTATGACCTGGCGTGTGCATGGCAACCCCCTCACAGCATCTCAGGTCGTGGTCATCCTGTAGATAGCCATCCGGCTTCGGCAGTGAAATTTGGGGTACACCAAACATCAGACACTGTTGTGCGACCCCATCCCACAGGAACATATCTTCGCGATGCAGCTGAATCGGCGCACCGGTTGCTTTCCTGATATCGCCAGCAGCGAGAATATGATCCAGGTGGGCATGGGTATGGATGATGGCCACCACCTGAAGTGATAGCTCGTTCAGTTTTGCCAGTATCAATTCCGGGTTACCACCGGGATCGATCACCAGCGCTTTTTTTGTTACAGGGTCACCAATAATGGTGCAGTTGCACTGTAGCGGACCCACCGGAAAAGTCAGGACAATGGGGGAGTTTTCTTCACTCATGGATAACTGTTATTCAAATATTGAAAGATGATCATGGTACCACAGCTCTCTAGGCTGATCGGGCATGAGAAACCATGCTGATCCATCACACAGGGTATTGCGTAACACTGTTTAAACACATGGATACCGGGCAGTTTCGGAACCATTGGTGCTGCGTGGACTCATAACATCCACGCACTCTTCGTCGGCATCGGGGCTCTTGTTCACGAAAAAATTTTCCCGAAGACAGCAGTGGTCAGCGAAGTCAGAAAAAAGGGTTGCCAGAAAGGACTAAAAACGCAAGCATGGCGCCCATAAAAATAAAGCCCGCTACAACTCAGACATACTATGGAGTAAGGCAATGAAATTACTTTCACAATTAATAGCCGTTCTCGCCCTCGCACTTTCACTGCAGGTCTCTGCCGATGAACCCCGGGAAGCGAGCATCGACTGGCAATCTTCAGCCGACATTTCCACATTGATCGAATTCAAGCTCGATGCGGTCAACGGCGAAATCACTTATGGACCCAATTTTGCTTACTCAGACAAAGCTCTGCTGGACAACTTCTCAGAGATCTACCTGGTTCGCGCCATTGACCACCAGGGCCAGGATCAATACGTGCTTTACATCACTGCGCAGTACAACGACAAGGACTGGCGCTCCTACAAAAATGCCAAGCTGAAAAACGGTGCCCAGCCGATAAAACTGGTATCCCTATCTACCGACATGAATGTCTGCCCAGAGGCCTCCTGTCGCTATGAAGAGCGCATGGCCATCCCCCTGAGCATGATCAACTTTTTTGACAGCGCCAACATGGGCATGAACCTGATCATTGACGGTAACAGTTCCTATAACATCGCGCTCCCCAGCAGCTACTTCAGAGCCATACTCGATGCCGCTCCTGAAGAAGAACTCTACGACAACCTGCCAGCGCAGGATCAAAGCATCTGATACTTAACACCAGAAATACACCAAATAAAAAGGGGCCTACAGGCCCCTTTTTATTTACTTATTTGGATGTATCACCAACACCGCTCGAATTGACAAACCCCACTCAAGACGGAAGCGTTGTGCTTTTCTGATACAAATTATCTATAACGACCAAGTCGGGCTACATGGAGGCCGAAAACCACCGCCCATGGCTGACACCTCCCGGCGTCAGCCAGGAAAATCTGACTAGCAAGAAAAAATTGCGCAAGATATTGAACAATCTATCGTCCGCGCGCCGGGGCTTGGCAGTGGCGACATCCATCAGGGACGTGATCGCTTTTTATCCCACCGGCCAGTTACTCTTTATATTCCATGAAACAGCACCCACCCTGCCCCAGGATAAATTCT
>JALRJN010000065.1 GCA_023261185.1 Porticoccus sp.
CGCCCCTCGACCGCGCTGGGCGAGGTCGTCCCCAGCTACAACCCGGGCGTGCGCCCGACCGACCTGGCGCCCCTGATGCCCGACTATGTGATCGCCGCCATGCGCGAGGCCCTGCCCGTCTTCGGCCGCAAGATCGCCCGCTACGTGCTGATGAACACCGAGGGGCAAGACTGCGGTCAGGACGGCAGCACCGATTACCAACTGTCCCTGGCGGATCGCTGGATCATCAGCCGCCTGCAGCAGGCGGAAAAGACCGTGGCCGAGGCCGTCGCCAGCTACCGCTTTGACCTGGCCTCGCAGGCGATCTACGAATTCATCTGGAACGAATACTGCGACTGGTATCTGGAGCTGTCCAAGCCGGTACTGTGGGATGACAACGCCGACCCCGCGTTGAAGAAAGGTACCCGTCGCACTCTGATCCGCGTTCTGGAAACCACCCTGCGCCTGGCACACCCGCTGATGCCCTTTATCACCGAGGAAATCTGGCAACAGATCAAAACCCTGGCCGGTGCCGAGGGCGATACCATCATGTTGCAGCCCTACCCTCAGGCCGACGATAGCCACATCGATGATGCCGCCACCGCAGACATCGAATGGCTGAAGAAAGTCATTATCGGCATCCGCAATATCCGCGGCGAAATGAACATTGCTCCCGGCAAGCCACTGCCCATCTATTTCAGCAACGGCAGCGCCGAGGACCAGCGCCGCCTGGAAGGCAACCGCCAGTTCCTGTGCAAGCTGGCCAACCTGGACACCATCCACTGGCTCAACCCCGGTGACGAAGCGCCCATGTCCGCCACCGCCCTAGTGGGCGACACGGAGATTCTGGTGCCCATGGCAGGACTAATCGACAAGGATGCAGAACTGGCCCGCCTCACCAAGGAAGTGTACAAGCTGCAAAAGGAACTGCAACGGGTTCAGGGCAAGTTGAGCAACGAAAAGTTTGTGGGCAAGGCACCGGCAGACGTTGTTACGAAGGAGCGAGAAAAACTGGCAGACATGGAAGCGGCGCTGGGTAAACTGCAGCAACAACAGCAGGCGATTGCAGCGCTCTAGGGATTGCCCTCCCCTGTCTGACAACACCTATGGCCCGGTCCGCGAGACCGGGCCATTTTTTTATTCCGGTCGCATATGGGGGAACAAAAGCACATCCCTGATAGAAGGTGAATCCGTCAATAACATGACCAATCGGTCAATACCGATACCTTCACCAGCGGTGGGTGGCAGGCCGTACTCCAGGGCGCGAATGTAATCCGCATCGTAGTGCATGGCTTCATCATCACCGGCATCCTTCTCTTCCACCTGGGCACGGAAGCGCGCCGCCTGGTCTTCGGCATCATTGAGCTCCGAAAAGCCATTGGCGATCTCGCGGCCACCAACAAAAAACTCAAAGCGATCGGTCACAAACGGATTGCTGTCACTGCGGCGCGCCAGAGGTGAAACCTCGGTGGGGTATTCGGTGATAAAGGTTGGCTGGTCGAGGCGGTGCTCGACGGTTTTTTCAAAAATCTCGATCTGCACCTTACCCAGCCCCCAGTTGTCCTTGAGGGGGATATCCAGGTGTTCGGCAATTTCCCGAGCGCCTTCCTCATCGGCCAAAGCTGCTGCGGAAAGGTCCGGATTGAAGTGCAGAATAGAATCAAACACTGACAGGCGACGGAAAGGCTCAGCAAAGTCGTAGCGGGTTTCCTGCAGCACTTCGCCCTCGGCATTCTTGATGGTGCTAACCACTTCGGTAGTGCCCAAAACTTCCAGGGCCATCTTGCGCAACATATCCTCGGTGAGGTCCATCAAGTCGTTATAGTCCGCATAGGCCTGATAGAACTCCAGCATGGTGAATTCAGGGTTGTGACGAGTAGAAAGACCCTCGTTGCGGAAGTTGCGGTTGATTTCGTAAACACGCTCAAAGCCACCTACGACCAGACGCTTGAGATACAGCTCCGGCGCGATACGCAGGTACATATCAATATCCAGCGCATTGTGGTGGGTCACAAAGGGCCGTGCGGTAGCGCCACCGGGAATCACCTGCAGCATCGGCGTCTCAACTTCCATAAATTGCTGGCCGTTGAGGTAGCGACGAATAAAGTCGATCACTTGTGAGCGCACCCGGAACAGGTCGCGGATTTCCGGGTTGACGATCAAATCCACGTAGCGCTGGCGGTAACGCAATTCCTGGTCAGCCAGGCCGTGATATTTATCGGGCAGTGGACGCAGGGATTTGGTGAGCAGCTGGAACTGCTCCATATTGACGTACAGATCACCCTTGCCGGATTTGTGCAGAGCACCGGAAATACCCACGATATCTCCCAGATCAACACCCTTGGCAAAGGCACGGGCCTCCTTGGTGACATACAACTGGATGGTACCGGACATATCCTGCAGCACCATAAAGGCACCGCGGTTACGGATCACCCGACCGGCCACACTGACCTGATACCCCATCGTTTCCAGAGCTTCCTTGAAGTGCTCACCAAAACGCGCCTGCAGATCAGCCGCCATATGCTCACGGTTGAAATCATTGGGGAAAGCGCTGCTCCCCTCTGCCGCTGACTGCTGACGAATTTCCGCCAGCTTGGCGCGGCGCTCGGCGATCAGTTTGTTTTCTTCGGCCTGGTCAGTGGTCTGTTTCTGAGTATCAGTCATTATTTCTGCAACTTTGTCTGCAACGTGAATTGGCCGGATTTACAACCCGGCTTTGAGTGAGGCTTCGATAAAGCGATCCAGATCGCCATCCAGCACAGCCTGGCAATTGCTGGTCTGCACATTGGTGCGCAGATCCTTGATGCGCTGATCATCCAGCACATAGGAGCGAATCTGGCTGCCCCAGCCGATATCTGACTTGGTGTCCTCTACCGCCTGAGCAGCTTCACTGCGCTTCAGCATTTCCTGTTCATACAGTTTTGCACGCAGCATTTTCCAACATTTGTCACGGTTCTGGTGCTGGGAGCGTTCGCTCTGGCACTGCACCACAATACCCGAAGGCATGTGGGTCAGACGCACCGCCGAATCGGTTTTGTTAACGTGCTGACCACCGGCACCGCTGGCGCGGTAGGTATCCGTGCGCACATCCGCCGGGTTGATATCGATCTCCACATTATCGTCAATTTCCGGAGAGACAAATACCGAGCTGAACGAGGTATGACGGCGGTTACCGGAGTCAAAAGGCGATTTGCGCACCAGGCGATGCACACCGGTTTCCGTGCGCAACCAGCCGAAGGCATATTCACCCTCAAAGCGGATGGTGGCACTCTTGATGCCCGCCACTTCACCGGCAGAACACTCTTCCAGAGTGGTCTTGAAACCTTTGTCGTCACCCCAGCGCAGGTACATGCGTAGCAGCATTTCTGCCCAATCCTGGGCCTCAGTGCCGCCAGAGCCAGCCTGGATATCCAGGTAGGCATTGTTTTCATCCATCTCGCCGGAAAACATGCGACGGAATTCAAGCTTCTCCAGTTGCGCGGAGAGTTGAGAAATCTCGGCCTCAATATCGGCTACCGCATCGGCGTCTTTTTCCTCCACAGCCATATCCAGCAGTGTCGAAGCGTCCTCAATGCCTGAATCGAGATTTTCAATGGTTTCCACCACCAGCTCCAGAGAAGCTCGCTCCCGACCCAGCTGCTGGGCACGATCCGGATCGTCCCAAACGCCGGGGTCACCGAGTTCCAGCTCGACTTCGGTCAGACGGTCTTTTTTGTTGGCGTAGTCAAAGGTACCCCCTAAGCACGTCGGTGCGCGCCTGAAGGTCTTCGAGGGTATTCCGGATCGGGTTAATTTCCATGGAAAAAGGCCAAATAGGTGTGGCAAAACAGGGACGCGATTCTACCGGATTCCAGAGCGGTTCTCTAGGGATCGCCCACGGCGAAGCAAACCACACCGCACAAAGACATCACTCGACCTACAGGCTAGGCAAACTGGTTCAATATCCACCCCATTACCAGCACCTGCGGCAAGCACACCAGAGGTAAAAACAGGGCAATCTTCCAGGATTTTGTCAGGTCGCGGATCACCATCACCTCGGTGTAATCTGTCGCTACCCCTGCCATCAGAAAGGCGAACCCGTTACCGGGAGCTGCGGCGCGGGTGACGATATCCGCAGCTATAGGCGTCGACCCCTCTGAGCAAACCTCGATAATGGTGGCTGCCAACATGGTCAACAGCAACCCCACCACGGTCGGGCCAAACAGGGCCTGATAGGTATCCATTGGCACAAAAGCACGAATCGCGGTAGCCAGCACAACACCAAAAAATAGCCAGCGAAACACCATTTTTGAGCCTTTCAGGCCGTCCCACAGCAGCGAGCCCAGACCTTTGGGTGACACCCGAACAGATTTCAGCACAACACTCATTTGGTGACCAAAGCCTTCTGCTGGGCGATCATCACTGGGCGTATGGGGATTACCTGGCAGAACCCCTTGACTCACCAGGCGATCAAATATCAGGCCGGACACAATGCCGATCAGCATGGAGAGTGCGATAAAGGCCAGCGTCCAACCCAGACCGATCAAGGCCACCAGAATGATGGTCAGAGACAAGGAGTTCCAGGGGCTGGCAATGAGAAACGCCATCAGCTGACCTAAACTGGCGCCGCGTTCGTAAAGCTTGGCCCCCACCATCAGAATGCCGTGACTACACAGGTCGAGCATCAGCCCGGCAAGGGTTGCCCTGGCAATACCGCCCACCGTGCCGCCTTTGCCGAGAGCCGACATCACCAACTCTCTCGGCACCCTATCCAGCAGGCCGACAAAGAAAACTGCAGCTAACAGCCCCCACCACATCTGGTTAATCAGCTCGTAAACGCCCGACGTCATCACCACCAGCCAGTCGGGTAACTCCGGGTGGCCATCCACCAGCCAGTAGAGCACATAGCAGAACAGGACAATGCCGCCCGACACCCACAACAGGTAGTCCGGCCGCTGCTTTTCACTATGGCACGGGCCACTTTCTCCCTGCGGCTTTGGCTTGGGGCCACAACACCCGCCAGACATTTCAGGCTTTGGTGGCTGTTCTGACTCGTTTTTTTTGGAATGGCAATGTTCGCTCACCGGTTTACTCCGTGTCGCTGGCCAGTTTATTGATAATGGAACATTCGGGGCTGTCGTCGCCGGGACATTTTTCCAGCAGCTCACTGAGCAAGGTTTTCATTTCCTGAAGTTCGCGGATATGGCGGTCGATATTCTGCACCTTCTCCGTGACCAGCTTATGCACCTCGGCACTGCGCCGTTGCGGGTTGGCCCACAGCGCAAGTAGTTCCCGGCATTCTTCAACAGAAAAGCCAAACTGCCGGGCATGGCGCAGGAACCAGAGCTGGCGGACATTGCCTTCACCGTAATCCCGATAGCCGTTGGCTTGCCGCCGGGGAGAATCCACCAGACCGATACTTTCGTAATAACGAATGGTCTTCGCATCCAGACCCGTGCGAAAAGCGACTTCACTGATTTTCATAAGTCACCTAATACATGTCTTGCCTTCACTTTAAACATTACAGCAACTAGAAGGTCAAGCCATTAAATCCGTCTATTGACCTTCCAGCCGTTGGAAAGTCTAATATTTGACTGTATCCGATGAGGTCTTGAATTCACTCACAATGAAATATTGTCTTAAATACCTGCCACTGCTATTCATCGCCTGCGCGTTGAGTCCTTCGCTGCTGGCCGCCACCCACACCGTCGATCTGACCATGCGTTACGAAACAGTCACCCTCGGGGAAAAACCTGTCCGGGCGATTACCGTGAACGGCCAGATACCGGCTCCAGAACTACGCTTCACCGAAGGTGATGACCTCATCATCAATCTCCACAACGAACTCGATGAACCTGGCTCCATTCACTGGCACGGTCTGCTGGTGCCCTACAAGATGGACGGTGTTCCCTGGGTTTCCATGCCCCCCGTGATGCCCGGTGAAACATTCCAGTACCGTTTTAACCTGCAACAATCCGGCACTTACTGGTACCACTCCCACAGCAAATTCCACGAGCAGCGCGGGCTCTATGGCGCATTTATCGTGGAACCAAAAAAAGAGCCGCTGGCATACGATCGTGAAATGACACTGATGTTGTCTGACTGGGCCGACCGCAATCCCGATGAAACCTATCGCAACCTGAAAAAGGACGGCGATTACTACAAACAATTTCACCCCAGCTGGAAATTCTTCTGGGACGAATACCGCAAAGCTGATGAAGCGGGAAAAAAACAGGTTCGCGAGACTATTGCCCACATGCAGCAGATGCGCATGGGCGTCTGGGATTGGGGCGATGTTGCCTACGACGCCTTTCTGCTTAACGGAAAAACCCCAAACCAGCCCTGGACAGAACAAGTTGTGCAAGGGGAAACCGTGCGGCTAAGAATTATTAACGGTGGTGCCAGCAGCTACTTCAATCTGCGAATTGACGGTGCCGAATACTTTACCGTCGTCGCTGCAGACGGCCAGCCCGTTGAACCTGTTAAGGCCCAGCGATTGTTGATGGGCATGGCAGAAACCTATGACATCCTGCTCAAAATTGATGAAGACAAGCCCTACTATGTCTACGCAGAATCCCAGGACCGCACCGGACACGGTATCGCCACCCTGAAAACCCGCCCCGATCAGGCCGACTCCGCTGAACTGCCAGCCTTCAATGACCCCTGGTTTACTGAAGAGCACAACCACCACGATATGGCAGGAATGGACCAGGATCACGACATGGCGAAGATGGATCATAGCCAACACTCAGGGCATGACATGTCATCAATGGCAATGACAACACACGTGCCGGAGGCAGTGATCAAGCTGGATTACAACCATCTACGGGCCACCTACGAATCTCATCGCCAGCAAGAACCGGCCATCGACATCACCCTGCGCCTCACTGGCAACATGGAGCGCTATATCTGGTCCTTTGATAACGTGCGCTTTGAAGATGCCGAACCGATCCTGTTTGAAGAGGGAAAAACCTACAAGCTGACCCTGATCAACGACACCATGATGCATCACCCCATTCATATCCATGGGCACTGGTTTGTAATGGATACCGGCAACGGCAATCACAACCCCCGCAAACACACTATTGACGTACCTCCCATGGGGAAACGGGTGGCATGGATCAAAGCTGAGGCAAATGGAAAATGGTTGTTCCACTGCCATAATCTCTACCACATGAAAGCTGGCATGACGCGGCTGATCAACTACCACAACATGGTGGAGGACGAAGAATGAGCCTCCAAAGATTATTACTTCTAGCCACAGCGCTGATTCCCGGACTGTGCACAGCGGATATGACCAGCGGCAGCTGGTTCCACCGTACCGACGTGGAGATTATTCGCCAGCACGATGAGAATAGCTGGGAACTCGATACCCGCTATCTGGGAGGCCCGGATTTCCACAAACTACTGATAGACATGGAGTCGGAAATCACCGATGACCGGCTCGAAGATCTGGACATGGATATTTTTTATGCGCGCCCTTTTGGCCGATACGGCCTGTGGAAAGGTGGCATCAACTATCGCTACCGCCCCGCTGCGGATATCCGGCTGGGTGCAGGGTTGGAATACCTTTTGCCGTATTTCATCCACACGGATCTGGTGTTCTATCAATCGGACGATCATGCCGAAACAACCCTGGAAGTCGAGCGCAAGTTCATGCTCACCAACCGCTGGGGGCTATTACTCAAGTTTGAAACACTCTGGTCCAGCAACGAAGTCGAGGCACAGGAACTCAGTGAAGGCTGGAATAGCTTAGAACAGCGCACCAGCTTCTTTTATCAACCTAACGCACAGCTTAGAGTGTTTATCGAATACCGGGTGGAGCGCCTCTGGGATGACCGCAAGGAGATGGCGCGTGACGAAGGTGAACACACCAGCGAGGAAGGATTTTTCCTCGGCGCAAAAATAATGTTCTAAACCTCGATACACCTCAGAGATTTGACAATACCTGCAACGGTGGCTGAGTTATCGAGCGGCGGGTATATGCCACACCCAGACTGGCCACCAGCAATGCCCCCACCAACGGCCCGACCACCCACAATTCCCAGTGCAGACCGAAAGGCGCTTCAAACATGCGCTGCTGTAACAGGAATAGCGCCAGCTCTGCGCCACTGGCGGCCAATAATCCGGCCAGCCCACCCAGAACACCAAACTCCAGCGACTGAATCGCAAGAATCCGTTTGCCGGTGCTGCCCAGGGTGCGTAACACCGCACTTTCCTGCAGACGCTCTGACATGGACAGTTTTACCGCCGCAAGCATCACCAGCACACCACAACCCAGAATCAGCAAGGTCATCAGTTCCAACCCATGAGTGACCTGGGACACCATGGTGCGGATTCGGTCAATCACCATGTCCAGCTCAATCACCAGCACTGTCGGGAACTGGCTGAGCAGGTCGTTTACAAAAGCTTTCTGTTCTGGTGGCAGGTAAAGGCTGGTCATAAAAATGCGGGGGAATTTTTCCAGGTAGCCCTCGGGAAACAGAATATAAAAATTGGGAGTCATGGTGTCCCAGTTGAGACTGCGGATACTGGTCACCACACCGTCAAACGTCAGGCCACCCACACTGAAAGTCAGCCGACTCCCCAGAGTGACACCAATTTCCTCTGCCAAGTCCTCCTCAATGGAAAGCGGCGCTACGCCCTCGCCATAACGCTCTGCAAAGCCTTCTATCTGCGGCCACCAGAGCCCTTCCTCCACAGCATTTCCCTGCGGCAGTTCTTCGGTCCAGCTGAGATTGAGTTCGCGGCGCAGTGCTTCATTCTGGTCAATCAGCTCTTCCGAGGGGGTCTCGCCATCGATCAGCGTGATACGCCCACGCACCATGGCATACCAGCCCACCGTGGTGAGGTCGTTGTCTGCCAGCAGCTTTTCAACGCCCTGCAACTCGTAGGGGGCGACATTCACCAGAAAGTGGTTTGGAGCATCCTCGGCCAATTGCCAGCGCCATTCTTCCAGCAGCGTGGTGCGGATCATCACCAGTGTCATCAGAATTGCCATGGCACCCGCAAACCCGGCCAACAACACCAGGCTCTGTATTCTCCGCCGCCACAGGTTGCTCAACGCCAATCGCCAGACACTTCCCACACGGGCGCCCAGCCGGTTGAGTTGCCGCAGCAACAACCAACCCGGCCCCATCACAGTAGCGGCAGTCAGCGCCAGTCCGCAGAGTACCGCCAACCCCATGGCGAGATTCTGGCTATACCAGAGCAGCAGCAAGGCCACCATGGCAACGCCAATCAGCAATCGTTTTACAACACCCACAGGATGCAGCGACACATCCCGGCGCAAAACCGCCAGCGGCGACAGTGAAGGCAGATGCCACAATGCCGGCAGGGCAAATCCCAGCAAACTCAACAAGCCGGTGGCGATACCGGTAAACCAGGGCCGCCATCCCGGCGTCGGCAGCATGACCGGTAACAACTCCCTCACCAGCACGATCAGCACTTCATGGATTAACCAGCCCAGCAACAGGCCCAGCAACGAACCGATCACACCCAGCAACAACACCTGCTGGCCATACAACTGCCGCACCCGGCTGGCGGAGACACCCCAGCTTTTCAGTAACGCCACGGTGGATGTCTGCCCCTCCGCAAAGTGGCGGCTGGCCAACGCCAGGGCAATGCCCGCCAGAACCACACCAAGGCTGCCAGCCAGCAACAGGAAACGCCGTCCCTGGGTCAGGGTATCGGCGAGTCCCGCCTGTGCTTCATCGGGCGATAGCAGTCGGTCGTGCACCGCCAGCTGGGGTTCCAGCCAGCCCAGATAATCTTTCAACAGCGCATCTTCTCCGGCCAGCAGCAACCGGTAATTGACCCGACTGCCGGGCTGTATCACTCCGGAGGCCGCGAGGTCATTCCAGTTCATCAACACCCGGGCGCCAAACAACGAAAAGGAGCCGCCCCGGTCCGGCTCTTCAACAATTACCCGGCTGGCCCGCAGTCGAACTTCGCCCACTTCCAGTGAATCGCCAAGGGACATATTCAGCAGTGGCAGCAGGCGGCTATCCACCCAGACTTCGCCGGGCGCCGGTCCGTGATCCAGTTGCTGCATCTCCGCAACGTCGGTGGAAAATGGGGTGTCAGACAGGGTCAGCAATCCGCGCAGCGGGTAATTCGGTTCAACCACCTTGACCGACGCCAGGTGGTTGTAATCACCGCTGTAAACCATGGAGGCGAACAACGCCACGTTGGCTGTTTCCAAACCGCGCTGCTGCGCCTCCGCCTGCCATTCAGTCGGCATTTCCCGGCTGCTGCGCACCTGTGCATCCGCCGCCAGAAAATGGCTGGATTCTTTCACCAGGGCGCGTTCCACGCGATCGGCCAGCAGGGCAACAGAGGTCACCACTACCACTGCCATCACAAGTGCGCTGAATACCAGCCCCAGCTGGCCACCGCGCCAGCTACGCCATAACAGCTTAAGAGCCATCATCCGGCAGCGACCCGCCCGGCGGTTTCAGTGTCCACGATACAGCCTGCCTGCAGTGTGATACGACGATGGCAGCGGTTGGCCAGTACCTGTTCGTGGGTCACCAGCACCAGCGTGGTGCCCGCCTCGGCATTGAGCTGAAACAACAGATCATTGATGGCTTCACCGGTTGCGGTGTCCAGATTGCCGGTGGGTTCATCGGCAAACAGTATTTTCGGTTGGCTGGCAAAGGCACGGGCCAGGGCTACGCGCTGTTGCTCACCACCGGAAAGCTGTCGCGGGTAATGGCTCAACCGTTCTCCGAGCCCAACACGCTGCAAATATTCGGTGGCCATCACCAGTGCATCCCTGTCTCCCCGCAATTCCAGTGGCAACGCCACATTTTCAAGCGCCGTCAGGCTGGGCAACAGGTGGAACGACTGAAACACAAAGCCCACATAGCGGGCGCGAATGGCCGCACGGCCTTCCTCGTCCATTGTCGTCAGGTCTTCGCCGTTAATCTTTACCTGACCACTGCTGGGCAGGTCCAGCCCCGCCAAAATGCCCAACAGGGTGGACTTGCCCGAGCCAGATGGGCCGACAATAGCCAGCGCCTCGCCTTCGGCAACAGCGAGGTTGATGTCATCGAGAATGCAAAGACTTCCGGCAGATGTGTTCACCGTTTTGTTGATACTGCTGGCTTCAATCATGAAATACCTCGGTTAGCGTCCTTCCATTTACCCGAAAAGCCCCGGCGTTTTACCCAAAACAGCCTCGGCACTGTATATGAGAATGTTGAGCCTGTGTTTAACGCCGCATTGACCACACAGATAGAAAAGCAACAACCTGCTAGACTGTATGACTTCTCATCCACCATCAAGCTCTTCTCCCATGTTGCGTTCACTACTGCTCATTCTGTCCCTGCTGTTCAGCCTGCCCGGCTTCAGTGCCACCCTGTTGGTGCTGGGCGACAGTATCAGTGCTGGTTACGGTGTCGACCGAGGCAAGGGCTGGGTGGAACTGATGCAACAACAACTGCGCAACGAGCACCATGTGGTCAATGCCAGTATCAGTGGCGACACCACCGGTGGCGGCCTGTCCCGGCTCGATACCCTGATAGAGGAACACGCGCCGGATTTTGTGCTGATCGAACTGGGGGGCAATGACGGCCTGCGCGGTTACCCCATCCATCGCATCAAGGAAAACCTGCGCGCCATGATCAACCTCATCCGCCTGGCCGACAGCCAGCCGATTCTGTTCGGCATGCGCATTCCACCCAACTACGGCAAGCGCTACAGCGAGCAGTTCTCCAACGCCTATTCCGACATTGCCGAAGAAGAAAATGTCCCACTGCTGCCGTTTCTTTTCGAAGATATCGCAGCCAACCCCGATCTCATGCTGGAGGACGGCATTCATCCCAGCGAACAGGCACAACCATTGATTGCCGAACGCACCCTGAAATTACTCACCCCGCTCCTTAACGGGGAAGAATACTGATCACTGCTGGCTGACACCATTCTCTGATAGAATCCGCGGCCTTCTCCACTTGCACAAAAACTGAGTGCCATGAGCCTGATCCGCATTGACGATATTTCCATCGAGTTTGGCGATGTGCCATTGCTGACCCATGCCAGTCTTACGGTGGAAACGGGTGAACGGATCTGCCTGATTGGCCGCAATGGCGCCGGTAAATCCACCTTGCTGAAAATTATCAACCGGCAGATCAAGCCGGACCACGGCGAACTTCACTATCGCCAGCACCTTCGCATCAGCCAGCTGGAGCAGAACCTGCCCGGTGGCCTGGAGCGCAATGTCGCGGACGTGGTGAAAGAGGGCCTCGCCGACCAGCAGGCGCTAATCGACCAGTTCCACCAGCAATCGAGCCAGACACTGGACAAGGCTGGTATGAAAGCCCTCGAAGACTTGCAGGCGGCCATCGACGCCGGTGGTGGCTGGCAAATCGACAAGCAGGTGGAAACCATCATCAGCCAGCTGGAACTGCCCGCCCACAAAACCCTGGCGGAGCTGTCAGGCGGCTGGCGCAGAAGAGTCGCACTGGGCAAGGCACTGGTTTCCAACCCGGATGTGCTGCTGCTGGACGAACCCACCAACCATCTGGATATCAGCACCATCGAGTGGCTGGAACACCGGGT
>JALRJN010000087.1 GCA_023261185.1 Porticoccus sp.
CTCATGTAATAGGAGAGCTTATGATTGATGTTTTAATAATTGGTGGTGGTAACGCTGCTCTTTGCGCAGCCCTCATGGCACGTGAAGCAGGAGCCAGCGTCATGCTACTTGAGGCATCTCCTCGTGAGTGGCGCGGTGGTAATTCTCAACATACCCGTAACCTGAGGTGTATGCACGACGCCCCACAGGATGTGCTAGTCGATGCTTATCCTGAAGAGGAATACTGGCAGGACTTGCTGAAAGTCACGG
The DNA here is from genome assembly GCA_023261185.1 of Porticoccus sp. Taxonomy (GTDB): domain Bacteria; phylum Pseudomonadota; class Gammaproteobacteria; order Pseudomonadales; family Porticoccaceae; genus Porticoccus; species Porticoccus litoralis. The sequence continues at coordinate 250 of JALRJN010000087.1, forward strand.
GTGGCAACACGAATGAAGAGCTGGCCCGCCTGGTTATTCGGGAGTCCTCCAGCTGTCGTGACTGGATGCGCCAGCACGGTGTCCATTTCCAACCCCCTCTTTCAGGTGCTCTGCATGTAGCGCGTACCAACGCCTTTTTCATGGGTGGTGGCAAAGCACTGGTTAACGCCTACTACCGTAGCGCTGAGCAACTGGGCGTACAAATTCGTTATAACACCCCGGTTGAAGACCTGGAAATTCAGGATGGCCGCTTTATCGCAGCTCTGGTACCTGAGCGAGAGGTTGATGGCACCCGTTTGCCTGCAGAACGTATTGAAGCAAAAAGCTGTGTTTTAGCTGCCGGTGGATTTGAATCCAACCGTGAGTGGTTACGGGAAGCCTGGGGACAGAATGAAAGAGGGGAATACCCATCTGACAACTTTCTGATTCGCGGCACCCGTTTCAACAAGGGCACGCTGTTAAAGCGCATGATCGATCTGGGTGCCGATAGTATTGGCGATCCGACTCAGGCACATATGGTCGCCATTGATGCCCGGGCACCGCTTTACGATGGCGGTATCTGCACACGCATCGATTGCGTATCCCTCGGTGTCGTCGTCAACAAGGAAGGCGAACGTTTCTACGATGAAGGCGAAGACTTCTGGCCCAAGCGTTACGCTATCTGGGGGCGCCTGGTCGCTCAACAGCCGGGACAGGTCGGTTACTCTATCATCGACAGCAAAGCCGTTGGCAACTTTATGCCTCCGGTGTTCCCCGGTACAAAGGCTGACTCACTGGAAGAATTGGCCGATCAGCTCAACCTGCCCCGCGAAACCTTCACACGCACTCTGCAGGATTACAATCAGGCATGCCGCCCCGGCACGTTTAACCACACAGAGTTGGACGATTGTATTACAGAAGGCGTTACGCCAGCCAAAACCCACTGGGCACGGCCCATCGATACCCCACCCTTTTACGGCTACGCACTCAGACCTGGGGTGACGTTTACCTATCTAGGCCTGAAAACCGATGACACCGCAGCAGTCCACTTTGATGAACAGCGCAGCGACAACCTCTTCGTAGCGGGTGAAATGATGGCGGGCAATGTATTAGGCAAGGGCTATACGGCAGGGGTAGGCATGTCGATAGGTACGGCTTTTGGCCGGATTGCCGGACGTAATGCCGCGTCATACAGCATGGGCAAATAGCCTTTTGATTATCTGAATGAACAATAAGTAAAACCACTATGAAAGCTGAAAACAATCTAATTCCGGTGCTGAATACCGACGAAGAAGAAGTTAACCGGCAGCTGCAGATCTGTAACGCCTGTCGCTATTGTGAAGGCTTCTGTGCTGTTTTCCCTGCTATGACCCAACGGCTGGAATTCGGGAAAGCGGATATTCACTACCTGGCTAATCTGTGTCACAACTGTGGCGCTTGCCTGCATGCGTGCCAGTACGCAACCCCCCATGAGTTTGCGGTTAACGTTCCACAATCCATGGCGAAAGTCCGTCTGCACACCTATACGGAGTATGCCTGGCCCCGCAAACTGGGAAGCCTGTATAAGCACAATGGCCTGACGCTGGCGCTTTCCACCGCACTGGCTCTGGGACTTTTTCTGATTCTGACATTACTGGTTCAGGGCAATCTCTTCACTCAGGTTGAGGGAGGAAATTTTTATCAGATTTTCCCGCACAACACGTTAGTTGCCATGTTTGGCTCAGTATTCGGTTTTTCCGCACTGGCCTTAATACTGGGCGTGGTTCATTTCTGGCGCAAAATTGCCCCCGGTGAGAAACAGGTTCAGGAATCCGTTCCGGCCCTGATGCAAACCGGCAAAGCCGCCCTGACACTGAAATATCTGGATGGTGGGCACGGTGAAGGCTGCAATAACGAAGATGATGCCTATACCCTCGCGCGCCGACGTTTCCATCATCTGACCTTCTACGGGTTCATGCTCTGCTTTGCCGCAACCTCTGTAGCAACCCTGTATCACTACATCATGGGATGGGCAGCGCCTTACCCTGTCTTTAGCCTTCCCGTGATTCTGGGTGTTATCGGCGGCATTGGGCTGTTAATCGGTCCGGCCGGATTGCTA
>JALRJN010000107.1 GCA_023261185.1 Porticoccus sp.
GGTGTCGCTGGCGGTAGAGGTTATCTGCCCGGCGCTGCGCCAACCGCTTCTGCAGTTGCTGATCCATGGATAGGGACATATGAACTCCCGGGTGACCAGCAGACAGCCACCCTCAGATAACTAGTTGGCCGCGTTGTAGAAAAGGTGGTCGCTTGCCGCTTCGGCCACAGCCTGACGCAAAGCCTGTTCCTCTTCATCGCTGTCCCTCGCCACGTGGCGGGTTTCCGGCACAATACCGAGCCTGCCCAGCAATTCCATGTCCCGGTTAGCTTTGGGGTTGGGTGTGGTGAGCAGTTTTTCACAATAAAAAATGGAATTGGCCCCGGCCATAAAGGCCAGCGCCTGCATCTGGTCGTTCATTTCCTCGCGCCCGGCAGAGAGACGCACATGGGATTTCGGCATGAGAATACGCGCCACAGCGATGGTGCGGATAAACTCAAACGGGTCAAGGTCATCCTGCTGATCCAGCGGGGTTCCCGCCACTTTCACCAACATATTGATCGGTACGGATTCCGGGTGCTGGGGCAAGTTGGCCAACTGCATCAACAGCCCGGCACGGTCCTTCTCACCCTCACCCATACCAACGATGCCTCCTGCACAGACTTTCATGCCCGCGCGGCGCACACTGTCCAGGGTATTGAGGCGATCCTGATAGGTTCTGGTGGTGATAATTTCGCCGTAGTATTCCGGTGAAGTGTCCAGGTTGTGGTTGTAGTAATCGAGCCCGGCGTCAGCCAGCATCTGCGCCTGATCTTCTTTCAGCATGCCCAGGGTCATACAGGTTTCCATACCCAGCGCCTTCACTTGGCGCACCATTTCCGCTACAGCGGGCAAATCCTTATCTTTGGGGGAACGCCAGGCAGCGCCCATACAAAAACGGGTGGCACCACTGGCCTTGGCAGCCTTGGCCTCTTCGATGACCTGATCGACGGCCATCAACTGCTCTTTCTCCAGCCCGGTATCGTAACGGGCGCTCTGGGGACAGTATTTACAGTCCTCAGGACAAGCACCGGTCTTGATGGACAGCAGCGTACTGAGCTGTACCTCATTGGGGTTGAAGTGTTGTCGATGCACCACCTGGGCCTGGAACAACAGGTCATTAAAGGGCTGCTTGAACAGCGCCAATACTTCATCACGGGTCCAGTCGTGGCGGATATCTGAAACTTGGCTGGCAGGCATCAATCATCTCTCATATAGTCGGTGACAGCTCGTTATCATAAGTGAGCATGGATCGCTGTCAACCAAAAAAGGATTTCTGGTTAACTACTATGGACGACCAGCAACTGGCAACTATGCTACGGCGGGCAAGTTACCGACTGCTCCCCGGCCGTTGTCTGATTTGTGGCATGGCCAGCGGGCAGGCAGTGGACCTGTGCTCCGGGTGCGAAAGGGAATTACCGCAAAACCGGTCATGCTGTCCCATCTGCGCCTTGCCCATCGGGGCGGAGATAGAGACATTGGCTCTGTGTGGCCAGTGCCAGAGCAACCCTCCACCCTTCCATAGCTGTCTGGCCCCACTGCGCTATGAATTTCCCATCAATTTGCTCATCAATCGCTTTAAACACCACGGCAAATTCTCAGCTGGTGCCCTGCTGGCGGAGTGCCTGTTGCGTAACCTGAACCAGCAGGAGGAATTACCGGAGTTATTGATCCCCGTGCCGCTGCACTGGCGGCGTCTCTGGCAGAGGGGTTTCAATCAGGCCACCTGGCTAGCTAATTACCTGGGCAGACGGCTGGACATACCTGTATACCATCGGGCTCTACAACGCACGCGATACACACCACAACAGCAGGGTCAGCGGCGTTCTCAACGCCTTAACAACCTCAAAGGTGCGTTTCACCTCAAGGGGGATGTATCTGGTAAAACCATTGCACTGGTGGACGATGTGGTCACCACCGGTAGCACCATCAATGAACTGAGCAGGATGCTGATGTCCGGCGGCGCCCGTCGCGTGAATGTCTGGTGCCTAGCTCGCACGCCGCTGGAAAAATAACCCTAGCGCCCCGATAATGATGTGCTGACCCCAAGTGACTTTTTGATGTTATGAGCCTATCCCTTTGGCAAGAAATCCAGCAGGATGCCGCTGCCGTCGCCAATGAAGAGCCGGTATTAGCCAGCTTTCTCCAGGTCACCATCCTGAAACATGATTCGATACTGGAAGCACTGAGTTTTTTGCTCGCAGAGAAACTCGGCTGTGATGCCACCTCATCCCTGACTTTACATGAAGTGTTCGAGGAAGCTTTCTCTGGGGACCAGGATATGGAAGACAAGGTCAACTGTGACATCCTGGCTATCTACAATCGGGATTCCGCCTGCCAGAACCTGTTTTCAACCTTTCTTTACTACAAGGGTTTCCATGCGTTGCAGGCCTGGCGAGCAGCCCACTGGTTGTGGCAACAGAATCGCCAGTCCCTGGCGCTGGTACTGCAAAACCGTATTTCCGTCGTTTTCGGTGTAGATATTCATCCGGCAGCAGAAATCGGTCGCGGAATCATGTTTGATCACGCCACGGGAATCGTCGTAGGGGAAACTGCGGTAATCGAGGACTGTGTTTCCATCCTGCAGTCTGTCACCCTGGGCGGAACCGGCAAGGAAAGCGGCGACCGCCATCCCAAAGTCCGGCGCGGCGTACTGATCGGCCCCGGTGCCAAAATTCTGGGCAATATTGAAATTGGTGCCGGCTCCAAAATCACCGCTGCCAGCGTGGTACTCAATAATATCCCCCCGCACTCGGTGGTTGCCGGCGTGCCTGCCGAAGTGATCGGCACGATAGAAATAGATGCCCCTGCAGAACTAATGGACCAGGGGCTTTCTGGCTGTTGCGACTAATAATAAGAAGGAAGACGTCATGTCCAAGCTGAAAAATGAACCGGAACTGTTAAAGGAAGCATTGCGTATCGGCATGATCTACGCGGAAAAACGCGGCGCGGCGAAATTTGAAGCTTCAGACTCTGCCAATGAGAAGGTTGAGTATATCTACAAATTACTGGTTCACGACAAGCTGATTCAGCCTCTGGCCAAGGAGCAACATGATATCCCGCACATGAAACACAAATTGGCTTTATGGATGGCTCGTCAGTTGCCAGAAGGCCACACCCTGCTCGGCTGATTGTGGCAACAAGTGAACTCATAGCGGGACGATGAATCAAACCTTCTATAAATAAACCGTTGTATGATCGGCATCCATTCCGCATTCAACCATCCTGTAATGACTCGTTTAGGAGTATCTGTGAAATATTTAAGCGCCCTTGTAGGCATCTTACTTTCCTTTTCCGTGATGGCAGCCACCCTCGAAGAGGGGTACCAGGCAGTTCGCGGTGGTGAACTGGATAAAGGCTTTGCAATACTCAGTGAACTGGCCAAAACCGGGGATGCCGATGCCCAATTTGCGTTGGCAATACTCTACCGGGAGGGCTGGGGAACGGAAAAAGATCTCAAGACTGCGTTTGAACTGTATCTGAAGTCCGCCGAACAAGGTCACCCGGGCGGCATGTTTGAAACCGGCTGGGCTTATCAAAGTGGCGAAGGGGTGATAAAAGATTACGCTAAAGCCGTGCCCTGGTATGAAAAAGCTGCCAATGTCGGTCATCCAGCAGCCATGTATGCCCTTGGGGGCCTCTACTACAACGGGATGGGTGTCACGAAAGATGAAAAGCAGGGTAATGAATGGTTTAAACGATCTGCTCAAGCTGGCTACCAGCCGGCAATTCAATATCTCGAACAGATCAATGCCATGAACCCCTGAAAAGCCAGTATCAGTCAGGTTACCCGCCGTGTAATCTGACGATTATTCCCCTTTGGGGACCATTACGATCAGGCCATATCAAGAACTTTTGTGATCATTTGCAGATCTTTTTGCTGCAGATCATCCAGCCGGTATTGGGCGAGAACATTTCTGAAGGCCTGGGCCGCTAGGCCGAGAACTCCCTGTAACTTACATTGGCTGGCTATGGGGCACTGGATACCTTTGCAGTCAATCGGCTCCATGGTTTCTTCCAGCTCACTGATGATTTCCAGTAGATTTTTCTGGCGTGTATCCGGTTCCAGAACAATACCGCCATTTTTGCCTCGGGCTGATGATATCCAGCCCAGCTGAGACAGCCGCTGACTGACTTTGTAAAGATGGTGGCGGTTCATATTGAAGCGCTCCGCCAGAAAATCCAGACCTACGCGAACCCCCGGGGGCTGACTGCTGAGATGAATCAGTACCCGCAGGCCATAGTCGGTAAATCGAGTTAACTGCATGCTTAAGCCGGGGCCTCAAACGCATCTACAAGAATATCGGTGAGCGCTGCGCCTTGGAGAAAACTCAATTTCTGCAGTTTCTTGACCATGCCCGGCGCTCCACAGAGATAAATCCGGTGTTGTTTAAGATCAGTGTGACGGCGACTGACAATATCAACCAGGTCACCCTGATGTAATTGCGGATCCTGCTCTGCTTCCCGCTTTACCACACGGTGATAGTGGAAATTTTCATGACGGCCGGCCAGATCAACCAACTCATCCACCAAGTATAACTGGTCGGGGCTGCCGGAAGCGGAGTACAGATGAATATCTCCCCGATGATCATTAGCCAATGCCTGCCGGGCCACACCATACAACGGCGCCAGTCCCGTACCGGTACCTGCCAACACAAGCGTTTGTTCTTCAGCACCGGGATTGTAGAAACAATGTCCGCGGGCCGAACTTAACTGGCAGCTGTCGCCTTCCTGCATTTCGTGCTCCAGCCAACTGCTGATCACACCATTGGAACGACGTCGCACGTGCAACTCTATATGTCCATCTTCCGGCATGCTGGCGATGGAAAAACTACGTCCGTCAGCCAGGTTTTTCCACACGCTGGTGTACTGACCGGCAAACCAGGGCATATCTGTTTTAAAACGGACTTTCAGCACCCCCTGGTTCAAGGGCTCCTTGTACGTCATCACCGCATCATAGCGGCGCTCAGCATCACCCAACGAAACCTCCATATCGGATTCGGGGTAACACTGGCAGGCCAGGAAGTAACTCTGTGCAATCTGTTGTGAAGAAAGCCCGGCCTGAGCTTTCTCGGGGATTGGGCTATCGTGAGCCACCATTATGCAGGAGTGACAGAGCCACGCACGGCAACTATTGGGGACAGCAATATCCGCCCCTTCCAGGGCGGATAAAAGCGTCTCGCCTTCCGGGACATCAATAGCCCGGTCACTGTAACGAACGACTGCCATGAGCTATTTCAGCGATTCAGTACGTCATCACGAACACTGTTGGCTAGGGCCGCCACTTCACCGATATCTTCATCGCCGACGCCCAGTTCCTTGAGAGTCTCACCCAACAATTCGATCACCGCATCAACATGAGTGTCATTCAGACCCGTCAGATGCTTGTGCCCTTCACGCATATCCTTGCCGGTGTAGCTGTTTGGGCCGCCCAGCACCATAGTCAGGAAGGCTTTCTGCTTTTGGGACTGACCGGCCATATCAACACCATCAAAATATTGGTTGATACGGTCATCCATCAGGACTTTACGGTAAAAAATATCAACGGCAGCATCTACAGCAGCGTCGCCGCCCAGTTTTTCATACAAGCTCATTGGAACACCTCAAGTTAATTGTTGTATCAGGAATACAACAATTAACTTAGCAAACTCGGTGCCAAAATTTACTGCATTGAAATATAAAAGGTTTTTTGCCTGCCACAGGCATTAGAGCGCCTTGCGGCCTGCCTTTGCCTCAAATTGGAGCAAAAACTGGCCGTGGCCGGGTCAAAGCTGGGCAGTAATTCTGGTTAAATCCAATCAGTCGATACCCCACAGGCGGAGCTTATTTTCGTGTCATGGTATCCAGAAGGCCCATCACAAATGCAGAAATAACAAAGGTCATGTGCAGTACCACATACCAGAGGATCTTGTCGTTTGCGATTTCATGGGCATTCATAAAGATCTTCAGGAGATGAATGGAGGAAATGGCCACAATAGAAGCCGCCACCTTATTTTTCAGTGAGCTGGTGTCCAGTTTGCCCAACCAACTCAATTTGTCATTGGATTCATCCAGGTCCAGTTGCGAGACAAAATTCTCATAGCCAGAAAACATCACCATCACGATCAACCCGCCCACCAGCGAAATGTCTACCAGTGACAGTACCACCAGAATCAGATCCATCTCGGACATACTGAGGATCATAGGTAGTGTATGAATCACTTCGGCAAAAAATTTCACACCCAGCGCCAATAACGCGAAACTGAGGCCGAAGTAAATGGGTGCCAGCAACCACCGGGTGGCATACATCGTGTTCTCGAACATCTTTTCCATCATTACATCCTTCGCATAAAACGGTTAGCTCACAAGATTAAAGAAGTTTATCTAGGGGAGTTGATAAAGGCGACCGTCCTCCATGCCGATTGGCATGTTACCGGCTAAAAACCAAAAAAAAGGGCCATCTAAAATGGCCCTTTCGCTCTTCTTAGCAGATTACGCGACATGGCATTGTCGTGAACACTTGAAACAGCCGTTGACATGTTCGAAGTGTTTTTTAGCTTCACGAATAGCCGCGCGACAGGTGGGGAAGTTACCCAACGATTTCTGATCTACTGAATCAGGTAAATCCGGACACCAGGTGCCCATGTTGTGCACAATATGATCCCCATTTTCTTGTGCGTTTTTAGTCACAATATATCTAGCCATAGTACCCTCAACATCTTATTGTCGGTTAATAATCACTGCATTAACATGCTATTAATAATACATTCATCGCAGATGGAAAAACCCCCTCTTTTGTTGAATGCTGGAACAAAAATATAGCTTTTTTTGACAGAAATCAACACCTTAGAGAGACTCCAAAATTTTTTGGCGAGCCGGTTTTTGAGGTGTTTTATGTGTCATTTGGTCCGCCTTTCTTCAGCAACTGACGTTTCTTTCAAGTCAGGACTCTGTCAGCATTTTGGGATTCCTGGCCCGGTTAAAATATAATCGGCAACCTCTAAGAAATATGACCCGATAACTACTAGAAAACTATTAAAAGGAGCTCCCCATGCCCGGCTTACTACCCGACACTGATCCGGATGGCCTGCTTGAATATTCCGTCGTCTTTACGGACCGTTCACTAAACCATATGTCCAAGCGCTTTCAATCCGTCATGAATGACATTTCCAGCACCCTTAAAGAGGTTTATAACGCCACTGCCGTGGTGGTTGTCCCGGGAGGTGGTACCTATGGTATGGAAGCAGTGGCGCGACAGTTCGCTACGGGGAAAAAATGCCTGATCATTCGCAATGGCTGGTTCAGCTTTCGCTGGAGCCAGATTCTCGAGATGGGACATATCAGCGATCAGAATATCGTCATGAAAGCCCGACCGGTAGATGACTCAGAAACCCCGGCCCTGGCTCCGGCTCCTATTGAAGAGGTTGTTGCCGCCATCCAGGCAGAAAAACCGGACATGGTGTTTGCACCCCATGTGGAGACGGCCTCCGGCATGCTCCTGCCGGATGACTACATTCGCGCAGTTTCAGAGGCAGTTCACTCCGTGGGTGGCATGTTTGTACTGGACTGCATTGCCTCCGGTACATTATGGGTCGACATGAAATCGCTGGGTGTTGATATTCTGATCAGTGCGCCCCAGAAAGGCTGGAGCGCATCGCCCTGTAGTGCGCTGGTGATGCTCGGAGAAGAAGCCCGTAAACGTATTGACGACACAGTGAGCAGCAGTTTTGCCTGTGATCTGAAAAAGTGGCTGCAGATTATGGAAGCCTACGAGAATGGTGGCCACGCTTACCACGCCACCATGCCAACTGATGCCCTATTGAAATTCCGGGACACCATGAAAGAAACCCAAGCCTACGGTTTTGAAAAGGTGCGCCAAGAGCAGATTGAGCTGGGCAAACGTGTGCGAACCCTGCTGAGAGAAAAAGGTATCAAAAGCGTTGCCGCTGAAGGCTTCCAGGCTCCGGGGGTTGTGGTTAGCTACACCAAGGATCCTGATATTCACAACGGCAAAAAATTTCTTGCAGAAGGTCTGCAAATTGCTGCGGGTGTGCCCCTGCAATGCGATGAGCCGGAAGGATTCCAAACCTTCCGTATCGGTCTTTTTGGGCTCGACAAACTGCATAATATTGAGCGCACGGTCGCCAATCTCAATAACGCTATAGATAAGGTCATCCGTTAATTTCAGGACCACAACTGCCTTTTCAGCCGGGATTCTGTCCCGGACTGGAGGGTGGGCAGTGTTATACTCATGCGCTGTTATTTCTACTGCTGACTTTTCGTCTCAAAAGCTCCTCTGTTATGTGTTTCGGCCTATCAAAAGCTTTCTCCACCATACTTCTCATTCTGCTAATCGCCTTGGCGACGCCAGGAGTTCTGGCTGAAGGTGATCTGGACGAAAATGAAGAAGTGGTGACAGAGGAGACTGAGGATGAGGACGAGGATGTAGCAGACATTGATGACTCCCTGCCTCGTCAAACAACATCAACACAACCTACGTTCTCCAGGGCCTATGGTAATGCCGAAGATATACAAGACAAACCACACAAGATTGCGCCCAATATTGACCTGAAGGAAGTAGCACCTGCCCAAACGTCAAAATCTTTTTTTACTGAACCGGAGAATCCTGAACAACCCCAGGACATCCAGCCTGAACCCAGAACCCCCGAACTAAAGCCGGAAACCACGCCCCCTAACAGTATTACCCTGCTCGACACCGAGGTGTTACCCGGCACCTCCACACGCATTGGTTGGTCTCCGGGCCTGCAAATCAGTGGGCTCTCATCGCCAACCCCCGTGCTGGTGGTCAACGGTATCAAATCGGGCCCCACGTTATGCCTGGTGGCAGCCATACATGGAGACGAGCTGAACGGTATCGAAATTGTTCGCCGGGTACTGTATGACCTGGACCCTACCGAGCTCTCTGGAAAAGTGATCGGCGTTCCTATCGTCAACCTGCAAGGATTTCAGCAGGGCAATCGCTACCTGCCAGATCGTCGGGATCTGAACCGCCACTTTCCCGGCAAGGCAGATGGCCATGTGGCAGAACGCTTTGCCCACGCGCTATTTTCACAGGTGATCAGACACTGCGACATGCTTGTGGACATTCATACCGGCTCGTTGCGACGCACCAACCTGCCACAATTACGTGCTGATATGAATAACCCGGAAGTCGCTACGTTTACCGGCGGCTTTGACCGTATCGCCGTTGTTCACAGCACTGGCACCCGCGGGATGCTGCGAACTGCCGCACTGGCCATGGGTATCACCGCAGTCACCATGGAAGCTGGTGAATCTCTTCGCATACAGCAACACCAGATAAAGGCCGGAGTGAACAGCCTGCACAGTCTTATGGAAAAGCAGGGCATGATTTCCAGACTTTTCACATGGGGCGACCCAGAACCGATCTATTACGATTCCTACTGGATTCGAGCGGAGTACGGCGGCATTCTTTCCAGCAAAATCACCCTCGGCGCACAGGTCATCAAGGGGCAGGTACTGGGCGTGGTCACCGACCCGATTACTAACGCGCAATACCCCATCAAGGCGAAAGGCATCGGCAGGATTATTGGTATGGCGGTAGACCAGGTGGTGATGTCAGGTTTCGCCGCCTACCACATCGGCACGGAAGCAGAAGTCCCTGCAGAGTAGTCATGTCAGGAGCCT
>JALRJN010000002.1 GCA_023261185.1 Porticoccus sp.
GGATCTTAGGAGCCGCTATTAGTTGGGCTTTTTTTTCAATTTATTTAGTAAATTGGAAAAGTAAATTTTCAATTGTTGCAAGGTTTGCTCTTATGAGCTTATTTGCTTCAGCAATACTGTTTCCATTTTATTTAATCGAAAATTATTATTTTTTACCAACAGTGTATAATTATAATTTTATTTTATTTGTGTTGTTAGCTTCAATTTTTCCAGGCATCTTAGCTTTTATTATGTATACAAAACTACAACAAATGGTTGGCGCTTCTTTAACTGGGTTAACAGTATATTTAATGCCAATTTATGGTTCTGTATATGGATTAATTTTTTTTAATGAAGTACTAGAGATTTATCATTTCTATGGAGCAGCTTTAGTCTTGTTGGGTATTTTTTTAGCTAATAAAAAATTTTCTACATGAAGCTAATTAGTTATTTTTTCTTTTTTTTTATTATTTCATACTTGATCATATTTCTATTTATGTTCTTTTTTCAAAGATCATTTATGTACAAACCAAACATTAATAGTTATGACTTTTCATCTATTCAATTTGATTACAAAAAAGTAAAAATCCCATCTGAAAAAAATATCGAACTTAATTCTTGGTTTTCATTTAAAAATAGTAAAAATAAAACTTTAGTCTTTTTCCATGGTAACGCAGGTAATTTAAACAATCGAATTTACAAACTAAATGAATTTGATAAATTAGATTTAAATTTTTTAATTATTTCTTGGCGTGGTTTTAGTGGAAATTCAGGTAAACCAACCGAAAATGGATTATATCAAGATGCAATCAGTACTATTAATTGGTTAGAACATCTTCATAAAGCGGCGATAGATAATCAAACCCACAAAGGTGAATAGAGGGTGGTGATGGTAACAGCCCATCCTTGTATGTCTGCCTAACCACATTGGCTTTATCCGCGACGGTAATCAGGCGGTGAGTCGTGAGTGCTCTGCGGAAGTGTTCCACCCATCGCCAGAACATGGGTGTTTCCTGCTGCAGAATCACATCAGATATCTGCCAGCGTTGCACGATGTCATAGGCGCTGCGGGCTTGTCGGGTCAGGGTGCCCGGCAGTAGCATGTCCGGTTTTTCACTGTCCTGGTCAATGGCCTGTTCCCAGAGAATCAATTCCATCTGGGGATTGACGGGCGTACCCGCACCGGCGGCCATCACCCCGAGGTCCACGCAACGTAGCCATTGTTCATCCAGCCAGGATTCAATTGCCTCAACCCGGGGTGCGGGCCAGCTATGGTGGCCCAACTGCTGTTGGTGAAAACCCCATGCCTGGCAGATTTTATTGGCTAGGCGGTTGTTGGGTGTGAGGATAAGGGCACCCTTCTCGATTTGATCCTTGAGAGTGTCGATATCAAAAAGCGGGCGCATCATTGAAGTTATCTTTGTTATCCTTGACTGAAAGAAATGATCGCATAACACCTGTTGCCGACAAAGGTCGATGATCCGGTGGATGCGCCAGTCCACAGTCACAGGATACACGTCCAATCATGCAAGTCAGTGTTGATAATCTGGTTTTTTTACTCGCTGGCCTGGTGATTGGTGGGTTGCTGGCATATCTGTTTATTCGCTCGTTACTCAGCAGGGCGGAAGGATTGGCATCCGGGATGCAGAGTGAACTGGATAACCTGAGAAATGACAAGGTGCAGCGTGAGGCAGAATTGTCCAGGCTGAGTCATGAAAAAGTCAGTCTGGAAACCCGACTGGAGGCTGACCGGGTTCGTCACGAGGAGCAGCTTCAGCTATTGCGCCAGGCAAGGGAATCTCTGACCCAGGAGTTTGAAAATCTGGCTAATCGTATTTTCGATGCCAAACAGGAGAAATTTTCCGAGCAGAGCAAGCAGGCGCTTAATACCAGCATTGACCCCCTGCGCAAGGAAATTCACGACTTCCGAAAAAAAGTTGAGGATGCCTATGACAAGGAAAATGCAGAAAGAAACAAGCTGGTGGGTCAGATTGTAGAGCTGCAAAAACAGGCGCAGCGGGTTGGGGAGGACGCCGTCATGCTCGCCAACGCCCTGAAGGGTGACAGCAAGTTCCAGGGCAACTGGGGTGAGGTGGTACTGGAGCGGATACTGGAGCAGTCCGGGCTCACTAGAGGGCGTGAATACGACACTCAGGTGGCGTTGAAGGATGATGAGGGCAATCGGCGCAACCCGGATGTTATTGTGCACCTGCCAGATCAACGGGATATCGTTATTGATGCCAAGGTGTCTCTGACTGACTATGAGCGCTATTGTCGCGCCGAAGAACCGGACGAAAAACAACGTTTTCTCAAACAGCACATCAACTCGATCCGAGCACATATTACGGGCTTAAGTCGCAAGTCCTATGAACAGCTAGAGGGTGTTAACAGCCTCGACTTCGTACTGATTTTTGTGCCGGTAGAAGCCGCTTTTATGCTGGCACTGGAACAGGATCACAGTCTGTTTCGGGATGCCTATGATAAAGGCATTATTCTGGTCAGTCCCAGCACGCTGCTGGCAACGCTGCGCACTATTCACAATATCTGGCGCTATGAAGATCAGAACCGCAATGCTCAGAAAATTGCTGCTGAGGCCGGTAAGCTCTATGACCAACTGGTGTTGGTGGTTGAGTCCCTGGATGATGTGGGGAAACACCTGAACAAGAGCCAGGAGGCCTGGCAGATGACCCGAAAACGCTTGGTGGATGGTCGCGGGAACCTAGTGAAGAAGTTTGAAGATATCCGCAAGCTGGGCGCCCGCACCAGTCGTCAACTGCCTGACAAGCTGGTGGAAGAGGCGGATGACCAGGAAGAGCTGCCCCAGATAAACCACCAGACAAACAAACAGGAACAAGTAGACTGATGACAATATTACTTATCCTCGGCGCACTCATTATTGTCGCCCTTGCCGGTTACGCTATCTACCTGCAGAAACAATTACACCAGCGTAATCGGGCCAGAGAGGAACAGGCACACCAGCGCGCCGCTGATCTTGAAGAGCGGCGCGAACATTATAAAAAGAGTATCCAGATACTTGCTGCCGCGCTGGAAGCGGATCAGATGACCCTGACGGAGGGCGCCATACGTATCAGTATGCTGGCATCACAACTGGATCTTGAGGAGACAGAAAGAGATCGCTACCAAGTGTTTTTTCAACTGACTCAGGCGACCTCGCATATTCCGATTCTTGAGGACTGGAAGGCGTTAAGTACCAGGGACAAGCTACGTTTTGATCGTGAGCGCGAGGAGATTGAGGAAAAATACCGTGAGTTTGTGGTGGAGGCAGCGCGACAATTACTCAATAAGAAGGAATCTGCTTCATCGGGTGTGATGTTTTTCTCTGCTGACAATCACTAACACGCTCGAGCCCCTTGTGCCCTGAGCCCCACGACACTAATATGCCGGCCCTCACGGGATAGGGTGGTGATCGATGAATATTGAACTAGTCTTGCAGGAAAGAAGTGGCAATCAATGCGAATTGTGCAAGAACGACACTGCATTGAGTGTGTACCCGATTCCCCCTGAACTTGAAGCCAGCGATGAAAAAGCTGTCTTATTGTGTACCACCTGTCGAGAACAGATAGAACAACCGGAACTGCTAGACCCCAATCATTGGCGTTGTCTCAATGACAGTATGTGGAGTCAGGTACCTGCGGTGCAGGTGATGGCCTGGCGAATGCTTTCACGCCTGATGGAAGAGGTCTGGGCCCGTGATCTGCTCGATATGCTGTATCTTGAGGACGAGGTGATGGCGTGGGCCAAACATGGCCACGCTCAGGAACAGGAACCTGAAGAAGTTACTCGGGACTGCAACGGAGCCGAGCTGCAGGCCGGAGACAACGTCACCCTGATCAAGGACCTGGATGTCAAAGGCGCCGGATTTACCGCCAAGCGCGGGACGACGGTTCGAAATATCTCCCTCACCGCCAATCCCGAACAGATAGAAGGGCGCGTTAATGGCGTCCGTATCGTGTTGCTGACCTGTTATCTGAAAAAGGCGAATTAATCCAGTTTTAGCCTTTCTTCAGATAGGGAATACTGCCTGCGGCATCACTGTCGTCGATGACATGCAGGTTACTGATACTGCCCTTGATCCTCGACTGGCGAAATTCAGCGTATTCAGGGTCATTCAGGAAACCCTCAAGTGCTTCCATGGTCGGGAATTCAACCAGAGCAATCATGTTTGCTTTGCATTCCTCGCCTTCCATCGTCTTGATATTGCTGCTTCGTGACAGGTATTTACCCCCGTGCTTATGGGCAATATCGTGAACATTCGTGGCGTAATTCGGTATCCAGGATTCGTCGGTAATGGTCACTTCACCAATCAGATAGACAGCCATAGGGTACTCCTCAATAGTTTTTTATTGTTGTTGCTAAATCGACAGATCATCCAGTTCGGGTGCTACTGGCGCCTCCCCGAGATCGATCACTCCGAGCATGTCCAGCCAAATAGCCAGCATGTAGGCACCTAATATCCAGACGACCAACAGAGCAATGCTGATGAAAAAAACTCGCCAGTTCGACTGGAAAAGGTAGTGAACAGAGTGCTCAATCGCGTCCTTTCGCATCTGCCAGGTGGCGGCAATGGAGAGGGCGACAAGGGAATACACAAACGGGATCACAACACCGGGAAAATAGTCCGGCAGCATGGGCATGAAAAGTAGCAGGCCGACGTTAAATAAAATGCCCCCTGCCAGGGAATACTGCATGCCGCTCTGGTTATCCAACGTCTTAAAGTTCTGCCACAGAAAATAGATCATGGCCACCGGGCCGCCAAAAAAGGAGCCAAAACCAACCTGCAGGGGGGTATAGAGGCGAGGTTGCTTGATTACAATGTCATTCACGGGAGCTCCTGGGTAATGCAGATGTAGTCATCGACTTATCAATGCTTAGTTTAAACCGGTCGGCGTTTCTCTGGCAGATGCTGATTCAGTTTTTCGGCACGAAGAGGCGGTAGACGAATATCAAAAGTGCGCCACACAAGCCGGTGGTAAAAGTGATGGCCGCTGCTGAAAACCAGAAGATAAAAGGGCCGCTTCTGCCTTTAAGCACCAGGTCGCCAACCGCCAATGCGGAAAATACCGCCAGTGGGGCACTGTACGCCAGGGCCGAAAGAATGCCCCTGCGAAAACTATCCAGGGCAAAGAAACCCGCGATGATCGTGTTAAGCAACAGGCCGATACAACCTGCAGCAATGATGAGATTGCCCATGCCATTGGCGAAGGTATAAAAAAAGATGCCGAATGTGGCTAGCCCGGCAAGACTGATATTCAGGTACTGTGTTGGTTGCATACGGTAGAGTTCGAGCTGTGATTGACGGTTTGGCTGAATCGAGTTGGCCTCAGCAAAGCCAATATTTTCGGGATGGAATAAAACACGGAAATGACGACAGTGCAAATTTCTGCCTTGCTGAGGGGGGGGCACCATCAGCTGGAGGTTGATATCAGCTGAACAATCTGTAAAGGGAATCCACTATTTTTGCGCCTGGGGGTAAATGCCTTTCATCCTCCGGACGAAATTTTCCTGTGCGCACCAGACATCCCATTAACCCCGCATTAACCCCGCATTAACGGCACCCTCCACATCGCCGATCACATCGTCGCCAACCATCAGGCATTGCCCGGCCTCAAACGGTGTCGATGCAACTACCTGCTGGAAAAAATCCTTGCCGGGTTTTCCCATGATCAGGGCTTCTGTGCCTGCAGCCCACTCAATGGCACGAATGAACGGGCCAGCATCCAACATCAGCCCCTCTTCACCTTTAAAGTAACGATTCATGCCGATGCCAATCAGTTGAGCCCCGTTGATACAGAGTTGAAAAGCATGGTTCAGTGTTTGGTAGTTGAGATCGTCCCTTGCATCCCCTAGCAGAACGCAATTGGGATTGATTTCGTCAATCCCTGCCATATCACAGCGAATGTTTTCGTGAATCAGGCAATAGGGGCGTAGATTATGCTCCAGGATATAGTGCTTTGCCGCAATGGGGGCGGTAAACAGCTCATCTTCTGAAAGGGTAAAGCCCATGGCACCAAGTTTGTCCAGCAAGTGCTGGCGGGATTGGGTGGCGGTATTAGTCAAAAATCTCAGTATGAGACCTTCTTCGCGGGCTTTCTTAACAGCCCTCACGGCTCCAGGCAGCGCATCGTTACCCACAAAAAGTACGCCATCAAGATCCAGAAACAAGGCGTTAAAAGGTTTATTCATTGTGTTTAGGTCCGCTGTGTTTTCCTACCCCAAATAAGATAGTTCTAATTTTTACATCGACAGAAGAAAGTGACCAATGAAGTGTAAATATGGGCTATCTGCTGATAAGAGGTAAAGTTCTGGTCTTTTCAGGCATTTTCCCCTGTAAATTGCGACAATTGGGGGAATTAGCTCTGGATTCTTGTAAAAGGGCGTTTTAGACTCTGGCTCCAGGGCATGGCCCGGTATAAGACTTTTTTTGATTTTGAGGGTTAGAAGATGAAATTAATTAAATTATTTGGTGTTTCCGTAATCGCTATTGGCCTGACAGCTTGTGGTGGTGCGGACAATGGCGCCAAAGAAGAAAAAGCTGCTGAAGCAGCATCTGCCGTTGAGGCACCCGCCGCTGAGAAAGTAATGGAAGAGGCCACTACTGCTGCTGAAGAAGTGAAAGAAGCTGTTGTAGAGGCGGTGGAAGAAGTGAAAGAAGCTGCTCCCAAGCCAGAACCGAAAAAGCTGGAAATTCCGGAAGGTATGGTAGAAGGCAGTGTTGAGCACTCTATCTGGTTGAACAACCAGGGCCTGTAAGCCTTATTCGGTGAACACAGCTCTCTGGCATCTTGCTCTACCGGAGCGATGACTATCTGATCAGAGAGTTGTGTTTTCTTCTTCCGGCCTTCCTGCTCCTGGAAGGTATCAACCTGCCACCTGGGTAGCAGGTTTTCTTACACCATCACTGCTCTTCGTTAATTGCCGGTTTTTCAGGTTCCTCTTCGGGAATGCATGGGCGTCCACTCTGCTTGCGGACAGGGCAGGCATTCTTTACGTGCTGCCGTTTTTCTATCAGGTTGGCAATCGCTTCCTGTGGGTTGCTTGATTCGTTTTGTTTGCAGTAATTATCCATCCACTGGGCTACGGCATCCGCGTCTTTGGTGCCCAGCACGCCATCTGGGTCTTTCCCTGCATACTCGTACTCGTTATAGGCGCTGATGTATCCCTGTAACCAGGAAAGGGCATTCTGGTAATCGTTCTGCTGCCTTGCTTGCACCCATTCGGGGCAGTTCATGGAAACATTGAGTGATTCAGCACTGAGGTAGCCTGGAATAACTGGAATAACCAATGTGGCGAGAAGCAAAATCTTTCTCATTAAAAAATCCTTATGTCGCTGCATGTATTGAGACGGGTTGTGTTGAGTTGATTGCACCAATTTTTACGGGTACGGACAAGTAGTATTTGTTGAAGTCGCTATACCGGGACTTCTTTGCTGAGAAAGACCCCGCATTCCAGGTGTTGAGTGTAGGGGAATTGGTCAAACACGGCGAAATGTTTGATATCGTGAGTGTCGGATAGCGTTTCCAGGTTTTCTCTCAGGGTTTTCGGATTACAGGAAATATAAATGATGTGGTCAAAACGTTGCGTCAACCTGAGGGTGCCTTCGTCCAGGCCTGCGCGGGGGGGATCTACAAACACGGTGGTAAACCCGTAACCCTGAAGGTCGATATCACGCAGTCGCCTGAAGGGCCTGACACCATTCAGGGCCTCGGTCAGCTCTTCACTGGACATGCGCACGATGCTGACATTATCAACCTGATTGGCATTCAGGTTGTGTTCTGCAGATCGAACTGAGAGTTTTGAAATTTCTGTTGCCAGCACCCGGTCAAACTGCTGTGCCAGCACACAGGTAAAATTACCGTTGCCACAGTACAGTTCCAGCAGGTCGCCACCACACCCCCTGGATCGTTCCAGCGCCCAGTTAAGCATCTTCTGGTTAACCTCGGCATTGGGTTGGGTAAAACTGCTTTCCATTTGCTGGTAGTGATAATCCCGGTTGGCCACCTGAAGGGTTTCTTGCACATAGTCCCGTTGCAATACGATTTTTTGTTTTCGGCTTCTACCTATGACAGGCACGCCCAGTTGCGTTTGGATATCGCGTGCAGCTGTCTGCCATTCACTATCAAGTGGTTTGTGGTAAATCAGGGTAATGAGCGCATCGCCACTGAGGGTGGTGAGGAATTCAGCTGAAAACAGACGTCGGCTTAATACCTCGCTGGCATTGATTGCCTCCAGCAGAGGCGGCATCAGGGTATTGATCAAGCGGGACCCGGCTGGAAAATCTTCAATGATGTAGGTATTTTTTTCACCGGGATGGTTCATCGCGTAATGAGCACGTTGCTGTTCGTGCCATATGCGGAATTCGGCCCTCATCCGGTAATGAATGGGCGGAGATTCATGCACCTTAATATCGGGCAGCTGAAGAGTCTGAAAGTCTTCTCTCAGCTGGCGAATTTTTTGCGTGAGTTGAGTGTGATACTCGTCAGGATTAACCGGTTGCAAATCGACACCTCTATTCCGGGGTGCAAATTATACTGAATAAACAAATTGTATCAGCAGATATTCACTGGTGAGTGACAACAGGCCGGTGTCTGGCAACATCGGCGAGTCATGGTCAACACAATGGATTAAGTGCTGTGTTGACGCGTGTACGGGCTATGATTCGAGCTTTTCCCTGATTTGCCGCTGGATCTCCAGATATCGGGGCATGGGGCCGATATCTTCGAAAATCTCATTGCCTTCCTCAACGCGGATTACCTCCGGCCCCGGCACATAGGGCATCTCTGCCTCGAGAGTTTCCAGTGCGATATTGAGCAAATGCGCAGCAATCTCATCTGCAGGCAGCTGATACATCTCAGCGAGAGCCTGAAGTTTTATTTGATCTGGCTTGTGAATGGTAATTGAGGTAGGTAACAGGTCGGAGTTTTCGGCAGAACGTTTCTCCCAGGCATCCAGTAACTGGGAAAATCCCAGATGGCTTCCCTGATAATTCATCGTAACCTCTCTTATGACGTACCATGATGAAGACCAAAGATAATGTAAAACATCTACCGCAAAAAAGGTACTTTTTGGAGGGATATCTGATTGAGGTGCTCAAAATAGCGGTGACCGGGCAGGGGTTGCTGGATAGGGCTGAGATGAACGAGGGCTTGTGTACATTATTTATCCAGCACACGTCGGCAAGCCTGCTGATTCAGGAAAATTTCGACCCATCTGCTCGAGCTGATTTGGAACGATGGCTTAACCGGTTAGTTCCGGAGAATGACAATCTCTATACCCACACATTGGAGGGGCCGGATGATATGCCAGCTCATATCAAGTCCAGTCTGACGGCGACATCTATCTCCGTACCGGTCCTGGGAGGAAACTTGGGGCTGGGTACCTGGCAGGGAATCTTTCTCTGGGAGCATCGACACCAGCCGGGTAATCGCAAAGTGATACTACACCTTATCTAGCTTATGCACTTTTGATCTAGATTTTTTTCTCTCAGAATCGTTATGCGTCCAGGCCCAACTATACTTCAGGTGTTGTTATGTTTTGGGCCGTGTTTTCCGCCCTTAACGCAGGCTACTTGGTGACAGTTAAACGACCACCTTTTCTAATGATGATGGGAGGCTTTTTATGAGACGCTATTATTTTATTAGCGATGACCTTGACGATCTGAGTCAGATTGAGAAGGAACTCGAAGCCAGAGGTATGACGACACCGCAAATTCACGTGCTGAGCATGGATGATGCGGGTCTCCAGAAGCACCACCTGAATGATGTGGCCCCTTTGATGAGGAGGGATGTTTTCCGCACGACAGCCAAGGCCTTCGTATTTGGTTTTCTCTGTGCTGTACTGGTGATGGCCTTTGCCATTTTTTCTGGCGCCACGCAGAGCATTGGTTGGGCGCCCTTCGTGCTATTGGCCATAGTCGTCATGGGTTTTATTACCTGGGAAGGTGGGATGTGGGGCATTCAGGAGCCCAACATCCATTTCAAGCGCTTTGAGGATGTGATTAAAAGCGGGAAACACGTCCTGTATGTGGAGGTCACAAAAGGGCGAGAAGAAATGATGATGAAAGAGGTTGTTAGTCATCATCCGAGTCTCCAGGCGGCGGGATTAGAGGCTTCTCCCAGTGGCTTGTTGATTGACGCTGAAAACAGTGCCAGCCGTTTCGTGAAGTGGGCACCTTGAGTGAAAGGTCTGGCCTAAATAAGTTAACTTCAGGAGATCAGCGGTGTATGGTTGAAAATGAAAGCGGCTACTTGGTAGCCGTTTTTTTTGAGTGGCTCTTAAAATGATCTAGGTGGGGTATCGTTCGCTGGTGCGGGCGGCCATGATAAAGTCATTTCGGTGCAAACCACGAATTTTATGGCTCCACCAGGTGACGGTAACTTTTCCCCATTCCACCAAAAGTGCAGGGTGGTGTCCAACACGCTCTGCTTCTTCGCCGACACCATTGGCGAAGGACATGGCATCGGCAAAATTGCTAAAAGTGAAGCTTTGTTCCAACTGCCGGATGCCATCTCTTTCCTTGATAGTCCAGCCTGTGAGTTCCTTTAACAGGGTTTGTTCTTCCTCATGGGTCACTTTAGGTGCATCCGCCCGGCAGGCTTCGCACGATTCCTTGGCGATACTCACAAAAGCCCCCTTTGTGCTTTGTTATAGACAGTTTTTAGGTTTGGGAAGCCCCGCCAGACGAGCTACTGACTTTGCCGGGCTTTCCGGGAATAACTGCATTAGATAGATGCTGCGGCCCTTGCTGAGATCAAGGTGATCTGAAACGTAGCGAGTTAGTGGACGCATGGACGGTGAAAAACCAAAATCGGCATAAAACTGCCGAGCCACCCGGAGTATTTCCATGTGTGCTTCAGTGAGTTCCAGATTGTCTTCAGCCGCCAGCTGCCTGGCGGTAGGTTCCGACCAGGCAGGTAGCTTGTTGAGATGGTTAACCGATGCTTTTTCCACCAGCGGTATCAGTCATTACTGAGGCCAATCAGACTGAGCAGGCTGGTGAACAGGTTATAGATCATCACGAAAAGCGTAACGGTTGCTGAGATGTAGTTGCGCTCACCACCGTGAATGATGGCGCTGGTTTGCCACATGATGATTCCTGCTGACAGGAACAGGAACATACAGGAAACAGCCAGTGCCAGCCCCTGAATTTGCAGGAAGACATTAGCGATGGCTGCAACAAATGCCACCAATACCCCGGTCATCAGGAATCCGGTCATAAATGAAAGTTCTTTGCGCGTAATCAGCACGTAAGCCGAACAGCCGGCAAAGATCAGCGCTGTACCACCCAGAGCGGTCATAATGGGCTCGGCCCCGGATGTGGCGAGATAAAAACTCAGTATGGGACCTAGCGTAAAGCCCATCCATCCAGTCAGCGCGAATACCCAGAACAGTCCGGCAGTACTGTTTTTATTCTTCTCTACCATCCACAGGCATACGAAGTAGGGAAGCAACATCCACAGCCCCATGAAGGGCGCGTTGATAGCCATCGCCACACCACTCATAACAGCACTAAAGGCCAGCGTCATTGCCAGCAGTGCATAGGTGTTACGCAGTACTTTTGTGGCTGCGGGGTCCAGGGTCGTTGATACAACAGCCTTCTCAATTGACATGGTAATGATCCTCATTCCGCAAATTTGTAAGTTGGACCCATCTTACAAGGTGTAAGTTTCAAAGCAATGCCCATTTTGGTTATTTATTGTCGTCAAAAAAGTCCAGAATGGCCTGCTGTTGTGCTAGTCCATCCTGGTAGCCGAGCTCAAGCAGCTTGCGGCAGAAGCCCTTGGAGAATAGTAGGTAGCTGGCGGTGTTGATTCCACCTCCCCGAGCTGTGGCGCCGGTCACCTTCATGAACATGCGCACACTTTTAGGCAATTCATGCAAGTGATCGACCGCAATACGATTGATCGATTGGGAAGGGTGAATGGCTAGGGATTTTATGGGTTGCAGGTCAGATAACCCCAGTCGCTCACGTTCGGAAGTCGTCATGCTTCCAGCTAGCCTGGTTATCTTTTCAAGTGTTCCCAGGTCGCTCTCAATACTGTCTATAAAGGCACTGTTAAGCATATGCCCCATAATTTGAGCGATGGAGGGGGAGTGATATGAAGTGGGGGCAATGGGACGGGGGTTCCGTACCAGGCTGTCGCTAACCCCGATGATAAAAACTTTCTTGGCACCCATACGTAGTGCCGGGCTGATCGGTTTCAGTTGGCGCAGTGCGCCATCGCCAAAGTAGTTGTCACCAATTTTCATGGCAGGAAAAAGTATGGGAATGGCAGAAGAGGCCATGAGGTGATCAATGTTGAGGTCGGTGGGTAGTCCACGTTGCCGGGATTTCTGCCAGGGCTGGATACCCTCCTTCCCTTGGAAAAATGTAACTGACTTGCCCGAGTTATAACTCATGGCAGTGATGCTTACGGCATCCAGCTCACCGTTGGCAATAGCTTCTTTGATATGCCGAAACCGAATGTAGTTATCCAGTAGGTCGCGCAGGGGAGTGTTGTCCAGCAGAGCTTTTGGCTTGCCGATGGCGTAGCCGCTGTGGAACAGGGACAGCAGCATGTTCAGGCTGTTCTTGGCAACGCCGAGAAAGTCGGTGCGATAAACCTTTTCAGCATCCAGCTGCCGCCAGATTGCCTCAAGTTTTTTTATGCGCAAGCTGAAGGGACCGGCACGGCCAGCAATGGCCATGGCGTTGATAGCGCCAGCTGAAGTGCCGCAGATAATTGGAAAAGGGTTTTTGGTATCCCGGGGAAGTGTTTCTGCAACGGCACGAAGCACACCAACCTGATAGGCGGCTCTGGCGCCACCCCCGGTAAGTACAATCCCTGTTTTCTCTGCTTGTGAATTATTTTTTGTCATTTGCGGATATCGGCGCAGATTCCTGATGGTTGTATTGCCCCCGTAGGTTCCTTTTCTCTATTTTGGGGTAGTTTGGTCGTAGCGCCAACCCCCGTAGTGAAGGCGTACATGAGGAACTACACTGATGGATGGCGGGTTATACTCAACAGCTGTGTTTTAGTCACTGGTGACAGGGATGTTCGCCATGTATAGAAGCTATAGTTTTGCCATTGGAATTTTTGCAGTGGCCTACTGGCCAACCCTTCCGGGTTACAGTGCCATCCTGTTGATGCTTGCGTTGGGGATCCTGAGCTTTCTTCTTCGCTTTAAAATCCCTGCCTGGCTTTTATGGGGTATGTGCTTTGGGGTCTACTGGGGACATGCCAGCCTTGCCGGTCAACTGCCCGAAAGCCTGACGCCGTCAGATCATCTGGTCACCGGGATTGTTCAGGGTATCCCCGTCGACGATGGACATCGTCAGCGTTTCAATCTGAAAGTTCTCGAAACCCCAACCTTGCCCGAGTTGCGACGCTTGCGTATCAGTTGGTACCAGCCGCCTCAGGAGCTGCAACCCGGACAGGTCTGGCAATTGAAGGTTCGATTGCGCAGGCCTCGGGGAAGCGTTAATCCTGGGGGATTCGATTATCAGGCCTGGCTGATGAGGCAAAACATCTCCGCTACGGGATATGTACGCGAATCGCCCCATAATCGCCATCTGGATAGCGTGACAACCATTGATTCATGGCGTTATCAGTTGAGGAAGTTGATCCTTTCCTCCCCTCTAGATGAGCAGTCACAGGGTTTTATTGTGGCCTTAACTCTTGGGGATCGCTCTTTAATAGCTAAAACAGACTGGGATCGTTTGGCCCGGTTTGGTTTGGTACACCTGCTTGTGGTGTCCGGCTTACATGTCGGTCTCATGGCTGCCATGGGCTATTGGTTAGGTGCGTCACTGATTCGTGTGGCTACACGTTTAGGATTACAGGGTAACGCGGTCTATGGCGGTTCGGTGACAGCACTGCTGTTTGCTCTGCGATACAGCCTGTAAGCTGGATTCAGTTTGCCCACCCAGCGAGCTTTGGTGATGATTGCAGTGGCGATTGTCGCAGTATTGTTGAATCGACATGTTTCCCGGGCGAGCGGCTTTGGCCTGGCTCTGGCTGGTGTTGCTGTTATTGACCCACTGGCGGTGTTGAGTGCCGGTTTCTGGTTATCCTTTGGCGCGGTCGCAGGCTTGTTGTGGCTGGTGCCAGTGGCCGTTAACTTGTCTCGATGGTGGCGCGGCATTCAGGTGCAGTGGGTGGTGTTCCTTGTGCTATGGCTACCCTTGGTTTTCTGGCAGTTGCCGGTGGCCTGGTTCGCACCCGTCGTGAATATGCTAGTGATTCCCTGGATAGGTTTTCTGGTGGTGCCTGTTTGTCTTCTGGGTGCCGCCGTCTCACTGTTCAATTGGAGTATGGCCGTTTATTTGTGGAGCATAGCCGGGTGGCAGCTTGAACAATTGATGACATTACTCGGCACTGTTCCCATGCCTGTTTGGTTGCCGGTTTATCCACACTGGCCAGCATCGTTTAGCAATACTCTAGTGTTGATGTTGTTGGCGATTCTGTTAATTCTGCCGAATGGGTTCCCTGGACGTTGGCTCATGGCTCCATTATTGGTTGCTATCTTTTATCTGCCCAACACCAACCCATACCCATTGTCACTGACAGTTCTGGATGTAGGACAGGGGCTGTCTGTGGTGGTGAGAACCAGCAAGCACACCTTGGTCTATGATGTGGGTCCTGCCCATGGGCGACAGTTTGATACAGGCAGTGCAGTTGTCGCCCCATTTTTACGGCGTCAGGGTGTCAACAGGATAGACAGATTGATCATCAGCCATGCGGATAACGACCATGCGGGCGGTACAGCCGGACTTAATCACCTGATCCCCGCGGAAGATGTGCTTACGGGTGAAAAGCTGGAGGATGTCGACTTCAAGACTAGGTCCTGCCTGGCTGGTGAATCGTGGCATTGGGACGGGATCGATTTTGCGGTGTTACATCCACACAACAGCACAGGCCAGGGAAATAATCAGTCCTGCGTATTGTTGATTGGTTACGGTACAGAGCGGATATTGCTAACCGGTGATATCGAGTCGTCGGCAGAGCATCAACTTCTGGATACCGTCCAGGACCTTAGGGGGTCCATCAGGGTTTTATTGGCGCCTCATCATGGGAGCAAGACCTCCTCATCTGTATCTTTCGTGTCCGCATTGTCACCTGTGCATGTGCTGTTTTCGGCGGGATACCGACATCACTATGGGCACCCCGCTGAAGCGGTGCGTGAACGTTATCAATCGGCGGGAGCTGTTTTATGGAATACAGCGGAGCAGGGTGCAGTCCAGTTTAATTGGGTATCTGCTGATAACCTTGAAATCACCAATGCCCGCACTGACCGACCGCGTTACTGGTATTGATGGCTGATTTCGGAGTGGATATTTCCCCGAAATGTGAAGGGGACAATAATTTTGCTCACAGGCGCCGGTGGTTTGGTGTGGAGCAGGAATTGATTATGGTAAAGTCCAGAGCATTCAGATGACCGGGGAACGGATGTGTACGAGTTAATCATTGCAGGTGGCTGGTTAATGCTGCCGATCATTCTTTCTTCCATTGTGGTAATTGCCATAGCCTTTGAACGCTACTGGACGCTACGGCCAGCCAAGGTTGTCCCGCCAACACTGTTGGGCCAGGTTTGGCACTGGCTAAAGCAGAACCAGTTGACCAAAGAAAATATTCACCAGCTGCGGTCGTCATCACCGCTGGGAACTATTTTGGCGGCTGGAATCAGCAATTCAGCCCATGGTCGTGAGGTTATGAAAGACAGTGTTGAAGAGGCGGCTGCCCAGGTCATTCATGAGCTGGAAAAAAATCTCGCACCGCTGGGAACCATCGCCGCCATCGCGCCATTGCTGGGGTTGCTGGGAACAGTGATTGGCATGATCAAGGTATTTACGGCCATTATGATTGAAGGCACTGGCAACGCTGGGGTGCTGGCAGGAGGTATCTCCGAGGCGCTGATCACCACGGCTGCTGGGCTGACGGTGGCCATTCCGGCACTGGTCTTCCACCGTTTTTTTGAACGTCGAGTGGATTCGCTGGTGGTCGAAATGGAGGATCAGGCCGTCAAGCTGGTTGATGCTTTGCACGGCGACCGGGTGTTCCGCACCGAAGAGGGCGCTAACGGGTGAAGTTTCGCAGACAGCGGAAAAACGATCAGGGCGTCAACCTGACACCACTGATTGATGTGGTGTTTCTCCTGCTGATCTTTTTCATGGTATCCACGACCTTTACCAAGGAGTCTCACCTGGTTCTCGATTTGCCAGAGGCCGATGGCAAGATAGAAGAAACGCCCGCGCAACAGATCGAAGTATTAATCGGCAGGGAGGGTGATTACAGTATCAACGGCAAGCCGCTGATCAATCGTCAAATCGAGACGCTGATGAAAGCGCTGGATGAGGTGTCTCAGGGCAACTCGAATACCCCCCTTACGATTACCGCCGATGCCAATACAACACACCAGGCGGTGGTTACAGCCATGGACGCAGCAGGTAGAATGGGCTTTGTACATCTCAAAATAACGACAAAACAGCCTGATAACGATACCTGAGGAGTCATAGTGGCGAAGTCCGTCCCCGATACCGAACACCCTGAGATGTCCGGTATGCAGGTCTATTTACGTTTGCTTTCCTACCTCAAGGGTTACATCGGCATCTTTTTACTGAGTATCCTTGGCCTGATTCTTTTCTCCTCCATGGAGATCGCTTTTATTGACCTGTTTGGCTACACCGTCAACGCCATCAATACCCTCTCGGGTGATGAAAGTGCTGCGGGTATCGCTGCCCTTGATCTTGGCAAGGGGTCGACGACCTGGATAGCCAGCTTTCTGGGTGGTGAGGATGCCGTGCAGGACACTCGCTGGATCATTCCGCTGGTCATGTTCATGATCGCTATTGTGCGCGGCATCGGTTTTTTTGTCGGCGGTTACTGTATGGCCTACGTTACCCAGATACTGGTGCATAACCTCAGGGTCAAACTGTTTAATAAATACACTCGGCTGCCCAGTGAGTTCTTTGATACCAACATGTCCGGCCACTTGATTTCCCGTGTGACATTTCATGTGGCCCAGGTGACTCACGCAGCCACCAGCTCCTTGAAAATCATTATTCGTGAAGGCGCGCTGGTTATTGGTTTGATCGGCTATCTGTTTTACCTGAACTGGCGGCTGGCGGCCATCTTCGTCATCGTGCTGCCGGTGATTGGTACGGTGGTGGGCTTTATCAGCAAGCGCTTCCGGTTGTTGAGTCGTCGTATACAGACCTCGGTGGGCAATGTGACCCACGTGACTCAGGAGGCGGTGGGTGGCCACCGGGAAATGCACCTGTTTGGCGGCACCGAGTATGAACGTCGCCGTATGCAACAGGCCAGCAACTATAGCCGTCGTCAACATATGAAAATGGCCGTGGCGGAAGGTTTGAGTTCCCCCATTATTCAGATGCTGGTCGCCATGTCCCTGTCAGGTCTGATGTGGCTGGCGCTCGACCCAAATGTGCTAGCCAATATGAGTGGCGGTGAATTTGTGCAATTTCTCGGGTCTGCCGGACTGTTGGCAAAACCCATTCGCCAGTTGTCCGAGGTGAACAGCAGTATCCAGAAAGGCGTCGCCGCGGCGGGAACCATTTTTGCCACCCTGGATGAACCCGAAGAGATTGATATGGGCACGGTGGAAAAAGAGCGTGTTGAAGGGCGCTTTGAATTCCGCAACGTCAGTTTTGCCTACTCGGAAGAACACGGCAATGTGCTGAACGGTATCAATCTGGAAGTGTCCCCGGGGGAAAGCATTGCCCTTGTTGGGCAGTCCGGCAGTGGTAAAACAACGCTGGTGAGCCTGATTCCTCGGTTTTATAACCATGACCAGGGTGAAATTCTTCTGGATGGCATCGACGTTAATGATTACAAATTGGCCAACCTGCGGAGCCATATCGCCCTGGTCTCTCAGAACGTAACGCTCTTTAACGACACCATCTATAACAATATTGCATACGGGGTGTTGAGCCAATGCTCAGAGGAGCAGGTCAGGAGTGCGGCGAAAGCAGCCCACGCCCTGGAGTTTATCGAGCGATTGCCGGAAGGCTTTAATACCCAGGTCGGCGACGATGGGGTGATGTTGTCCGGTGGTCAGCGTCAACGGCTGGCCATTGCTCGGGCACTGTTGAAGAACGCCCCAGTATTGATTCTTGATGAGGCTACATCGGCACTGGATACAGAGTCCGAACACCATATCCAGCGCGCTCTGGAGCAGGTGATGAAAGGGCGAACCACGTTTGTTATTGCACACCGGCTCAGCACTATTGAAAACGCCGACCGCATTATGGTGATGGATAAGGGCAAAATCGTGGAGCAGGGCACTCACGAGCAGTTGTTGGCACTTAATGGTCGCTATGCACAACTGCATCAGAAGCAATTCAGTGACGATGTCGTACAATCCAGTTAAACCGGCGAATCTAGCATGACCCTCTCCAATGCTTTACAGCAGGCTTGGTACCGGCCGACTAGCTGGTCGCTCTGCCTCTTGCCTCTATCCTGGCTGTTTAGACTTGTCGCCATGTTGCGCCGCTTTTACCGGCAACGACTGTCTCCCAGCCCCGCGCTGCCAGTGCCCGTTATCGTCGTGGGCAATATCAGTGTTGGTGGTACTGGTAAAACCCCGTTGTTGGCGTCGCTGGTTGACCATTTCATCAAACTGGGCTATCGGCCGGGGGTCATTAGCCGAGGCTATGGAGGTGACCATGGGGATAACCCCATGCTGGTCACGTCCGAAAGTACGGCGGAGCAGGTGGGCGATGAGCCCTTGCTGCTGGCCTGTCACTGCCCTGTGGTTGTTTGCAAAGATCGTTACCAGGCGGGTCTTTTTTTACTTGAACACACAGATTGCGATCTGATCATGAGTGACGATGGCCTGCAACATTATCGTCTACCCAGGGATATTGAATTGGTGGTGGTGGATGGTGAGCGCGGTTTTGGCAATCGCCATTGCCTACCGGCCGGCCCGCTACGGGAACCGGTAACCAGGCTTGAAGAGGTGGATTTTGTTCTGGTGAACGGCTCGGAATCTACCGATCATAAAGATAATCAGGACGTGTTTCAGCTGCTTCCTATCGCTCTGCGTCATCTGAAGAGTGGCACTGTTATATCGCCCCAGCAGTGGCAGGGCGGGAAACGGGTTCATGCGGTGGCGGGTATCGGAAATCCGCAACGTTTTGCTCGCTCTCTCAAAACATTGGGGCTGGAGCCCATACTGCATCCGTTGCCCGATCATCATGTCTTTACCGGTGAGGAATTGTCTTTTGATGATGATCTGCCGGTTATCATCACAGCCAAAGATGCGGTAAAGTGCGCCCAATTTGGCCTGGACAACCTCTGGGTGCTCGATGTGACGGCGGTGCTGAGTAGCGATTTGCTGTCACGTCTTGCCAAACGGGTTGCAACACTTAAAAAGAGTAACTGAACTGACATGTCGTTTTCCGTAGTGATTCCCGCACGCTTTTCCTCCACCCGTCTGCCGGGCAAGCCCTTGCGTGATATTGCCGGAATGACAATGATTGAACGGGTCTATCGTCAGGCTGCCCTCAGTCAGGCAGAGCGGGTTATTGTTGCCACGGACGACCAGCGAATCGCCGATCAGATAACTGCTTTTGGCGGCGAGTGTTGTATGACATCTGCTGAGCACCAGTCCGGTACTGATCGCCTGCAGGAGGTGGCTCAGCAGTACAAGTTCACCGAAGAGCATATCGTGGTGAATGTTCAGGGGGATGAGCCATTGATTCCGCCCCAGGTGATCGATCAGGTTGCGGCCAATCTGGCCGGTCAGAAAACAGCTGGTGTTGCCACGTTGTGTGAACCCATTGTCGATGACACCAGTTTCCTCAACCCCAATATTGTTAAAGTGGTGGCAGACCAGAACGGTCTGGCACTTTATTTCAGCCGAGCCCCCATACCCTGGCCCCGTGAATTTCCGGATAACCGCGTTGCGTCAATTTCCGACACCCTTGCACCCATGCGTCACATTGGGATCTATGCCTACCGTGTGGCGTTACTGAATCAGTTTGTGACTTGGCCGATGGCTCCCTTGGAGCAGATAGAGTGTCTGGAACAATTGCGTTTTCTCTGGAGTGGGGAGCGCATCCACGTTGCAGCTTCCGTTGAAGACGTCCCGGGCGGCGTGGATACGGAGGAAGATCTACAGCGCGTGATCGCCATGGTGGAAGCGGGAAAGCCATGAAACCGATCAGAGTGTTGTTTGTCTGTCTTGGCAATATCTGCCGTTCCCCCACGGCCCACGGTATTTTTGAAAAAATGGTGCGGGAGTCCGGACTGGAAGAGCAGATCCTGATTGATTCCGCCGGAACAGGTGACTGGCATATCGGCCGTCCTCCAGATCGTCGCGCCAGTGCTGCAGCCCTGGATCGTGGACACGATCTCAGCCACCTGCGGGCGAGGCAGGTGCGACCGGAAGATTTCCGAGATTTTGATTACATACTGGCCATGGATCAGCAAAACCTCTGGGACTTGAAGGCTCTGGCATTGCCCGAGTTCAATGGCCACCTGGGCCTCTTTCTTGACTTTGGTACCAGTGGCCTGAAAGAAGTCCCTGATCCTTATTACGGTGGCGAGGAAAATTTTTCCCAGGTGCTGGATCTGGTTGAAGATGCGGCCTCCGGCTTACTGTCCCATTTGCGTGAGCAGCTAGGTTGATGCTGCATATCCAGTCCGCAGTCCCTCTCAAATCAATGAACACGCTGGCTCTGCCAGCAACAGCTGAGTACTTCTGCCGAGTAGACACGCTGGATGTGCTTCGGGAAGCCCTCACATGGGCTCGTGACAAAAACTTGAAAGTTACGGTGCTGGGGGGCGGCAGTAATGTCATTCTGGCTGACAATATTCCCGGGCTGGTTGTGGCTATGGCGATTCCCGGCATAGAACTGGATATGCAGGACAATGACCGGCGCCTGGTGCATGTGGGTGCTGGCGAGAACTGGCATCAGCTGGTGTTACACACTTTGGCGAAAGGGTGGTTTGGTCTGGAAAACCTCTCACTGATTCCTGGATTGGCCGGGGCGGCGCCCATTCAAAACATCGGTGCCTATGGGGTTGAACTCAGCGAGCA
Source organism: Porticoccus sp. (assembly GCA_023261185.1). Classification (GTDB taxonomy): domain Bacteria; phylum Pseudomonadota; class Gammaproteobacteria; order Pseudomonadales; family Porticoccaceae; genus Porticoccus; species Porticoccus litoralis. The sequence goes on from JALRJN010000002.1 coordinate 21,040, forward strand.
TTTTCATAGCTTGGCTGCTATACACGTCGATACTGGCGAGCAAGTCATCCTCTCAGCTGAAGACTGCCAGTTTGCCTACCGGGACAGCGTTTTCAAACACGCCGTTCGCGATCAGTATGTCATTACATCACTGACGTTAGCCCTAAGCTCTCAGCCGACATTAAGGCTGGATTACCCCGCCCTGAAACAGGCTATTGCGCAGCAAAATCTGTCTGAGGTGACACCAGAAGTGGTTTCCCGCGTCGTGTGTGATATTCGCCGCAGTAAATTGCCCGACCCTATGGATATACCTAATGTTGGCAGTTTTTTCAAAAACCCCGTGATTTCTTCTGAGCAGGCCGAGCAACTGGCAGGTAATTACCCTCAGCTAGTGACCTATCCTCAGTCAGATGGCAGCGTCAAACTGGCGGCTGGCTGGCTGGTGGATCAGACGGGCTGGAAAGGAGTATCCCGTGGACCGGTCGGTGTTCACCAGCAACAGGCTTTGGTACTGACCAATCGTGGCGGTACCGGTCAACAGTTACTGGAGTTGGCGGATGAAATTATTCACTCCGTACAGAGTAAATTTGCCATTACTCTGGAGCTGGAACCCCGCATATACCCATGAGCCAGTATTCACTGCTTGAGGCAGATCGCGATGTTTCCCTAATCAATCTGCCCGGCGGGCAGTTGCGCTATTTTCCTCACCTGTTTCCTGAGTCGGAGGCAGACCAACTGATGGCCTCTCTTCAGGCAGAGATTCCCTGGGAACAGAGCGATATCTGGATTGCCGGGCAAAGGCGCAAGATTCCCAGGTTGAATGCCTGGTACGGCGATGCAGGTGCAGATTACAGTTATTCAGGACGCCTGTTTCGGGCATTGTCCTGGTTGCCTGACTTGAAAACGATCAAGCAACAGGTGGAATCAGCTTGTGGTACCGTTTTTAACAGTGCGCTGGTCAATCTTTACCGCGATGGTAGGGACAGTGTTGATTGGCACAGTGACGATGAACCAGAGCTGGGAAGCAACCCCATCATCGCTTCCGTCAGTCTCGGTGCCGTTCGCCGTTTTCAGATAAAACACAAATCATGTCGAGAAGTTGGCTTGAGAGAGCTTGATCTGGGTCACGGTTCCCTGTTGGTGATGGAGGGAGAATTTCAACATCACTTGCGTCATCGTTTGCCGAAGATGCCTGGGGTGAATAAGGCGCGATTGAATATCACTTTCCGTCGGGTTCACGTGGCAACCTTGTTCCCTCAGTGATAGCCTAGGCGCAAATTTTAGGTCATATACATGAGTGCTGGATTGGGTCTGAAAAGTGTACTGGTGGTGGACGATCATGATTTGATTCGTCTTGGCATCTGTCGCATGTTGACGGAGGTTGACGGCATCACTGTCACGGCCCAGGCATCCAGTGGCGAAGAAGCTATCGAAAAGGTCCGTGAAGTACAGCCAGATATCATCTTTATGGATATTCGCATGCCCGGTATCGGTGGTCTTGAGGCAACCCATCGCATTCTTTCCCATTATCCGGATACCAAGGTGATCGTCGTGAGTGCTTTTAACGACGATGTACACCCGGTGGCACTTTTGAAAGCCGGTGCATCCGCCTATATCACCAAAAATGCCAATTCCACAGAAGTAAAAATTGCCCTTGAAAAAGTGCTTTCCGGTGGGGTGTATATCAGCCCTGAACTGGCGCAGATGATGGCGATGAATGGGATTAAACCTGCTTCCGACAACTCGCCGTTGGGGTGCCTGTCCCAGCGGGAATTACAGATCGCTGCCCTCATCACCAGTGGTAACCGGGCGAAAGATGTTGCTGAAACACTGAACATCAGCCCGAAAACCATCAATACCTACAAATACCGCATTTATGAAAAGCTGGGTGTTACCAATGATGTGGAACTGACTCTGGCAGCCGTCAAATATGGTCTGGTAGATCCATCAGAGGTTATATAGCAGCCTGTTGAAAAACCATCTGCGTGGTTTTAACACCGAGTTAAATACGCTCATTTATTCGGGATAAACTTCTATTTTCACCCACTCTTGCCTTGCATTAACGGGCTAATAAACGTTTTTTAGCAGGCCCAATCCACCCGTAGCCGCATCCCCTGTAGAATGGCGGTATGGCTTTCGACTCAAAACCTTTCCTGCAGCAGTTAACCCAGCGTCCCGGCGTTTACCAGATGTATGGTGAAGATGGGGCGGTGCTCTACGTGGGCAAGGCTAAAAATCTGCGCAAACGCGTGGCCAGTTATTTTCGCAACAATGGGCTTTCTCCGAAAACCGCCGCACTGGTGGGTCGTATTGCCAATATTGATGTGACGGTGACGCAGACAGAAATCGAGGCGCTGCTGTTGGAGCAGAACCTGATCAAGCAGAACCGCCCGCCGTTTAATATTCTGCTTCGGGATGACAAATCCTATCCCTACATCTTCCTGTCAGACCGCGATGACTTTCCCCGGTTGGCTTTTCATCGTGGCAGCAAGCGTCGGGGCGGTAGCTATTTCGGGCCTTTTCCCAGTGTGCAGGCGGTTCGCGACAGCATGAACTTTTTGCAGAAAACCTTTCGTGTCCGGCAGTGCGAAGACAGTTTTTACCGCAATCGGTCACGTCCCTGTCTGCAGTATCAGATTAATCGCTGCACCGCCCCCTGTGTGGACCTGGTTTCTGCAGAGGACTATCAGCGTGATGTTCGCCATACACGCATGTTTCTGGAGGGTAAAAGCGATGGACTGATACGCGAACTGGAAACAGATATGGATCAGGCATCGCTGTCACTGGACTTTGAGCGCGCAGCCCAGTATCGCGACCAGATCGTGGCGTTGCGGACAATTCAGGCGGAGCAGGTGGTTGAGTCGGGTAATGGTCAGATTGATATTATGGCTGCCGCGCTGGAAGGTGATCAGGGGTGTGTCCATGTCCTGTACATCAGGCAAGGGCGCATACTCGGCAGCCGCAGCTTCTATCCCAAGGTGCCCCTGGCGGCCAGTGAGGGCGACTTACTGGCGGACTTTCTACCGCAGTACTACCTGCGAGAGGGCGCGCGGGGTGACTTCCCCAAACAGGTGATCACCAGCCATGCGGTACCTGAGAGCGGCCTGCTTGCCGCAGCCATCAGTGAGGTGGCGGCATTCAAGGTCTCCGTACAACAGGGGGGGCGCAGTACCCGTGCGCAATGGCTTGACCTGGCCGAACGCACCGCCAGGCAGAATCTCAATGGCCGAATGGCCTCGCGACAGAATACACAGCAGCGCCTGGATGCCCTGCAACAGCTGCTCGATCTGGAAACACCACCGGAACGGCTGGAGTGCTTTGATATCAGCCACAGCAGTGGCGAGGCTACCATGGCTTCCTGTGTGGTCTTTGATAATAACGGTCCCCTTAAATCCGATTATCGCCGTATGAACATCCGCGATGTGGCAGCGGGAGATGACTACGCTGCCATGGAGCAGGCTTTGGTTCGGCGTTATACCCGGATAAAAAAAGAGGATGGCAAACTGCCGGACGTATTGCTGATTGATGGTGGCAAAGGGCAAATGCGCAAGGCGGCATTAGTTCTCGATGAGCTGGGTGTCGTGGGTGTATTGGTTGTTGGAGTGGCCAAGGGCAGAACCCGCAAGGCGGGCTTCGAGACACTGTTGCTGTCACGGGGAGATCACGAAGTGGTCTTAGATACCCAGTCTTCCGCGCTATTGTTGATTCAGCAGATACGGGACGAGGCTCATCGCTTTGCCATTACCGGGCACCGTCAGAGCCGTGATCGTAAGCGCCGCACCTCTACGCTTGAGGGTATTGAGGGCGTGGGGCCGAAACGGCGCAGAGAGTTACTGCGATTCTTTGGTGGTGTGCGAGAAGTGGAGCGGGCCAGCGTGGCGGAATTGATGCGTGTGCCCGGAATCAGCAGGAAAGTTGCCGAAAGTATTTACAGTGCCCTCCACAATGGGTAATTTGTTCCCTCGCCAAAAATAGCCGAAGTAGTATCTGTCCATGTGGAATCCTCCTAATATTCTTACCCTGCTGCGCATCGCGATGATTCCCATCCTGATTTTCGTCTTCTATCTGCCGTGGGAATGGCGACACCTTGCCAGTGCAGCTATTTTTGGTATTGCTGCAGGCACAGACTGGCTGGATGGTTACCTGGCACGCAAGCTAGACCAGTTCACGCCTTTTGGTGCTTTTCTCGATCCTGTAGCGGATAAACTGATTGTCGCCTCGGCGCTAGTTATGCTGCTTGAGGAACACGCCACACTGCTGTTTGCCTTGCCAACCATTGTTATTATTGGCCGTGAAATCGTGATCTCGGCGTTGCGTGAATGGATGGCAGAACTGGGCAAGCGTACCAGTGTTGCAGTGTCTTACCTGGGTAAGGTGAAAACCACCCTGCAGATGATTGCCATTGCCTTTCTGCTCGCCATTGATCCGACTGCACACCCAACACTCGATTACCTGGGTATTGCACTCCTGTATGTAGCGGCCATACTCACCTTGTGGTCCATGATCATTTATCTGCGCGCTGCTTGGCCGGAGTTATCCAAAGTCAATTGAACAAAACTTGTTCAGCTATTTGAGTGACGGTGGTGTACAGGGGAAAAATGAGTTGATTCTCGGCGGTCAATCCATAGAATACCCGCCTTCTTTACTGTTCTTTGAAAAACTCGTCGGGTACAATCCCGCATCCCGAAGGCGCGGTGGCAGAGTGGTCATGCAGCGGACTGCAACTCCGTGTACGCCGGTTCGATTCCGACCCGCGCCTCCATTATTCTCCCGGCACAGCGAAAGCATTTATACAAATGGAGCCGCTGTGCCGTTGACCATCCCCTCCATGCCCGGATGGCGAGCGCCTGGCGGACCTGACGGTAGCCAGCGCCTACACCTCCACCCATATCAATCTGACTATCCCGGACGGCTCCACCGACTGGGGCGCGGGCGCGGTCATCACCGTCACGCTACCGCAGCTGTTATTGGCTGGGTAGAGAGCGACGACGCAAATACTGCTGATACTTCAATGGTTTCATTGGGACCAGGGGGTATGAACTTGGGAGAGTTGACCCCACTAGGCAATGCCTTCGCTGC
>JALRJN010000046.1 GCA_023261185.1 Porticoccus sp.
CACACAGATACCCTGAACGAAAGCGGCTTTGTCGAAGACACTGTCGCTGCCATTAAGGGCCGTACAATTCACGCCTTTCACACCGAAGGGGCAGGCGGCGGACACGCCCCTGATATTATCAAAATCTGCGGCGAAGAATTCGTTCTCCCGTCCTCAACCAACCCAACGCGTCCCTTTACCAAAAATACGGTAGAGGAGCATCTTGATATGCTGATGGTGTGTCATCACCTCGATAAATCCATCCCCGAAGATATCGCCTTTGCCGAGAGCCGTATCCGCCGCGAAACCATCGCAGCCGAAGATATCCTGCATGATATGGGTGCGTTTTCGATCATTGCATCAGACAGTCAGGCGATGGGCCGCGTGGGCGAAGTCATACTGCGCACATGGCAAACCGCCGATAAGATGAAGCGCCAGCGCGGACGATTGTCCGAAGAAACCGGCGTCAACGACAACTTGCGCGCCCGTCGCTATGTGGCGAAATATACGATCAACCCTGCGATTGCCCATGGGATTTCCAACGAAATAGGATCGATTGAGGTCGGCAAACGGGCCGATCTGGTGTTGTGGTCCCCTGCGCGCTTTTTCGCCAGCAACATATCGAGCAGGCTATTGGTGTCATCACCCGCCTCGATGGTGAGCTGAACAAGGCGACGGGTGTCCGGGTCCATGGTGGTTTCCCGAAGCTGTATGGGGTTCATTTCCCCCAGCCCCTTGAAGCGCTGCACATTGACTTTGCCCCGCTTGTTCTCGGCCTCGATACGATCGAGAACGCCCTGTTTCTCGCCTTCATCCAGGGCGTAGTAGACGTCTTTACCCACATCAATGCGATACAGCGGCGGCATAGCCACATACACATGACCAGCGCTGACCAGAGGCCTGAAGTGCCTGACAAACAGCGCACATAACAGCGTGGCAATGTGCAGACCATCTGAGTCCGCATCCGCCAGAATACAGATTTTGTGGTAGCGCAAGCCATCCAGCTCATCGCTACCGGGATCAATTCCGAGCGCTACGGAAATATCGTGCACCTCCTGGGAGGCGAGAATTTCCTGGCTGTCCACCTCCCAGGTGTTCAGAATTTTGCCGCGCAACGGCATGATGGCCTGGTTTTCCCGGTTACGGGCCTGCTTGGCAGAGCCCCCTGCCGAATCACCTTCCACCAAAAACAATTCGCCCAGTTCTGGGCTATCACTGGAACAATCTGCCAATTTACCGGGCAGGGCCGGTCCTGAAGTGACCTTTTTCCGCGCCACCTTTTTACTGGCGCGCAACCGACGCTGGGCATTGTTTATACAAAGCTCTGCCAGTCGTTCGGCATCCTCGGTGTGCTGGTTTAGCCAGAGACTGAAGGCATCTTTGACCACCCCGGAGACAAAGGCCGCGGCCTCCCTGGAGGAAAGACGCTCCTTGGTCTGCCCTGAAAACTGGGGGTCTGTCAGCTTGGAGGAAAGCACAAAACAGCATTTATCCCAGATATCATCCGGCGTCAGCTTGACGCCCCGGGGCAACAGGTTTCTGAACTCGCAAAATTCACGCATGGCTTCCAGCAGCCCGGTGCGCAGTCCGTTGACGTGGGTGCCTCCCTGGGGCGTGGGGATCAGGTTGACATAACTTTCCTGGGTTAAATCTCCACCCTCGGGCAACCATTGCAGGGCCCAATCCACTGCTTCGGTTTCCGCGGCAAAGCTGCCAACAAACGGCGTCGCGGGCAAAACCTCCCAACCCGTCGTTGTGCTGCAAAGATAATCTGCCAGCCCGTCTTCGTAACACCAGTTCTCGGTTTCGCCACTGGCCTCATCCTTGAACGTCACCTCCAGGCCAGCGCAAAGCACTGCCTTGGCGCGCAACACATGCTTCAGCCGTGAAACGGAATATTTGACCGTATCAAAGTATTTCGGATCGGGGAGAAAACGCAGCTCAGTACCGGTATTGCGCTGACCACAGCTATCCACCACTGCCAGTTCAGTCACTTTGTTGCCGCCGGAAAAACCCATGCGGTAGACACTGCCGCCGCGCCGGATAGTCACTTCCAGCTTGCTGGAAAGCGCATTGACCACAGACACACCGACGCCATGCAGGCCGCCGGAAAACTGGTAGTTTTTATTGGAAAACTTGCCCCCCGCATGCAGGGTGGAAAGGATTACCTCCACGCCGGGCAGCCCCTGTTCCGGGTGAATATCCACCGGCATGCCTCGCCCGTTGTCACAGACGGACAACGAACCATCCTTGTACAGCACCACATCGATTTTACTGGCATGACCCGCGAGGGCCTCGTCGACGCTGTTATCGATCACCTCTTGGGCCAGGTGGTTGGGACGCGCCGTATCCGTGTACATACCCGGCCGCTTGCGAACCGGGTCGAGCCCAGTGAGGACTTCAATATCTTCTGCGGTATAGTTATTCATGGATCTCCGGTGACAACTGCAAAAAGTCAAAAATGTCGGGAAGAAAGCGCTCGAAATGCTGGAAGCTGTGATCGCCGCCCTGCTCAATGGTCATGCGACATCCGTCGTACCTGGCTTCGGCTTGTCGATAATCCAGCACCTCGTCTTCAGTCTGCAACAATACCCAATAGCGGTCCCGATGTAGAGGTGTTCTCACTTCCAGACGGTGAACTTCGTCCACATGCTTTTGTTCGAGCACGTAGCGTTCACCGGTATGGTAATTGGCATTTTCACCCAGGTAATCAAGCATCAACTTATACGGCATCACCGCCGGGTTGACCAACACCGCTCTCAGGGAATACTGCTCTGCCAACCAGGTTGCGTAATACCCCCCCATGGAACTCCCCACCAGGCCAACCGGCCGTTTGGCCGACTCAACCAAAGCTTGCAACTGCCTGATGGCTTTGTCCGGCTCATTGTTCAACCGGGGGCAGTGAAAGGGAACGTCAGGGTAATGGAGGGAAAGCCACTCTGCAGTCTGGCGGGACTTGAGGGATGCGGGCGAACTGTTGAACCCGTGAATATAAATTAATGCCATACCAGGCGGTTCATCGCTGTGACTGAAGCCAGTGATTATAGCGGGATATGGTAATGGATAAGAACTGCTCCCCGGCAGATTCAGGCTTTCCCGAAAATGGACAGTGGATCGATACTAATAACCCATGCAGTGCCGGTCCGCCTGCCAATTATTCCCATCGATAAATTTCACACCCGTCTCGATACAGCCGTCCTCATGGAGGTTTATCCAGCGATAACCCGGCGGCTGGCGACAGAGCTCAAAATCATCGCTTGCGGGGGCAAACTGAAAGCAGGTGGAGGGAGCGGAATAGACAGGAACGCCATCCCAGTCAGACAGGTAGTTCTGGTGGACGTGGCCACTGAATACGCCACGAATGTTATCCGCCTGCTGCAAAAGGTGGTGGAGCGAAGAATGGTTTTCTATGCGCTGTTTGTCGAGCCAGCGGCAATCCACTGATGTTGGCGGATGATGAACAAACAACACCACATGATGATTCCTGTACTCGGCAAGCAGCTTTTCCAGAAGAGTCAGCTCGGAGGCGGCCAGTTTACCGGCAACCTGGCCGGGCACGGCACTCACCAGGAATATCGCCACCCAGCGGCCCAACTGGACGACACGCTGAAAAGGCTGCCGCATGACCTGCTGCATGGCATCAAAGTTATCGTGGTTCCCCGGCAACCAGGCCAACGGGGGAATAGTCGGCAGCATTTGTTCAAATAGCCGGTAGGCACCAGCCTCGCCATCGGCGGCAATATCGCCGGTGATAGTCAGCAAATCACAGTCTGCAAGTTCGCCGTGGAGTCTACTCATCACGGCCTTCAGACTCTCCGCTGTGTTGATACCTGCCAAGACGAACTGGTCATCCTGGCCAAGATGGCAATCTGTCAACTGAACCAGCTTGATAGCTCTATGATCAGGCGAATGAAGTGACAATGTTCTTCTCCCTATACCGACTGCGTACAGACACTTGACCCAAAAGGTCGTTAGGGAGCTTCGCCAAACAGGGGCTCGGGGTAATATCCCCGCGCCAGGCAATGGGATAGCCACTCGCCGAGAAAGCGATTCCACTGCGCCTTCTCATCCTGCTGATACATTTTGCGGTTGGGGTACCCGTAACGTGATTTGACATGCCTGACACCATCACATGACACGACTTCAGCAACTCGCGCATCATGATACAACCGCAACTTCATCACCGGCAGCCGAAACCAGGGGTTTGTATTATTCCCGGCACTGGCCACCTGGCTAAGCTCGATGAGGGTGGTATAAGGCGTATTCTCGCGAACCAAAAAGCGCAGTTCATGGTCGCGGTCATGGCTGAAACCCACCTTCCGCTCTGCCGCTTCCCGGGTCATCTCGGGAAACAACTTCATCAAGCGGAAGTAATTGGCATCGCAATCTGCCATGTACCCCCTCAGGTCGACTTTGTAGCGTATTTTTCGTTTGTCCGTCACCGCACCAAATCACATTTTGCCAAGTTGTCCCATCGACAACAGAAAACAGCATAGTCCATCACAAAAACCGTTGTCGATTAATTTGCAGCCACATCAGGCTGATGGTCGTCGCCGCGTTATTGAGCAGCCCCTGATCAAGCCACTCATACACCTGCTGCTCGGGAAACACATGCAGACGGATATCCTCCGACTCATGTGCCACACCAAATACTCCACCGGCATCCGTCAGATCCACCAGAGCGCAGAACAAATGCATCCGCTCATTGCTGCCACCGGGGCTGACCCAGTAATCACACATGGCAATGAGCTCATCAGTTTCCAGCCCGGCCTCTTCCATCACTTCCCGACGCGCCACTTCCGGGAGAGTCTCACCCGGTTCGGAAATACCGGCGACCACCTCGAACTGCCAGGGGTTCTGCCCTTGCCCCATTACACCGACACGAAACTGCTCCGTCAGGGCAATCAATCGATGCTTGGGATCGAAAATAAGTACGCCTACACAGGGTTCGCGCTCGAACAACTCCCTGTCCATCGGCTCAGACCAGCCACCGGCAAACAATTTGTGCCGTAGGCGCAGCCGAATCATTTTGAAAAACCCCTGAAAGACCGTTTGTCGATCATGGACTTCAACGTCTCTTTCATTGAACTGGTGCTGCGGTTGCATGTCTTATCTCAAGTTACAGATTCCGGTTTTTTTGACAGCGCTGAAGCCGTGTCAAGGAAAGCTTTAAAGCCACCCTACACAGAGGCCCCTTCACTGTCCAGCACCTCAAAATCTGCTAGACTCGAACCCTCTCGCCACCCTTTGACCTAAAGGATTGTCAATGCGCTTCTGCAAATTTGTCATTTTTCTGGCCGCTTCGTTAAGCCTCACTCCGGCGCTGGCCAACACCCTCTCGGAGATCTACGAGCAGGCTGTCAAAAACGACCCCCAACTGCGCGCTGCCCGCGCCGCCTACCTGGCCGGCCAGGAAGCCAGAAATATTGGCAGGGCCGGACTACTTCCCCAGATTACTGCAACCGGTGAATATGAAGAACTGGAAACCAATGGCGCCAGCACTACAACCCTGAATTCCACATTCAAACCTGGCCGCAAGGGGCATACCGACACGGACTCACGAGGGTATTACCTGACCCTCTCGCAACCGATCTTTGACCTTCCCGCCTGGTTCAGTTTTCAGCAAGGAAAAGCCCTGAGCGATCAGGCTCGGTTGCAGTTTGCCGCTGACCAGCAATCTCTGATTCTGCGCACCGCTGATGCTTATTTCCAGGTGCTCCGCGCCAGGGAAAATCTGGAAACCGCGCAGGCCCAGGAAAAGGCCATCCAACGGCAACTGGAGCAAACCAAAGAACGTTTTGAAGTGGGATTGCTGCCAATTACCGATGTGCACGAAGCCCAGGCAGCCTACGACAATGCCCGGGTGAACACCCTGGAAACCCGGGGCGCATTGGATATCGCCTTTGAAGGTCTGACCGTGCTGACCGGCGAACCCCACCAGCATCTGGCTGGACTGGTAGCAGACTTCCCCGTAGTGCAACCGCAACCTCTCAACCGTGAGGACTGGGTACAGTTTGCCCTGCAAAACAATTTCAGTTTGCAGGCCGCCAAATATCAGCGCGACGCGGCGGATGAAAATGCCAAATCAAAAAAATACGAGCATGCACCAACCCTGACAGGCAACCTGTCCTACTACGACGATCAGACAGACAGTGAATTCCGCGGGCTGGACACACAAACAAACAATTTCTTTGTCAGCCCGTCAGAAACTGACCAGGAAGGCCACTCTATCGGTTTGACCCTGACTGTACCGATTTTTACCGGGGGGCTGGTGAGTGCCGAGCGCCGTCAAGCCTTTCAGCAATATGTCCAGGCCGATGAGCTTTTTATTGGCACGCAGCGCAATACCGTTCAGCAGGCACGCTCCCAGCATCTGTCAGTGGTCACGAACACTGCACGGGTAAAAGCCAGGAGCCAGGCCATTACCTCTGCGGACAGTGCCCTGGAGGCTACTCAGGCGGGCTACGAAGCCGGAACCCGCAATATCGTCGATGTCCTGGTGGCTCAACAAAACCTCTATCAGGCACGCACTGATTACGCCAATGCACGTTACGACTATATTGATAGCCTGTTGCGCCTTAAGGAAGTGGCGGGCCAACTCAGCCCCGAGGACATTTACGAACTGAACGCCTGGCTGGACCCGGCGATCACTGTGACAAGAGCTGGTGTTCAATAACGTCCAGCAACCGCTGTAATGCGCCACGGTTATTGTCCGCCACCTGTTTGGCTGCCGTGGCCATGCTTTCAGCCGATTCCGGGGATTCCAGCAGACGTCTCACCTCTCCCGCCAGTGCCTGATCATCCGCACAAATAGCCATACCCCCAGCTTCCAGCAGCAAGCGCGAGGCTTCCGAAAAATTAAACAGGTATGGCCCGCTAAGTACCGGCTTTTGCCAGGCTGCAGGTTCAATCAGGTTATGCCCACCCACTGGCACCAGACTGCCGCCGACAAAAGCAATGTCACAAGCTCCGAAGAAAAGCAGTAACTCCCCCATGGTGTCGCCAAGCAGGATTTGATCACCTTCCCCAGGTACGCCACCAAGGCTGCGCTTTACTGCTCTGAAACGGTGGGCCTCACACAGCTGGGCAACATCCTGGAAACGTTCCGGGTGGCGGGGTACCAGTACCAACAACAGGGATGGAAAAACCGTTAACAACTGCCTGAATGCCCGGAGCACAATCTCCTCTTCGCCGGCATGGGTACTGGCAACCAGCCAGACAGGCCGGCCTTCTCTGCCACGCCACTCTGCCCGCAATTCCCCGGCCCGCTGCTTAAGCAGTTCATCAATACTGAGATCAAACTTGATATTACCAGTAATGGTCAACTGCTCATCGGACAGGCCGAGAGACCGGAAACGTGCACCATCATCTACGTGCTGGGCCGCCACCCGATCGACCATTGCCAACATGGGTGCGGTGAGCGCACTAAACCTTCGATAGCCCTTAGCCGATTTTTCCGAAAGGCGGGCATTGGCAACCACAACCGGTGTGCCATTATGACGGCAACAATGAATCAGGTTTGGCCATAACTCCGTCTCCATAATCACCAGAAGTTGCGGGCGAACGCGCCGCAAAAACCGTTTCACGGCGCATGGCAGGTCGTAGGGTGCGTAGACGTGATAAACACTATCACCAAATTCTGCCTTGACCCGAGCTGAGCCCGTGGGCGTCATGGTGGTCACTGCCAGTAGCGCGTCCGGGTAACGCTGTTGCATGGCTTTGATCATTGGAACAGCCGCCAGCGTCTCGCCGACAGAGACAGAATGTACCCAGATCACCTGACTCGAAGCCGCAATGGGTGTCACATACCCCAAGCGTTCTCCCCAGCGTTTTCTGTACCCTGGCGCACGGCGGCTACGCCATAGCAAACGCAAGAAAATAAATGGCGTTAATAGGTAAAAAAGCAAGGAATATGCAAGGCGAGCCAACGATCTCTCCAGCGAATAGCAGCGTGCAGGACTTTGCCGAAAGCATAATGAGAATGTGCGGGGTATACTAGCCCATCTGTTGATAAGCCCCATTTCAGTGGTTTTATCATTTCTACTTTAGATATTTTGCGGAGTCCTTTACTCTTTATGGCACCCACTGAACCCTCAGAACACCTCCATTGCGACATTGCCATTATTGGTGGCGGTATCGCCGGCCTGTGGTTGCTGAACCGACTAACCAACGCTGGCTACAATGCCCTACTTTTTGAGCAGTCAGGATTGGGCAGTGACCAGACCGTTGCCAGCCAGGGCATGATCCATGGCGGCATCAAATACACCCTGAGCGGCACATTAACTGGCGCCTCCGAAGCCATCGCCGACATGCCAGAACACTGGAAAGCCTGCCTAGCCGGTGAAGGGGATATTGATCTGCGTGGAGCGTCTATTCTCAGCGACCATTTTTATCTGTGGTCCAGCAGCAGTGCACTGTCACGGATGTCGACGTTTCTGGCCAGCAAGGCCACACGCGGAAGAGTCAACAAGGTCGGTAAAAAAGACCGACCACAACTGTTCCAGCACCCGGATTTCAGCGGCAGTCTTTATCAATTAGTGGATCTGGTGTTGGATGTTCCCTCGGTCATCAAAGTGCTGGCTGACAATTGCGCTGGGCGCATTTATCAAATCGACTGGTCCAAAGCCACATGGCATAAAGAGAACCCGCAAACTCTGGCCATTGATTTCCACGACGGAGAACGCACATGTCGCCTGTCCCCGGGACAGGTGGTACTGACTGCCGGACAGGGTAACGAGGCCATTCTCAACGCCTTGCAGGTTACTTCGCCGGAAATGCAGAGGAGACCGTTGCAGCAGGTGATGATCAAGCACCGTTACCCGCATCGCTTTTATGGCCATTGTCTGGGCGCCGAGACCACCCCCCGCCTGACGATCTCCAGCCACCCCTGCGACGATGGCAGCCAGGTTTGGTATCTGGGTGGCAGCCTTGCCGAAAAGGGCGCCGGGCAAACCGCTTCAGAAGTCATTGCTGCCGCAAAGCGCGAGTTGCACACGTTGATACCATGGGTCGACCTCAGTGATGCCCGTTGGGCAACACTACCAGTGGACCGGGCCGAGCCAAAACAGCGCCACTTTGCGCGCCCGGACAAAGCCTTTGCCAGTCACACAGATGTTTACAACAACCTGATTGTGGCCTGGCCCACCAAGCTCACGTTATCTCCCAACCTTGCCGATGAAGTGATGGCATTGCTTCCCCCGCCAAACCCTGATCTTTCAGACAAAGGCATCACCCGTCTGGATTTTCTGAGCAGACCGCCGCTTGCGCCCAGTCCCTGGGAGACTGCCTTTGGAAACTGATCCGTTACCCTTACGCCCGTTTGGCAGCACCGGCCTCGACATCAGCATTCTGGGATTGGGGACGGTGAAACTCGGCCGTAACCAGGGAGTGAAATATCCCGAGGGCTTTGTCATTCCCGATGACCGCCAGGCTGCAGCTTTGCTGTCACTTGCTAAAAGTTTAGGCATCAACCTCATCGACACAGCACCGGCCTACGGGAATAGTGAGCAGCGGCTGGGCACTCTGCTGAAAGGGCAGCGGGATCAGTGGGTGATTTGCAGCAAGGTGGGGGAAGAATTTGAAGGTGGGCAGTCCTGGTTTGAGTTCACCCCGGAGCACACTCGTTTCAGTATCGAGCGCAGCCTACAGCGCCTGAACACCGATGTAATCGACATGGTGCTGGTGCATTCCGACGGTAATGACGAAACCATTATCCGGAAATTTGGCACCCTGGATGCACTGGCAGCCCTAAAGGCGGAAGGCAAAATTCGCGCGTTTGGCATGTCGAGTAAAACTGTTTCCGGCGGGTTACTGGCAGCAAAACATTCCGATGGCGTCATGGTTACCTGGAATCTGCAATACGATGACGAGTTACCCGTCATTGACTACTGCCGTGAACACCACAAAGGGGTATTGATAAAAAAAGCGCTGGCCAGCGGGCATGCAACCCTGGCGGGAGAAGACCCGATACAGAAAACGTTTGATATGTTATTTGCCCACCAGGGGGTCAGCAGTGCCATTGTTGGCACGATCAACGCTGAGCACTTGGCGACGAATGTTCGCAAGGCTGTTCAGGCCTCGCGGGGGATATAAAGCCGCTATTTACTCTGTATCTTGTTGACGATGGCGGTCGTGGAGCAGTCATCCAAAAAATCCAGTACGGCAATCTCACCCCCATAGGCGTCGACGATTTCCCAACCCACGACTTCACTGCGGCTGTAATCCCCCCCTTTCACCAGAACATCCGGGCGGATCAACTCCAGCAGGCGCTCCGGCGTGTTGTCCTCAAAGGAGAGGACCCAATCAACCGCTTCCAATCCCGCCAGAACCGCCATGCGGCGATCCACGGGATTAATGGGTCGGCCCTCACCTTTCAGGCGAGTCACCGAGGCGTCTGAATTAATGGCCACCACTAACCGGTCGCCCAGCTTGCGAGCCTGCTCAAGATAACCGACATGGCCGGCATGGAGAATATCGAAACAGCCATTGGTGAACACGATCCGCTCGTTCTGGGCCCGGGCATCAGCCACATCTACCATGAGCTGTTCTTCATTGACCACACCGCGCTCCGAGCCCTGCTCCTGCTGAATGGCACGACGCAATTCTGGCATGCTCACCGTAGCGGTTCCCAATTTACCCACCACAATACCAGCTGCGATATTGGCCATGGCAACAGCCTCGGGTAACGCTTCCCCAGCCGCCAGCGCTGCCGAGAGAACAGAAATTACTGTATCCCCCGCACCGGTGACATCAAATACTTCCCGCGCCCGTGCCGGCAAGTGCAGTTCTCTCTGCCCCTTCCTCAACAGGGTCATACCATGTTCACTGCGGGTAATCAGCAATGCTTCTATATCAAGCGTTTCCAGTAATTGCGCACCTTTTTCCACCAATGCTTGCTCGTTGGCACAGTGCCCAACCACCATTTCAAATTCAGCAAGATTCGGCGTTAGCAAGGTAGCACCACGATAGCGCTCAAAATCGCTTCCCTTCGGGTCCACCAATACAGGAACCCCTGCGGCTTTCGCTTCCGCAATCAAAGGTTGCGGATTTACCAACGCCCCCTTGGCATAGTCTGAAAGCACCAAGGCACCGATACCGTTGAGTAGTGCAGCCACTTTTTGCGGTAACTGATCGCAGTCTACTGCGTCAAAATTTTCTTCAAAATCCAGGCGCAGCAATTGCTGGTGACGGCTGATCACACGAAGCTTGGTGATAGTGGGTTTTGAATCTGACACCTGAAAGTCAGCATAAATACCCGCCGAATCGAGCCGTGCTTTTAACGCATCGGCGGCTTCGTCACGCCCGACCACAGATACAAGTGAAGCCCCCGCTCCGAGGGATGCGATATTCAATGCGACATTACCCGCTCCACCAATGCGATCCTCACTCTGACCGACCTTGACCACGGGAACTGGTGCCTCCGGCGATATTCTGGAAGTCGCACCATGCCAATAACGATCCAGCATCAGGTCACCAACGACCAGTACCTGTGCCTTATCAAAACGGGGAACCGTCAGTTTCATCAAAAACCGTCCTGTAAAAAACTGCGGGTATCTTACCATAGGGGGCACCTTTATAATGCCGCCATGAACGGGATCAGAACACCATGAAACAGCTTTCCAGAGACGAATATAACGCCCTTCGTGAGGGAGCCACGGTGATAGAGGCTGATCGTTATGGTGATAAGGTATTGCTACTCTCGGACGGTACCTACCTCAAACTATTCCGCGTAAAACGGCTATTTTCTTCAGCCGTGTTTTACCCATACTCAAAACGTTTTGTAAAAAACGTCAGTAAGCTGGTGGAAAAGGGTATACCCACGGTAACTATTATCGAGTCCTACCGTATTCCTTCCATTCGCCGTACTGCGGTTCACTACTATCCGCTGACGGGAAAAACCCTACGAAAACTTGGCAACCTAGACATGATTACGGTCAGCAAGCTGGGTAAATTTATCCGCGAATTACACGACAAAGGGATTTATTTCCGGTCCCTGCATATGGGCAATATTGTAATCTCACAGGAAAACCGTCTTGGCTTGATTGATGTTTCCGACATGAAGGTCTACAAACAGCAACTATCTGAGGAATTACGACTTAGGAATTTTCAACACCTTGCCCGATACACAGAAGATACCGGACAGCTCAAGCCACACTTTCATAGCTTTCTCCAAGCATACCTTAAGCCCAAAGATAGCAAAGGTCTCGAGATGAAAATACGTGGAATTCTGTTTTAGCCTGAATTATTTTCATCTCAAAGAATACGAGGTTCAAATGTCACTTTGCTCAGCCTGATTAAAATAGACCCGGTTAACCAATCCCATGACTAATGCCAAGGGAAACCAAAAAACCGTCCAGAAGAGACCCGGACGCGTAATCACATGCTGAATTTCAACCTGCATAGCTACCAAGATATAAACCACTAGAGAAAAACTGGCTAAAACCCATCTAGCTTTCCTATGTTTCCAAACAGCAACAAATACCGAGCTTAACATTGCCAGAAAGAAGAAAAGTCCAACCAATCCCTGTTCAAACATAATTTGTAAAAAGAAATTGTGCGCATGCGCAAATGGCTTCTCAGGCCAAAATGAGTGATCAAAACCATGACCAACAACAGGATGATTAAGAAACTCGCCCAAAGTCCAGGTCCAAATAATCGGGCGTCCAGAAAGTTGTTTTTTGGCCAACTCAACCACAATTTCATCGTAAAAAATCACCCCCATAACAACACAGGCAATACCAAACACAATACCCAAGGCAAAGATAGTGTGGTGACGATAGACCGCCGTCAGATATGCAACAGCCAAGGCACCAGCGACCCATGATGTTCTTGAAAATGTTTGAAATATATAGGGCAGCATAACCAGAATGGCCACCAATAAGAGCAAGTTCTGTAGTTTAGACTCTTCCCTCAAACCCAACAAAACCACAGTTAATACTGCAAAAAAACCAAAGTAGATTCCTGCTATCACCGGGTATCCGATATCTATCCATCCTCTATATCCCATGCTATAAATTCTGAACGTACGCCAACCCAACGATTCGTCCAGCACAAGCAACTGATAACCTAGAGAAATAGCAGCCCCCAATCCTGATATATAACAAACGAAGATGAGAAATGTTTTTATTTGCTGCCATGTTGCTACTGTAACAAGATAAATAACGCCAAAAAGATACAGCATAATCACCAGGCTTTTACGTAAGACATAGGCAATCGATTCGTTAGTATCACTCCATGCTGCCGACAATGAACAAAAGAAAAGAAAAGATCCTGTTGCGGTTAAAAAAAATATAGCCTCTGAACTCAAAAAGTTTTTTTTCTTCAGCCCTGCGCCAACGACCAGAATAAGGGATGGAAGTATTAGCAACAAATAAACATGAACACCATTGGCACTGCTTGAACTGTAAAAAATCTTACCCGCCAATTGAATAAAGAGTCCCACCGACATGATAAAGAAAAGTGCTTTAAACAGCTTATCGTCAAGAAAGTTTTTCATAGAGATATTTCTATAGTTTGTGTATGTATTGGTGAGAGTAAACTCTATTAACAACTCGACAATTCTGAGTAGATGTCCAGGTAACCCCTGACAAATTCATCATGCCGTTCTCCTAGGTTGCAACGGCCTATCGGAGGAGGCATTGTCGCAATCATCTGTGCACAACCCTCAAGGTCTTCAACATCAAAAAAATATGCCTCTTTACTTAGGACTTCTTCATGGGCAGGAATTCGACTACAGACAACGGGCAACCCCGCAGCATGGGCCTCAAGCAGTGACAAACCAAAGCCTTCCTCCAGTGAAGCTGAAATAAAAAGATCAAAGGCTTTCAAATATTGATGCCCTGAGCTTACCCAGCCCAACCAGAACACATGCTCCTCAAGCCTCAATGACGCCACAAGCTGGCGCAATCTTTCACGCTCTGGACCATCTCCCATGACTGCCAGGTAGCGCCCTTCACCTGCGCCTTTAGCAAAAGCCCTGATAGCAAACTCTACATTTTTTTTTCGAGTTAAGCGCGATGCTATAACCGAGATATACCCGTCGTTCGGCAATCCGAGTTTATTTCGCGCCTCTTCACGAGCATATAATTTACGCTCAAACTCTGGCATTAAGGTATTAGATACTGACCTCACCATGCCTTTTAACTGCGGATGCTGGCAAGCTATTTGACCTGCCAGCTGCCTCGAAACAGGAATTAACCTTATCCTGTTATTATATTTGATCAGTTTCCTAACATCGGAATCCCGAAACCTGGGCGAACCATGAAGCACAATCATCAACTTGAGATGCTCTAATCGCTCTAAAACGGGAATAAAAGGCCTCATAACACCAGGACCATCGCAGATAACAACATCAATAGAGCTGTCCATTACCAAATGGACAAGCTTTTTGGTTAAAGGGCTTGGCAGATAGCGCCAAATGCCTTTTTTGCGTGCAACCCTAGGGCTGGCTAGACTTTGTATGTTTCCAAGATCTCCATTAGCGCTCTCCCCCATAAGAAATCGTTCACTAACCGGCAAGCCCTTTTCAGTGAAAGCACACGAAATCAAATGATGTACTAGTTGCGTCGAATGATGAGAATAATCAGCGCTGTAGATAATGTTGGCTAACATGACATTCCTTTCATAAAAAAAAGATAGTTCTTCTTTCTAATTCCGTGCACTCTAAATCCACAAGTTGCAGCCAACCTTTGCCTATACACCTGAGAAAAGCATCGCATCGGTCTTTACCTTGATCATCAAGCTTGCTAGTCATTGTATGTGGGCGATAATTCTACTTACCCACCTCTGTCGTTTTGTACTGAAAAATATTAAAGTCGCCATAAGCGTCTCAAAATCATCTCTTGTCATCATAATCTATTGGCAAACTGAGACTGATCATTCCAAAACGTAGCGTTTAAATCCCCAGTGGTTTTTTTCAATTTTTTTTCTGAGGGGGCCTTGCACCGCCCCTGCAACTCTCCCCCCCAAAGCCTCCCAGGAATAGTTCTCCTCAACAAGGTGCTGTCCGCTGGAAGCAATACTTTCCACGACGCCTGGGTTGTCTCTCAACACCCTTAGTTTTTCCTTTAACTCTTCAAGACAACGGTAAAGCACCACATTTTCCATGTCCCGAAAACCCAGAGCCCTGTTTTCCTCATCGCCCTGACTCCAGGTAAGCAGCATGCACCCACAGGCCATAGCCTCAAAGTTCTTGATCATGTATTCACCGAATCCCACATCCGCGCCGACAAAAATACGGATACGATTCAGCATTTCTACATACTCGTCACCGGATTTGGTGCGAGTGATCACCATGTTTTCCTGATCTGCAAGCGCTTCAAGCAACGCGCGGCGCTGTCCGTACATTTCATGCCCAAGGCTACCCAGAAAGCCGAGTTCAATATCACGCTCAAGTCCACGATTAGTCAGTAATTCCTGGTCATATCCCTTGGGTACAAAAACAGCATCAACACCCTCATCAGAGAGCTTTTTGCATACCTGATAACCGGAGGTAATAACACGTGCCCAAGGCAACTTTCTATAATGTCTAGAGAACCGTCCCTGGTACTTCCCCGGAATAAAGTTCTGATAAGCATCGTGCTCCAGAATCACAAGGTTGGGCAGGCTACGGATAAACCTTATCTGCTTGATTTCTTTTTTAAAGCGCAAAAAAAGGATGATGCGATCGTAAGAACTCACATCAATGTTATTAAAGTACTGCTTGAGGTCGGCCTGCTCTGATGATGAGAGCCACCGCAATTCGCAATCTCCCAAGTGACGGCAAATAGAGTCGTAAAAACGATCAAGAATGACCCGTTGCTCCTTTTGTACGAGAAACAGCACCTTCATCTCAGCATAGCTCTCCAGCAAATGACTGTTTCCAGAAAGCTCCTCTCACAGCCTCATCGGTGAAATTACCCTTAAGTCGTTCCTGCAAAGCTTCAACCATACTGCGCCTTTCTTCTTGTCCCATGCCATATATACCAAGAAGCGCCTGTGCCAGAGCCTCACTATTGGCTACTGGAAATAACAGACCAGCATCACCCAACACCTCGGGAGCTCCTCCACAATTTGAGCTGATAACAGGGATGCCCGCTGCCATTGCCTCCAGCAGCACCATGCCAAAAGGCTCGTAATCCGATGACAATGCAAACAGATCAAAGGCGCGAAATAGACGAGAAGCATTTGGCACCCTGCCCTTCAATTCAACCTGCCGGGCAACACCAAGCGCCTCAATCTGACGCTCAAGCGCCCCGCGCAAACGCCCCTCCCCCATGATTAACAGGCGGGCATCTGGAACTACCGGCAATATCTTTGCAAAAGCCGCAATCAATGTAGCCTGATCCTTATCGGGATGCAGTCGTCCCACATTGCCGACCACAAATGCATCTTTTTCAATCTGTAAATATTCTCGAGCCGCCTCTTTGGTAAGCAAGAAATCATGCATGGTGTCGTAGTCAATGTGATTATAAACCGTCTGAATTTTCCGCGCGGGAAATCTGGGTAGTGCAGCGCGCGCATCGTCACGAATCGCATTGGAAACGCCGATAAGAAAAAGCCGGTCAGATTGACTCATCACATAACGCCGACGTAAAAACCGACTGTAAACATCATAGGCATGGCTTACTCCGAAAACTTTTATCTTCGGTAGATGTGAGGCTATATAAATTGACTTATAGCGGTGAGCAATAGCAAATTTGAACTGGTATTGCTTATGAAGATTTCTGATTTCCTGTATTTGCCGAATCTTCAAACCCCGAAGCGCTTTCGAATCAAAGCCCAGAAAAATAACCTCCCCCCCCACCAGACTTTTTATTTGGCTATCCGGAGCTCCAGTAAGAAATACAGTCAACACTCGATAGTCAGTACCTTCAAACAGCGCATGCCACTGGCGGGCAACATCACCGAAGGGGGGAGAGTAGCCATGACATAGCTGTAGAACCCACTTTTTATCTGCCACGATTGACCCCGTAGCACCAGCCATCATCATAAACAAGATCGTAATTACTGCTGCCGGCCCCTTTGGATATATGAATTAGCAATGCTTTTTTTGCATGAAATGAGCCGGGAAAATCTTTTTCCCCATTCAGCATATTTTTGGATTGACGAAACGCTAAAAGGTCGATCGTATTTTCTATCCACTGTTTTTCAGTCTTTGGCATCAAGCGCCAGAGCGCTTTTAATAATCTCATAGCGAACCCTGGATTCCCCACAACCTTGTTTAGTTCCGCTTGACAAATAACTCTGGAATTTTTGTGGCAATAATATCTACACATGTACTTGCAATAAAACTTTCATTAATTTTTTTATAGCCATCTTTATCGTTGAGAAAATATGAAAAACCATGCGGCGACAATATTGAAAAAATATCCTGCAAGCTATAACCGTATTTGGAAAAATGATCGTCCCAGGCTTCAAAAAATATAGTTTTTGTTTTTTTTAGGGTTTTTTCAGCCCCCAAAAAAACATATTTTTCGTAGCCTTCCACATCTATCTTTAATAAATCAATTTCCGAAACATCTTTTAATTTGTGATCCAGCGTATCTATGGGAACCTCTATTCCTCCGACATCAGTCACCTCATTCATATCGTCTTTTGAGCGATCTGAAAACCGAACAAAGCCGCTATAATCTCCAAGAGCAGTAGCAAAAGTTGAAACTTGTCTAAAATTATTTAACTGAACATTTTTATTGAGGTATTTATAACTCTTAGGATGCGCCTCGAAGGCATAGACAGCGCCCATCTCACCAACCTTATCGGCTGACAACAACGTGTAGTAGCCAATATTTGCACCAACATCGACAACCACCTGCGCGGGCTTTAAATAGAAAAGAAAAAAACGATCTGCCAACTGATACACGCCACGATTCTCAAAGCTGTCAACCCAGAGTCGCCTGGATATTTTTGTTGGAAAAAACCTGACTTTAAATCCGTATTTTTTTATTAAAAAAATACGGCAAGCACCCGTTTTATACAAAACTTTTGAAACTTCTCTGAGCAAACTCATAATCAATCCAAATGCAGATAAAACAGATGCAATATGAAGCTAGTTATTTTTAATCACCAACACATCTTCCATGATCAAATATTGCAAATCCGAGCCAAAGAACATATTGAGCGCATCGGTAGGCGAACAGACCATGGGCTCTCCTCGTCGGTTCAATGACGTGTTTAGCACCACGCCATTACCGGTGAGCTTTTCCATCTCTTCCATCAGCTCATAGTAACGGGGATTGTACTCACGCTTCAGCGCCTGAGCCCTGGCGGTGCCATCTTCATGAACCACTTCCGGCACTCGGGTCTTCCACTCCTCCTCAACCTCAAAGGTAAAGGTCATAAACGGCGCCGGGTGGTCCACCTTGAACATTTCCGGTGCAACGCGATCCAGCATGCTGGGACAGAAGGGCCGCCAGCGCTCTCGGAATTTGATCTGCTCATTGATGCGATCGGCAACACCGGGGGAGCTGGGGCAACCGATGATTGAGCGACCACCCAGTGCGCGGGGACCAAACTCCATGCGACCTTGAAACCAGGCCACCGGATTGCCATCGGCAAGTATCTTGGCAATGCGTTGCGGTACCTGGTCAATGATTTCGTACTGCGGCTTTTCCGGGTGCTGTTCACAGGCTCGGACACAGTCTTCGTTACTGTATTTTGGCCCCAGATAGACATGCCCCATGGGCTCCGGCTGAATGCCCCGCTGCTTCAAGGCATAGGAGGCTGCACCCACCGCCGTACCGGCATCACCGGAAGCCGGTTGCACAAAGAGTTCCTTCACTTCATCACGGGCGATAATTTTCTGGTTGAGCTTGACGTTGAGCGCACCGCCACCGGAAAAGGCCAGCTTGCCGGTCTCTTTGATAATGTCGCCGAGGTAATAATCCATCAGCTTCAGCACCACCTCTTCAAACAGCGCCTGAATGGTGGCCGCATAGTCAATATAGGGCTCGTCAGCGATATCGCCTTCACGCTTGGGGCCCAGCCAGTCCACCAGTTTCTGGCTGAAGTAAAAACCGACGCCATCCTGCTTGTAACGGCGCACACCAACCGTATTCACCAGGTGTGTATTGATTTTGAAATTCTTGCCATCAAAGTCTATAAGGCGGGAAAAATCATATTTGCTCGGATCCCCATAGGGAGCCATGCCCATCACCTTATACTCGCCATCGAGCATCTCAAAGCCCAGGTATTGGGTAATGGCACCGTACAATCCGCCCAAAGAATCGGGGTCGTAAAATTCCTTGATCTTATGGATGCGGCCATTCTCGCCATAACCGAAAAATGTGGTCGCATACTCTCCTTTACCATCCACACCCATAATGGCCGTCTTTTCCTGAAAACCGCTCAGGTGATAGGCACTGGAGGCATGGGCCAAGTGATGTTCCACTGGCTCGAATTCAACATTGGCGGGATCAATGCCCAGCTCACGCAGCAACCCGAATACCCGCTCGCGGTATCGACGATACCGACGGTTGCCATTCAGCAAAGCATCCAAGGCGCGATCCGGGGCGTACCAGTAGCGTTTGGCAAAGTGCCAACGGGCCGGACTTAAAATGGAGATCGGTGCAAACGGCACCGCCACTACATCCACCGCATCGGGTTTGATGCCGGCATATTCCAGACAGAATTTTGCTGCTTCCAGCGGCATTTTTCCCTTCGCGTGCTTGTCGCGAACAAAGCGTTCTTCTTCCGCCGCCGCTACCAGCTTTTCATCCACATAAAGAGCAGCGGAAGGGTCGTGATTAAGGGCACCGGAAATACCGAGAACAATAGTTGACACTGTTAAACCTTCTTGTTGACTAATGTGATACCGACTTGAGCAGCAAAAGGCTGCAGGATCTGTTCAAAATGTTGCCAGGTGTTACCCTGCCAGTTGTCCATAAAACGTTGCAGATCCTTGCGGTAATACTTTCTGAATTGGCGCTGACCGCGATGGCGCTGCAGACCGTCCAGGTCGATCACATACAGCTTCTCACCGGACACAATCAGATTGGTAGCTTTCATATCGCCATGACTCACCCTGCCCATCAGCAGCTTCTCAAACAGCCCGCTGACTTCACGATCGAGCCAATCGGGTATCTGGTTAGCACCCTGGCGCAACAGCCAGGCTTGCAGGTTCTCGCCCTCGATGCATTCCGTCAGCAAATACGCCTCTTTGCGCAGGGGGCCAAAACGGTTTTCCCGCATCGCCAGAGGCAGCGGTGTGGCAATGCCGAGCAATTCTAACCGATGGGCACTTTTCCAGGAAATCCAGGCTCGACTCGGTCTGAGACATCGACTCAGACCATGCCAAAAATCCTTGATGTTATAGCGCTTTAAAATCCATCCCGCAGGATTGTCGCCGGGCACTTTTACCACAGTGGCCGTATTGCCACGCTTGAGAAATTCGGCCTGACCCATCGCCGCTTCAGGCTGCTCCATCAATCGCAACAGGCGATCACTGGCGGTAGCCCGCAACACCACCAGAAAAGCCCCTTTTATTTTGGGCACCAGAAACTGGGTACAGTTGCGAACTGTTTTCGACAGGTAGTGTTGAATGCGCCGCTCGCGCCTTCTGGCGATAACCGGCCGTAACGACGAAGCCTCCGGCGGATTGGCACCGTACACATCGATGACGTCAGCAGCCAGGCAATCATAGTCGGGTGTCATCTGCGCGAAAAGCAAACCCAGGTTGTCCAAAGGCTTTTGCAGTGGCTCTACGCCACCGCCATCGACCATGTAAAGCACACCATCCTGAAGCAGAAAATTGTCTAGGTGAATATCTGACTGCATATACCCGCTTTTATGTAATCGGCCCGTTAGCCCTACCGCCGATCGCAGGTGTCCGACAAATATGTCTGTAGGATCGGACTCGTAACTGGTCTGCAGGCTCACCGCCTTTTCAAGAAACTCTGTGGCCAGCAGAAAGGTCTCAGCGACTTCATCTTTGAGGACCCAGACTTCCGGCGGGCAGGGTATATCAGCCTTCCGCATGGCTGCCAGCCCATTGCGCTCACGCTCAAAATCACGCTTGCGAAAAAACAGCTTCACCAGGACGGAAGCTCCACCCCAATGACTGCGAAAAACCACCCGCTTGCCTGGCAGGTGCCGAAGTACCTGCTCACAGGTCAACGCCTGGCCTCCGGGCACATCCAGTAAAAATGGGCAATCCAGTCCCAGGGGGGCAGATTTTAACTGGGACAGCGCCATTTTTTCAGTCATGACCCGGCACCCGCTTTGAAGCCACCCTTGCCGCCACGGCCTGCTCGAGCGCCGATGCGGTCCAGCGATGAGGGCAGGTTTCAATATAACCGGCATAGATCCACTGCCGCTCATCAGCGGTTAACCCGGACGTATGCCGCACCAGTGTATCCAGATCTCTCAACCCCGACTCCCTGGTGAAGATACGCTTGCACTTTTCCAGGTCGATAAAACGCAACGTATTGGCATCTTGAGTAGAGAAATAGACATGCTTGGGATAGAGGCAACCATGCTTCATCCCGGCTGCGTGAAGGCGACCGATTTCCCGCCCCAATGCGGTCAAACCGGGGTAGCGCACGTCGGCCCCATGATGCTCTTCAAGCCACTGATCCATGTCGCAATAATGATCCAGAGATTCTGTCACCAGCACGGCCCTGTCATCCCCCCGGCTCTGCCGACCACAGGCTGCCACATCCAGAGTATGAACACCCCTGTTTGACAGATTCCGTATGGTCAACCACTCACGCAATGCCACGGGAACGCCACGCCATGGGTGCGACAAACTACGACAGTTGAAATTTTCCTGGCGTTTCAGATAAAACTGTTGCTCCCCGCCGCCCACGGGAAGACTGAAAGTTCCCACCTCACTCCAGCCACCCCTAGCCCGGTTGGGCTCATCGACCAACTGGATATCCAACGCCCAGAGGGCCGAAAAGGTGTCAAGATTATTGGCCTGGAACACCGACAACCAGGGTGGATTGACAAGGAAAAAATTGCTTTTCATCTGGGCTGGCCCTGTAACAGCTTCCGGGGACGTCGAATCAAATTTTTCTCCATCATATCCAGAGAGCTGTGCCCGGCAAAGTCCAAATACATCTCCATTACCAAGCATTTATCAACAGGGGGAAGGCACACTTATTCGTGGTACCCCTTTCTGATGCCCTTGCTGTGCAAATGGTCTGCTTCGCGCTTGACCGAACGATAAAAGCTCCCGCCTTCTGCAAGAACCTTGGACAGGGATTGTTGTTTGTACGCGCGCAGGAAACACCAGACATCCCGATCATCAAACCCTACGCGCCGGGCGGAATAATAGAGCGCTGCAAGGTCTTTATGTCGCCAGCGGCGCGGAGTGCGCCGACGAATCTGCACGCGGTGCAGGTCAATCACATAGATAGGCCGTTTGGAGACCGCGACACCAGCATAATCTGGCGACGTGTCCAGTAAAAAATGACACAGGTAGAAATCCCGATGATTGACCCCGTGATCGTGCAAACTACGGGCTATTCGAGCCACACGTTTTACCAATGCCCGGCGCTCGGCCACCCCCATTTCCCGCAACACCTGCGGGTTGCAGTATTCGTCGAGGGGTTCTGTGGGTTCCAAAGCCTCAGTAATCAGGAACGACTGCTCGCTGGCGGGATTGCTGCCGCGGCGACCGAATGCCACCGCCGTCATGGTATCCACACCCAGGGATTTCAAACGGGCGATGGCCCGATATTCATTTTCGGCACCCAGTACCGGCACACGCAGATACAGCAGGTTTTTCAGGATTTCACCGACACCGACACCGGCGTGGGTTTTGATAAAAAAAGCTCTGCCATCGCATTCAAAGCGAGAAGTGCGGCGATCACCCATATCGCGGTAGGTTTCCCCGGAAATGGCAAACGCTTCGGCAAACGGGTCCCTATCGGCCCACTTTGTGGCGAACGGCTCAGCCAGAAACAGCTTCATGTTTATGCTCCACTACCCGTTCAATCACATCAGCCGCCCGCTCTGGCATATCGTAAATGTCTGCCGACATGGAAAACTGCAGTCCGTTATCTCGCCACCGGCTTTTGTCTGCCTGCAACATATCACACAACGCTTTATCGAAAGCTTCCTGGCAGTAAGGTGATGGCAACACAGTCCCCGATCCTGACTCGGCAATGTAATGGGCATAACCACAGACATCGGTAACCAACACCGGCAAGCCCGCCACCACCGCTTCCAACAATACTGTGCCAGTATTTTCTGCATAAGCAGGATGCACCAGTAAATCCGCACCCAGCAGAAACCGTGGCACATCGTCACGCCCTGCAAAAAACTGCACTTGCTGATCAATGCCCAGCTTGTTGGCGAGGGACCTGAATTCTGCGGCATCATCCTGACCAATCACGAACAGGCGGGTGCGCTGGCGCTGGTCGTCGGGCAACGAGGCAAGGCCACGCAACGTGCGATCCAACCCCTTGGTGCGAAAGCCGGAACCGATTTGCAGCAGCAACTGGTCATCGTCCGCAAGACCAAACTCCCTGCGAAATTCCTGGCGAATGTCCGCCGCATTTTCCGGAGCACATCGGTCACGACTGATGCCGGGCGGCAACATTGTCATCCGCTCAGGTTCGGTGTGGTAGTAATGCTGAAACAGTCCCTGCTGAACAGAAGAAATCATCAGAATTTCTGTCGACAAGCCAGGCTTAAACACAGCCTGCTCATACCGGGAAAAATGTCGGTAGCGGGGCGTTAGCCGGTACCACCACGGCCGAAGGTGACGGGATTTATGTTCAAAACAGGGGTCTGCACAGTAATAGACATCCAGGCCAGGCATTTTGTTAAATCCCACCAC
>JALRJN010000067.1 GCA_023261185.1 Porticoccus sp.
TGGTTGCCGGAGCGCCGGAAAAAGAAGATGAAGAGGCTGCTGCGGTCTCGGCTGAGAAGGTGCTGAAAGTGCTGCTGGCTGAACTGCCGGTTAAG
This sequence comes from Porticoccus sp., assembly GCA_023261185.1. GTDB lineage: Bacteria > Pseudomonadota > Gammaproteobacteria > Pseudomonadales > Porticoccaceae > Porticoccus > Porticoccus litoralis. Next base: position 96 of record JALRJN010000067.1, read on the forward strand.
CAGGCGGCTGCCTTGTGCGCCAAAATCACCGGCCAGAAAAAGAACGCGCTTTACCAGCAGGCTCTGGAGCTGCAAAAAGCGGATTAAGATCCTGTTTTTACAGGCTGTCAGCTACCGGCTGAAAGTTGTATTTTTCCGGTACGAAAGCGTTTTGGGCTGATGTTGCCAGGTCTTTGGTTTTTGAGGGCTTTTCCACCTGTTTTTAGGTAAAAACAGGTTGTCTGTCGACAGTGATCCTTATATCCTAGCTCGCTTGGAGTTGGCCAGGCAGTCGCTGCTTTTACAGCTTGCTGTAAAAGGGGAGGAAAGTCCGGGCTCCATAGGGCAGAGTGCCAGGTAACGCCTGGGGGGCGCGAGCCTACGGAAAGTGCAGCAGAGAGTAGACCGCCGATGGCCGGCTTTCTTTTTGAAAGTATCGGCACAGGTAAGGGTGAAAGGGTGCGGTAAGAGCGCACCGCGCAACTGGTAACAGTTTGTGGCACGGTAAACCCCATCCGGAGCAAGACCAAATAGGAGTCCATTGGCGTGGCCCGCGCTGGACTCGGGTAGGTCGCTTGAGGTGTATGGTGACATGCACCCTAGAGGAATGGTTGTCCACGACAGAACCCGGCTTACAGGCCAACTCCCCTTTTTTTATTAGTTTGTTTACCTCGGGTGTACAGACTGTCTCTGAAAGGCTGCTGTGGCAGATTTAGATCACTGCGAGCCAGTTCTCAATTTCATTGGAATGATCAAAAAATAAACAATTTGTTTATTTTTTGTGCTCTTCAGTTTTTTCGTTCAATTTTATTAAAGTAATACTTTAACTGCGTTTTCTATCAAATTGTTTCTGAATGCGATATTGAAATCCCTGATTTTTGCTCTCGACAATTTTTCTGCAACTTATTGAGTTACTAAGACTTTTTTGGTGATTTTCTTCCCTTTGAAAGCCTTGACTTTGCTCTTGGTGAGCATATAGTGACGAAAAGTGGGAGAAAGTGGGGCAAAGTGGTTTTTTGTCCTTCAAGCAGTTTATTTTTGGCGGGATAAATCTGGCGTGTTCAGAGGCAGCAATGAAATCAATATCGATGCCAAGGGTCGTATGGCGATCCCGGCACGCTATCGCGCGGATATTGATGAAAGCTGCGGCGGAGCACTTATCGCCACTATCGATGTGCAGGATAAATGTTTATTGATCTATCCGCTGCAGGAATGGGAAAAAATTGAAGAGCAGATCGCCCAGTTGCCCACCTTTAATCCAACCACTCGCAAATTGCAGAGAATTCTTATCGGTCATGCCCGGGAAATGGAGCTCGATGGTAATGGTCGCATACTGATTCCGCCCGAGTTGCGTCAATACGCGCAGCTGGAAAAGAAGGTGATTCTGGTTGGCCAGCGTCACCGTTTGGAATTGTGGAGCGAAGAAAACTGGAATGCCGGTAGAGAGGATTGGCTGGCAGAGACCAGTGGTGATCTAGAAATTCCGGAAGAAATGCAGTCGCTGTCGTTATAACACTGGGGAACGTTTATGTCGGCACAGGTCGAGCACACGACCGTTTTACTTGATGAGGCAGTCACTGCCCTCATTGCCGACCCCGACGGATTCTATGTTGACGGCACCTTTGGCCGCGGCGGCCACTCCACCTTCATTCTTTCCCGGCTTGGATCTGGCGGGCACTTAATGGCGATCGATAAAGATCCGGAAGCCTGCAAGACCGCCCGGGAAATGTTTGCGGGTGACCTCCGCTTTGACATCGTGCGTGGCAGTTTTGCGGACCTGGCCTCCATGGTGGCTGAGCGGCAACACGCTGGTGATGTGCAGGGTGTATTGCTGGACCTTGGTGTTTCGTCTCCCCAGCTTGATGACGCCGAAAGAGGTTTCAGTTTTTTGCGAGATGGTCCGCTGGATATGCGCATGGACCCAGACAGCGGGATGAGTGCCGCCGAGTGGCTGGCTGATGCGCCGGAAGATGATATTGCTCAGGTGTTGCGCGACTACGGCGAAGAGCGCTTCTCGCGACGAATGGCCAGGGCGATTGTCGCTGCGCGCGCAGAGGAGCCGATTACGCGAACGGCGCAGTTGGCAAAGATTGTTGCCGAAGCGAACCCTGCTTGGGAGAAGGGCAAGCACCCGGCGACCCGGGCATTTCAGGGTATCCGCATTTTTATAAACCGGGAGTTGGATGACCTGGAGAAAGTGTTGGCATCGGTGTTGGATGTGTTGGCTATCGGTGGGCGGCTGGTGGTGATCAGTTTCCACTCGCTGGAAGATCGATTGGTTAAGCGGTTTATCCGGGAGCAGGAAAAAGGTAAGCCCATCCCTAAGGGGTTGCCGGTGATGGAAAAAGACATTGTGCGGCGTCTGCGCTCTGTGGGAAAGGCAGTAAAACCAGGTGTTGCTGAAGTGAAAGCCAATCCGCGGGCGCGCAGTGCTGTGATGCGAGTGGCGGAAAAGGTTGCCTGACAGTGCGGGTCGTAGCTCGCAGGCAGGCAGGTTGGTTATTTCCACTGTTGTGGTTGACGGTCATCGTGTCGGCCCTGTCCGTGGTGTATGTGAGCCACCTGTGTCGGCAGCTATACAACGAGCTCGCCAAGCTGGAGCAGGAGGCCAACGCGTTGCAGGTTGAGTGGGGGCGTTATCTGCTGGAGCAGAGCTCATGGGCCTCCCTCAGCCGTGTTGAGCAAATGGCGATCAGTGAACTGAATATGCGGGTACCTGAGCCGAGCGAAATTGTCATCGTTCGTACCGTGGACCCGTCAGACATGTAATAGGAGCAGGTGAACAGAGTGAAGCCGGGCAAGCTGACCATATCGCGCTGGCGCTACCTTCTGGTGGTGACGGTGCTGGCGACGCTGCCGGTGGCTGGACTCTGGCATATAGCTCAGCTTCAGGTAATGCCCGATGTAGATAAGGGCTATGAATTCCTGCAGGGCCAGGGTATGGCCCGAACGTTGCGCACCGAATCTATACCCGCCTACCGTGGTGTGATCACGGACCGGCGAGGGGAACCGCTGGCAGTCAGTACGCCGGTGGTGACCTTGTGGGCAAACCCGCAACTGGTCAATGTAGAGTCTCCGGCGCTGAAAGAATTGGCAAAAACTCTGGCGATCAGTCACGGGGAGCTGAAGCAGCGGTTGATCCGTTATGCCGGCAAGGAGTTTATGTATCTCGAGCGTCAGCTCACTCCGGAACAGGCGGAAGAGGCATTGCGTCTGGAAATTCCCGGCATCTACGGCCAGGGGGAATACAAGCGTTTTTACCCGGCGGGGGAAGTGACCTCACAGTTGGTGGGTTTTACCAATATTGATGACCATGGCCAGGAAGGTATGGAACTGGCCTATGACGAATGGCTGACTGGTGTGCCCGGTGCGAAGCAGGTTCTGAAGGACCTGAAGGGACGAGTGATTAAGGAGCTGGGTCTGCTGCGTAGTGAAAAAGCAGGTGAGAACCTGGCCCTGAGTATCGATCTGCGCCTGCAATACACGGCATACCGTGAGTTGAAAGAAGCTGTGAACAAGTTTCAGGCCGCTTCCGGTTCGGTGGTATTGCTGGATGCGCGCACTGGTGAAGTGCTGGCAATGGCCAATCAGCCATCCTTTAACCCCAATGACCGAGGCCAGTTGAATTCAGACGCCCTGCGCAACCGGGCAGTGACCGACCTGGTGGAACCGGGTTCGACCATGAAGCCCCTTACCTTACTGGCGGCGCTGGAGAGCGGAAAATACGTTCCGGAGACCGTTATTGACACAAACCCCGGGTATATCCGGGTGGGTCGAAAAACGTTTTACGATCACCGCAATTACGGCGTTATAGACCTGACCACGTTGTTGATGAAGTCCAGTCAGGTGGGAACCACCAAGATCGCACTCGACCTGGAACCGGAGCATATTCGCGAAATGTTTGCCCGGGTGGGAATAGGTGAAAGCCCGGGTACAGGGTTCCCGGGAGAGACGCCGGGAAGTTTGCCAGATCACCGTCGGTGGCGGCCCGTTGAGCGGGCCAATTTTGCTTTTGGTCACGGACTGTCCGCATCGGCACTGCAAATCGCCCAGGCCTATGCAGTACTTGCCAATAACGGCATCAAAAAGCCGGTTACGTTGTTAAAGACAGAAACGGTGCCGGAAGGTGTGCCGGTTGTGGATGCTGAGCTGGTGGCCAAGTTGCGCACCATGATGACCAGCGTAACCGGTAGTGGCGGTACTGCGACCCGGGCGGCGATCCCCGCTTACGAGGTGGCGGGAAAAACCGGCACTGTTCACAAGGTCGGTAAAAACGGTTACGAGAAAAATCGCTATGTGGGGATGTTTGCCGGCATGGTCCCGGCGGACAACCCGCGCCTGGTGGCTGTAGTGGTTATCAATGATCCAAAGGGCGGAAAATATTTCGGCGGCGAAGTGGCAGCACCGGTGTTTGGCAACGTGGTAGCCGATGCCCTGCGCATGCTGAAAGTGCCGCCGCAGATAAAGGCCTCCGAGCAAGTTACCAGTGTGGTGGGTAAAAAATCTGGAGGTGCAACGTGATGGTTGCCACACAGATGCATACAGGTGTGACCCTGGGTGAATTGCTGTCAGATTTACCTCTGCACGATTCACTGTCATCCCTCGTTGTTACGGGGTTGTGTCTCGATAGTCGGCAGCTGCGCCCTGGTGACCTGTTCTTCGCCATTCCCGGGCTGGCCGTTGATGGACGTGATTTTATCGAGCAGGCGAGTACTGCGGGGGCTGCAGTCATCCTTGCCGAAGCTGAAGGGCTTCAGGTGAGCGGCGCCAACGTGATACCGGTTGCCGGTCTGAGCAGAAAAATCAGCGACATCGCCGGACGGTTTTATGGCGAGCCATCCGAGCACCTGACATTGACCGGGGTAACAGGAACCAACGGCAAAACCACCTGCAGCCAGTTGTTGGCGCAATTGTTCAGTCTGGCGGGGCGCAGTTCGGCAGTGATCGGCACGTTGGGTCACGGGACCTATCGGAATGGGGTGGTTACGCTGACGGATACGGGGATGACGACCCCGGACGCGGTTGTTGTGCAACAACTGCTTGCTGAATATGCCAGTGCCAATGTGGAATATCTGGCGATGGAGGTTTCGTCCCACAGCCTCGACCAATATCGCGTTGAGGGGTTGCGGTTCACCACAGCGGTATTCACCAATCTGTCGCGGGACCACCTGGACTACCATGGTGATCTGGTCAGCTACGCCCAAGCCAAGATGCGCTTGTTCAGCATGGTCGGACTGGAGCAGGCAGTAATCAATGTCGATGATCCGGTGGGTGCAGAAATTGCTGCAAATCTCCCGGCCGGCGTCGAATTGTATGGTTACTCCCTGAGCAATCCCGGTGCCGCAATTTCCGCCATGGATATCAAGCTTTCCCCCCGTGGCCTGGAGGCGACAGTTCACACCCCATGGGGTGTGGGGCAGTTATCGAGTTCGCTGCTTGGTCGGTTCAATCTGGAAAACCTGTTGGCCGTGGTGGCTGTGGCTTGCATTCAGGGGTTGTCGCTGGAAACAGTGTTGTCGCTCATTCCTCGCCTGCAGCCGGTGGTCGGTCGTATGGAGTTGGTGGGTGATGGCAAGGGGCCCCAGGTGGTCATTGACTACGCCCATACCCCGGATGCCCTGCAGAAAGCCCTGATGACCCTGCGCGATCACTGCGAAAAACAGTTGTGGTGTGTGTTTGGTTGTGGCGGCAATAGGGATGCGGGAAAACGCCCGCAAATGGGTGGTATTGCCGCTCGGTATGCAGATCGAGTCGTGGTGACCAGCGATAACCCGCGGCATGAAAACGCCGATGAAATTTTAAGGGATATTCTGTCTGGCATCACTGCCCAGGAATCAGTCGAAATGGTTGCTGATCGCGCCGAGGCTATTCGTTATGCCATTGCTAATGCGGCAGACGGAGATGTCATTCTGGTGGCGGGTAAGGGGCATGAGGATTGCCAACTGGTCGGTGATCAGCGATTACCTTTCAGTGACCACAAGGAAGTCAGGCTGGCATTGTGTCAGCGCGGGGGGTGCCAATGATGCGGGCACTAACCCTCTCTTCAGCGGCTCAGGAATTCGGCGGTACGCTGATGTACCCCGACTGCGGTTTTACCTCGATCAGTACCGACACCCGAAAACTGGCTGATGATGAGCTGTTTGTGGCGCTGAGGGGAGAACGCTTTGATGCCCACGAATTTCTGCCGGAAGTTGCTACCCGGGCCTGTGGTTTGGTTGTCGAAAAACCCATGCGGGATATCAATGTGCCCCAGTGGGTGGTTCCGGATACCACAATTGCCTTGGGGCAGCTCGCGCTGTTAAACCGGCGGCAATTTTTTGGTCCCGTGGTAGCGATCACTGGCAGCAGTGGCAAAACCACGGTGAAAGAGATGATCGCTGCCATTCTTCGGCAGTGCGGCCCGGTGCTGGCCACCAAGGGCAACCTCAACAATCAAATTGGTGTGCCACTGACGTTGTTGCAGTTACAGCCGGCTCACCGCTATGCCGTCATTGAAATGGGTGCCAGTGGGCCGGGGGAAATCGCCTATTTGTGCAGCCTGGCAAAACCGGATGTGGTGCTGGTCAACAATGTCATGCCCGCCCATGTGGCAGGGTTTGGCAGCATTGCCGGGGTGGCCACAGCAAAGGGCGAGATATACCAGGGTGTGGTTCCAGAAGGAACCGCGGTGATCAATCTGGATGAAAGCTGGTGCGAAGGCTGGCGCAACAGTGCTGCAGCGCCAGTGCTGACTTACTCGCTTAGCTCCGATAACGCCGATTTCCGCGCCCGCGACCTGCACTGTGATGCGCTCGGTTGCTTCAACTTCACACTGCTTGCCCCGGTGGGTGACGTGTCGGTCACGCTGCCGACAGCCGGGCGTCACAACGTCGCCAATGCCCTGGCCGCCGCAGCCTGTGCATACGCTGCCGGTGCTGATCTGAATGACATCGCCAAGGGTTTGGCCACAGTGCAACCGGTTTCGGGGCGCCTCAATCGCAAGGTGTTGAGCAATGGGGTGGTGGTTATTGATGACACCTATAACGCCAACCCCGGTTCGGTAAAAGCTGCCATTGATGTGCTGGCCGCACAGCCTGGCAAGCACGTTCTGGTGCTGGGAGACATGGGCGAGCTGGGCAGCGATGAATCAAAAATGCACGCGGAAGTGGGTGATTATGCCGCCCGCCATGGAGTGGATCAGTTGCTTGCTGTAGGGCCACTCGGCATTCACACGGTTAAAGCGTTCGGTGATCGGGGACAACATTTTGACGGCAAGGATGCACTGGTGAGCGCATTGCGGGAGTTGTTGGGCCCGGAGATGACAGTGCTGGTCAAGGGATCGCGATACATGGCGATGGAAACGGTAGCGCAACAGATAACAGAGTTTGGGGAATCCTGATCATGCTGCTTTGGTTGGCTGAATACCTGTCCCAGTACTTCACGGCATTTGCCGTGGTGCAGTACCTAACGTTTCGCGCGATTCTCGGAGTATTAACGGCCTTGGGTCTGTCGCTGTTGTTGGGGCCGATGATGATCCGACGCCTCAATTACCTGCAAATCGGGCAGTCCGTTCGCACCGATGGCCCACAGAGCCACCTCAGCAAATCAGGGACGCCCACCATGGGTGGAGCCCTGATTTTATTGTCGATCTTTGTCAGCGCTCTGCTCTGGTCAGATCTCAGCAATCACTACGTGTGGGTCGTCATGATCGTCACCTTTGTGTTTGGTGCCGTGGGTTGGGTGGATGATTACCGCAAGGTGGTGGAAAAAAATTCCCGGGGCCTGCCGGCTCGCTGGAAATACTTTTGGCAGTCTGTCGCGGGATTGGGGGCTGCCATTTTTCTCTACAGTACTGGCAGTAGCGGCGCGGAAAATGAGCTGATTGTGCCGTTCTTCAAGGAAGTGGCCCTGCCGCTTGGCATGTTTTATGTGGTGTTGACCTACTTTGTCATTGTCGGCAGTAGTAATGCTGTCAATCTCACAGATGGCCTCGACGGCCTCGCCATCATGCCAAGTGTATTGGTGGCGGGTGCGCTCGGGGTATTTGCCTACTTGGTGGGTAATGTGCAGTTTTCAGAGTACCTGCATATTCCCTACGTGGCGGGCGCCGGGGAGCTGGTGGTGTTCTGTGCAGCGCTCGCGGGTGCCGGATTGGGCTTTCTGTGGTTCAACACCTATCCCGCGCAGGTTTTCATGGGCGACGTGGGCGCGTTGGCCCTCGGCGCAGCGCTCGGCGTCATGGCGGTGATCGTGCGTCAGGAAATTGTTTTTTTCATCATGGGTGGCGTGTTCGTTCTGGAGACGGTGTCAGTGATCATGCAGGTCGCGTCTTTCAAGATGACTGGCCGACGGATTTTTCGCATGGCGCCCATCCACCACCATTTTGAATTGAAAGGCTGGCCGGAACCTCGGGTGATCGTGCGTTTCTGGATTATTACCCTGGTGCTGGTGTTGTTTGGCCTGGCAACGTTAAAGCTGCGTTGATTAAGGGGGCGCGGAGAGTGGCAATGTCGCAATTGATAGCGAGTAGCAAACTGAAAGTGGTCGTCGGTATCGGCGTCACCGGTTTGTCTGTGGCTCGTCATCTGACTCGCCTCGGCGAGCGCTTTGTGATGTGTGACACCCGCCAGCAGCCCCCTGGCCTGGAGCAGTTGAAGGCGGATATGCCGGATGTGCCAGTGATGCTTGGCGAGCTGTCTTCAGATGCGTTGCTGACTGCGGATGAAGTGATTCTCAGTCCTGGACTGACGCGCCAGCACCCTGCAGTCCAACAGGCGCTTGCGGCGGATATCCCCGTGATCAATGACATTGAGTTGTTTGCTCGCAGTGCCAATGCCCCAATCATTGCGATCACTGGCTCCAATGGCAAAAGTACCGTTACCACCCTGGTTGGTGGGATGTGTGCGGATGCAAAAGTGGTTGCCGGCGTGGGTGGCAATCTCGGTGTGGCAGCGCTTGATTTGCTGCAGTCTGACGCCCAGCTTTACGTACTGGAATTGTCCAGCTTCCAGCTGGAATCGGTGCAGGCGCTCAATGCCGAGGTGGCGGTGGTGCTGAATATCAGTGCCGACCATATGGATCGATACAACGGCCTGTTGGATTACCACCAGGCCAAACACCGGATCTTTATCGGTGCTCGCCAGGTGGTGATGAATAGAGATGATGCCCTGACCAACCCGCTGGTCGGCGATGGGGTCAAACAGTGGAGTTTTGGGTTGGGTCAGCCGGACTTCAAGGGCTTCGGTTTACGTCAGCATGAGGGAGAGTCCTGGCTTTACTACCAGTTCGATCCGCTTATGCCGGAGCGGGAGCTGGGTATCAAGGGCCGCCATAACTGCGCCAATGCACTGGCGGCCCTCGCCCTCGGCACGGCTTGTGGCTTGCCGATGGCGTCAATGCTCGACACGCTGCGCCGCTTCAAGGGGCTGGATCATCGCTGCCAGGTTGTTGGCGAAGTGGGTGGCGTTTCCTATATCAATGACTCCAAAGCCACCAATGTGGGCGCCACGCTGGCGGCGATCACCGGCCTGGCCCGCGGAGAGAACCTGATTCTGATCGCCGGGGGGCAGGGCAAGGGGCAGGATTTTGCACCGCTGGCTGCCGCGCTGCCCGGAGCCGTCAAACAGCTGGTGCTGATGGGTGAAGATGCTCCGGCCATTGATCGTGCCGTTGGTGGGGTGGTCGATACCGTTCACGCCACCAGCCTGACGGCGGCGGTGGCCGCTGCCAGCCAGGTGGCTGTGGCGGGGGATATCGTGCTGCTGTCGCCGGCCTGTGCCAGCTTTGACATGTTTAGTGGTTTCGAAGATCGCGGTCGGCAGTTCGCCGCGGCAGTGGAGGCATTGCAATGAATATGCTGGCCCTGCAACTGATGCGCTGCTCGGACTTTGTACGGGAGCTGGACCGGGCGCTGCTGTTACCGGCATTGGCCATCGCTTCCATTGGTCTGGTGATGATCTGTTCCGCCTCCATCAGTTTTGCCGACCACAGCTACGGAGATGCCTTCTTCTACCTGAAGCGCCATTTACTGTTTTTGCTGATGGGGGCAGTGGTGGCCGCAGTGTTCCTCAATGTGCCGTCCCGCTTCTGGTTTCACTATGGTGTGCCTTTGCTGGTTCTGACACTGCTGTTGCTGGTGGCGGTATTGATTCCCGGCGTGGGTCGCCGGGTAAATGGCAGTCAGCGCTGGATTCCGTTGGGCCCCTTGAATCTGCAGGTCTCGGAGATCGCAAAGTTCGTGATGATTCTATTCACAGCGGGCTATCTGGAGCGCTACCAGAGAGAGCTGCGGGAGAACTGGCGGTTTTTTGCCAAGCCGATCGGGCTGCTGGGCGTGGTAGCTGTGTTGCTGTTGCTGGAGCCGGATTTTGGTTCATCGGTGGTGATGGCTGCGACGGTGATGGGTATGTTGTTTATGGGCGGTGCCAGGGTCTGGCAATTTACCCTGATCCTGCTTGCCGGGTTGGGTGCCATGGCATCAGTGGCTCTTCTCTCTCCTTATCGTCTGCAGCGACTCGTGACCTTTCTCGACCCTTGGGCAGATCAGTATGACAGTGGCTACCAGTTGACCCAGTCTCTGATTGCGTTTGGTCGTGGGGAATGGTTAGGCGTGGGATTGGGTAACAGCGTGCAGAAACTGTTTTACCTGCCGGAGGCACACACGGATTTCGTGTTTGCTATCTATGCCGAGGAGTTTGGCCTGCTGGGTGTGGTGCTGGCGATTGCGCTCTACGTCCTGCTGGTATCACGGATTCTACATGTGGCCCGTCGGGCTGTAGCCCAGGAAGACTGGTTTGCTGCTTACAGCTGTTTTGGTATTGCCACCATGCTGGCGGGGCAGGCCTTTATCAATATGGGTGTGACCTCAGGGTTGCTCCCCACCAAAGGGCTGACGCTGCCATTTATCAGTTATGGCGGCAGCAGTTTATTGATGTGTTGTGCCATGGTGGCACTGGTATTGCGGATTAACCGGGAGATGGACGATGTCCCGGCGGTTGCGAGACAGGTGAGACGTGACAGAGCGGAGATGTAACAAGGTGGTGGTGATGGCCGGTGGCACCGGTGGTCATGTGTTCCCCGCACTTGCGGTGGCACAGGCACTGCGCGCCCGTGATGTCGCCGTATCCTGGTTGGGCACCCGGCGTGGTATTGAGGCAGAACTGGTCCCCGCCAACAACCTGCCGATCAATTACATCGACGTCACTGGCCTGCGTGGCAAGGGTATCCTCAAGTTGATCTGGGCACCGTTGTTGCTGACCCGTGCTCTGTGGCAGGCGCTGGGCGTTCTGCGCCGCGAGCGCCCGGATGCTGTTCTAGGGCTGGGCGGCTTTGCCTCAGGCCCAGGTGGCGTGGCGGCCAGGCTGTTGGGGATTCCGCTGGTGATTCACGAGCAGAATGCCATTGCCGGTACCACTAATAAATTACTCGGCAAGATAGCCAGTCGTGTGCTTGAAGCCTTTCCTGGCGCGCTACCCCGCGGCGAATGGACGGGAAACCCGGTGCGCCCTGAAATCAGTGCTCTGGCGGAACCCGCGCAACGTCTTGGTGCGGAAGATCGGCCGCGGCATCTGCTGGTGCTCGGTGGCAGTCTTGGTGCCCTGGCCATCAACAAGTTGGTGCCCGAAGCCCTGGCACTGATGCCGGAAAATGTAAGACCGTTGGTGCGTCATCAAAGTGGTAAAGCCCATCAGCAGGTGACTGAAGAGGCGTATCAACAGGCTGGTGTTGAGGCAGCTGTGGAACCCTTCATTGCCGATATGGCGGAAGCCTACGGTTGGGCGGATCTGGTGATCTGTCGTTCGGGCGCCCTGACAGTATCGGAGCTGGCGGCAGCCGGCGTGGGTTCTATTCTGGTGCCGTTTCCGTTTGCTATCGACGATCACCAGACCCACAACGCCCAATGGCTGGTGGATGGTGAGGCCGCTGAAATCATCCAGCAGTCAGAACTGACGGCAGTGGCGCTGGCCGAAAGGTTGCAGGCCCGATTGGCCGATGACCAGCTGTTAGTCCGGATGGCGAGCAATGCCCGCAAGCTGTCCAGGCCACATGTGGCCGAAACAGTGGCGGATATTTGTGAGGAGGTGTGCCGTGGGCGCTGATGGTTTTCACCCGGTTCCGGAAATGCGCCGTATCCGCCGCATACACTTTATCGGCATTGGCGGCAGCGGCATGTGTGGTATTGCCGAAGTTCTGTTTAACCAGGGCTACACGATCTCCGGTTCTGACTTGGCAGATAACAGCAATACTTCCCGTCTGCGTCGTATGGGCATCACCATCATGATGGGTCATGCCGGATATAACGTCGACGGTGCCGATGTGGTGGTGTTGTCCTCGGCGGTATCCGACAGCAACGAGGAAGTGATACGCGCCAGGGAACTGCGCATACCGATAGTCCGCCGTGCGGAAATGCTGGCGGAGCTGATGCGCTATCGACACGGTATAGCCGTGGCCGGTACTCACGGCAAGACCACCACCACCAGCCTGTTGGCCTCGGTGCTCGCTGCCGGTGGCATGGACCCGACATTCGTCATCGGCGGCCTGGTAAAAGGTGCCGGCACCAACGCCCGCTTGGGTGTGAGCCGTTATCTGGTGGCCGAGGCCGATGAAAGTGATGCTTCTTTTCTGCACTTGCAGCCGATGGTGGCCGTGGTGACCAACATCGATGCGGATCACATGGAAACCTATGGGTTTGATTTCAATCGGCTGAAACAGACTTTTATCGAGTTTCTCCACAACCTGCCTTTTTATGGGCTGGCGGTGCTTTGTATTGATGATCCGGTGGTGCGCGAGATATTGCCGGACATTTCCAGGCCTGTTTTGACATACGGATTTTCCGACGATGCCGACTTCCGCATCGAGGATGTTTCCATTCGCCAAAACAATAGCCACTTCAAGATTTTTCGCCCGGAACACAGCGAGCCCCTGAATATCGAGTTGAATATTCCGGGCGTACACAACGTTCTTAATGCCGCGGCCGTGGTGGCCATTGCCACCGATGAGGGAATTGCAGATGAGGCCATTCAACTGGGGCTGAGCGGCTTTCAGGGTGTCGGCAGGCGTTTTGAAATTTACGGGGAATACCCGGTTTCCGGTGGGGAGGCCATGCTGGTGGACGATTACGGTCACCATCCCCGCGAGGTGGCCGCCACTATCAAGGCTGTCCGCGAGGGTTGGCCGGAAAAGCGGCTGGTGATGATTTTTCAGCCACACCGCTACACCCGGACCCGGGATCTGTATGAAGACTTCGTGGGTGTGTTGTCGAGCTGCGATGTATTGATTTTGTTGGAGGTTTATTCCGCCGGTGAAGACGAGATACCGGGGGCGGATAGCCGTTCACTGTGTCGCAGCATTCGTCAGCGGGGTTTGGTGGACCCCATCTACGTGCCGGATATCGAATCGGTGGCGGATGTGCTGAAAGATATTGTCCACGGTGGCGACATGGTGATTACCCAGGGTGCGGGCAGCGTCGGCAAACTGGTGAAAATGCTGGAAGAGCGAAAGCTGAGATAACGGGGAAGAGCAGAGCGCATTTATGGCTGTCAGTGAAGCAATGCAAAAGAAATATGGTCGGGTCGCTGTACTGTACGGCGGAACGTCTGCCGAGCGTGAGATCTCCCTGATTTCGGGCGCTGCAGTTATTGCTTCCCTGGAACGTAGCGGTGTAGACCTTGTGCCGCTGGACGCTGGTTCAGACCTGCTTCACCAATTGTCGGCTCAGGCTCCTGACCGTGTGTTGATCATGTTGCACGGCCCGGGTGGTGAAGATGGCTCTCTTCAGGGTGCGCTGCAATTGCTGGGCCTGCCCTATACCGGCAGTGGGGTGTTTGCCTCTGCCCTCGCGATGGACAAATTGCACAGCAAACAATTCTGGCACGGTGTTGGCTTGCCAACCGCACAGTTTGCCGTCCTGACAGGGGAGACGGACTGGACTAAGACCCTTCAGGATCTCGGTGGCGTGGTGATGGTAAAACCTGCGCACGAGGGTTCCAGCCTGGGAATGACCCGAGCTGACACTCCTGAAGCGTTACGCAATGCCTGGCGAGAAGCGGCTGCACTGGATAGCAGTGTGATTGCAGAACAATGGATCAGCGGTGCGGAATATACGGTAGCGATTCTGGATGGCGAAGTCTTGCCGCCGATCAAGTTGGAAACCGACCATGGTTTTTACGATTTCGATGCCAAATATCTGGCCAACGATACGCGGTATTTGTGTCCCTGTGGTCTGAGCGACGAAAGGGAAAGCGAGTTGAAAGCCTTGGCTTTGAACGCTTTCAGTAGTCTCGGTTGCAGTGGCTGGGGGCGTGTGGACGTGATGGCGAACGCCGACGGCGAATTTCTTCTGCTGGAAGTGAATACCGTGCCCGGCATGACCGATCACAGCCTGTTGCCAATGGCTGCCCGGGTGGCGGGATACAGCTTTGATGAGCTGGTATTAAAAATTCTCGATACCAGTCTCAGCGGAGATGCGAATGATCGCTAATCGGCAACACACCGGTGCAATGCGCCAAGAGACGAGACCCGCGCTGCGGGAAAGGCTGTATTGGCTGCCGCGGGTTGTTTCTCTGACGTTACTGGTTGGAGCGCTGCTGGGTGCAGGCTGGGGCGCGGAGAAACTCTACGAGCGCCTCAATGTCGCTATTGGTGTTATTGCGGTGAAAGGGGAATTTGCTCAGGTCGATCAGACAGAAATTCAGCGATTGGTAGAGCCGCTGGTAAGCGGTGGTTTTCTTAGCCTCGACCTGCAGGCCATCCGCCGTGAGCTGGAGCTGCACCCTTGGGTGCACCAGGCCAGGGTCAGTCGGCGTTGGCCGGATGGGTTGGTGATCACCGTGACGGAAGAGGTGCCCATCGCTCGCTGGGGGGACACAGGTTTTCTCAATGTGCGGGGCGAGCGGCGCGATATTGGTGACAACAGCTCACTGGCGTTTTTGCCCAAGCTGCAGGGTGGTGACCAGAGCGAACGTCACTTGATGAAATCCTACCGGGAGATGGTGCAGTTGCTGCAGCACTCCGGTTTGCGAATTGCCACCCTGAAACGGGATGACCGCGGTGCCTGGTGGTTGCGACTGGATAATGATCTGGAACTGGTTATCGGTCGTGATCAGGTGATGGAAAAAATGCGCCGCTTTCTCGAAGTCTGGGAGCAGGAGCTGAAGCAGAAGGCAGAGCAGATCGCCAGAGTAGATATTCGCTACGACAACGGTGTGGCGGTGCAGTGGCTGGCAGAGCAAGGGAATATCAGTGGATGGGCAGGGCAGAAATTAACGAGTATCTCCGGGTCTACGGAAAAAGTGTGAGGTCGAAAAATGGCGAACTCTAGTGATGAAAGGTTGATCGTTGGGCTGGATATTGGCACGTCCAAAGTAGTGTCGATAGTTGGCCTGGCCGGCCCCGGTGGCACTTTGGAAATTGTTGGTACCGGCCTGCATCCATCTTCCGGCCTGAAAAAGGGTGTGGTGGTCAATATTGAGTCCACTGTGCACTCCATTCAGCGCGCCATTGAAGAGGCGGAGCTGATGGCGGGCTGCCATATTCACTCCGTTTACGCGGGCATTGCCGGTAGCCATATTCGCAGTCTGAACTCCCACGGCATCGTTGCAATCCGGGATCGTGAAGTGCTGACGCTGGACATTGAGCGCGTCATAGATGCCGCCCGCGCTGTCGCGATTCCTGCAGACCAGGAAATCCTTCATGTGTTGCCCCAGGAATTCATTATCGATAACCAGGAGGGGGTGAGGGAGCCTCTGGGCATGTCCGGGGTTCGACTGGAAGCCAAGGTGCATCTGGTGACCTGCGCCGCCAATGCCGCGCAGAACATCAAGAAATGTATCCGCCGCTGTGGCCTGGAAGTGGATGACATCATCCTTGAGCAACTGGCGTCTTCCTACGCCGTGCTCACGGAAGATGAAAAACAGCTGGGTGTCTGTCTGGTGGATATTGGTGGTGGAACCACCGACATCGCCATTTTCACCGAGGGCGCTATTCGTCATACCGGTGTCATTCCCATTGCTGGTGATCAGGTGACCAATGACATCGCGCATGCACTGCGCACGCCCACGGCCCACGCTGAAGAATTGAAGATCAAATACGCCTGTGCGTTGGCCAAGATGGCCGGTGCAGACGAGACCATCAAAGTGCCCAGCGTTGGCGACCGTCCACACCGTGATCTCTCCCGCCAAGCTCTGGCGGAGGTGGTGGAGCCCCGCTATGACGAGCTGTTTACCCTGGTGCAGGCGGAGTTGCGGCGCAGCGGGTTTGAGGACCTGGTAGCGGCCGGCATCGTACTCACGGGGGGCACTGCAAAGATGGAAGGAGTCGTAGAGCTGGCGGAGGAGATCTTCCATATGCCCGTCAGACTGGGATCACCACAGAACATCAAAGGGTTGACGGACATTGTCGACAACCCGATCTATTCCACCGGCGTCGGTCTGCTGATGTACGGCATGCAGCAGCAACAGGAAGGCAATCGCCCCAGCCGACGCAGCGAAAGTAGTAAGGAAGGTTTTTTCACCCGGCTGAAAAGCTGGTTTCAGGGCAATTTGTAATCAACAGGTATTTCACACAGGACCAATCGAGGGGTACTAACCATGTTTCAGATCGTTGACAGCGTGCCAGATAGCGCGGAAATCAAAGTGATAGGTGTCGGTGGCGGCGGCGGGAATGCCGTGCGCCACATGATGAACAGCTCCGTGGAAGGGGTTGAGTTCATCTGTGCCAACACCGACTCCCAGGCACTGAAGGATATTGGCAGCGCCACCATCCTGCAGTTGGGTAATGGATTGACCAAGGGACTGGGTGCAGGCGCCAATCCCGAGGTGGGCCGCCATGCGGCCATTGAGGACCGCGACCGTATCGCCGATGTGCTGCAGGGCGCCGATATGGTGTTCATCACCGCCGGTATGGGTGGTGGTACGGGTACCGGCGCTGCGCCGATCGTAGCCGAAGTCGCACGCGAACTCGGCATCCTAAGCGTCGCCGTCGTGACCAAGCCTTTCGGTTTTGAAGGT
>JALRJN010000092.1 GCA_023261185.1 Porticoccus sp.
GCAGCCGGAGATGTCTACCAGCTCTGTCTAACAACCAAGCTGCGCGGGGAGTTCACAGGGGACCCCCTAAGTTTCTTCCTAAGGCTGAGGCGAGAGCACCCGGCCCCCTATGCAAGCTTCATCAGGCTTCCAGATCGAACCTATGCTTCGATTTCCCCCGAGCTGTTCGTATCGGCCCACGGCTCTCGAATAGTGTCCTCACCTATCAAAGGCACTCGGAGTCGCTCCGTGGACGTGGCAAGAGATCAGGAGCTTATGAATCAGCTTGGAAGCGATCTGAAAGAGCGCGCCGAGAACCTGATGATTGTCGACCTGTTGAGAAATGATCTCGGCAAAACCTGCGAACCGGGCTCCATACGGGTGCCCAAGCTGTTTGGGCTGGAAAGTTTTCCCAATGTTCACCACCTGGTCAGCACGGTCACCGGCAAACTTCGGGGAGGCGAAAGCCCCTTAACCCTGCTGCGCGGTTGTTTTCCTGGAGGTTCCATTACTGGAGCACCCAAAAAGCGCGCCATGGAAATCATTGAAGAACTCGAGTCCTGCCGACGATCACTGTACTGCGGCAGTATTGGTTATATCAGTGCTACGGGAAGAATGGACACCAACATCGCTATTCGCACACTGCTGGCCGATGCGGAAACGCTCCACTGCTGGGGTGGTGGCGGTATTGTTGCGGATTCGGTCGCCGAAAACGAGTTTCAGGAAACCCTGGACAAAATCCGCATCCTTATTCAAAGCAACGGTGACTAACGATTAGCCACCGCCTGGGAGGTTATAGGGTCAAATCGCGCTGACTGGCTTTAATAAACTCTTTTTTCAAATCTTCAAATGTGTGTACAGCGGGAAACTGCGGAAATTCATCAATGACATTCTGTGGTGCATGAAACAGGATGCCGGCATCCGCTTCCGCCAGCATGGTAGTGTCGTTATAGGAATCACCCGCAGCAATGGTGCGGTAATACATACTTTTGAAACCCACGATAGCCTGGCGCTTGGGGTTTGCCTGGCGAAGCCTGTAGTTAGTCACCCGGCCATTGCCATCGGTTTCCAACTTGTGGCATAGCAATGTCGGGAACCCCAACTGACGCATCAAGGGTTGGGCAAACTCATAGAAGGTGTCGGACAGAATCACTACCTGAAATCGCTCCCGCAACCAGTCGACAAAGTCCCGGGCGCCATCCAGGGGAGAAAGCGTAGCAATCACTTCCTGTATCTCGTTCAGGCCAAGACCATTTTTTTCGAGGATATCCAACCGATAGCGCATCAAGACGTCGTAATCCGGTTCATCACGAGTGGTCCGTTTCAGGGCTTCAATACCCGTTTTTTCCGCAAAGGCAATCCAGATCTCAGGAATCAGAACACCCTCAAGGTCTAAACATGCGATTTCCACAGTACTATCCTCATTTATCAGGCCTAGAAAAGCCGCGCCACTCTAACCATTTCAGGGCATTGGCGCAACAGACTGATACCACAGCGGGCTAATAGCCGGATGGATGTAGATTATATTTTCTGATTATTTTTCCTTTAGTTAAGGCTTTGCTATTATGCGCGGCCTCAACTGTTGAACCCTTTAAATTTAGAGAACAACGAGCAAAACCCATGGCAGAAAACCGTTTAAATACTGTCGATCTTGACAGCGAACTCTCTCAAAAATCTCCCGAGGAAATTATCGAGTACGCCCTGGACACATTCGACAACATCGCTATCTCATTCAGCGGTGCTGAAGACGTGGTATTGATCGACATGGCGCACAAGATCAATCCGGACAAAGTGCAGGTATTTTCACTTGATACAGGACGTCTACACGCCGAAACCTACCGTTTTATCGAGAAAGTACGCGAGCATTACGGCATTGAGATCGATGTGGTTTTCCCCGACTCAAATGCAGTCAACCAGCTGGTGCGGGAAAAGGGTCTCTTCAGCTTCTACAAGGATGACCACAAGGAATGCTGTAGCATCCGCAAAATTGGTCCCCTGCGACGCAAACTACTAACCGTTGATGCCTGGATTACCGGACAGCGTCGCGATCAAAGTCCTGGCACACGCACCTCCATTCCTGCCATTCAGGATGACAAGGCCTTTGCGCGCCCGGACGACAGTCTTACCAAATTCAATCCTTTGGCCAACTGGTCATCCCAGCAGGTGTGGGAATATATCCGCAGCAACAATGTACCCTACAACGAGCTGCACGATCAGGGCTATGTCAGTATCGGCTGTGAACCTTGCACTCGTCCCACCGGCCCTGGTCAGCATGAACGCGAAGGCCGCTGGTGGTGGGAAGAAGCCACACAAAAAGAGTGTGGCCTGCACGCGGTTAACATCAAGCAATAAGCGGAGTTATCGATGAAAATCACCCTCGTCAAAAAGATCAAACAGGATGGCAGCCTCTGCAAGAAATGCGAGGAAGTGCAGCAGAAGATGGAAGCTGCCGGCCAGATGGCCTTTATTGACGAGGTTTTGATTGCCGATGAACGCGACCCCTCTTCCCCCGGCATGGAGCTGGCCTCACTCTACCAGGTGGAACGTGCGCCTTTCTTTGTGGTGGAGCGCGACGGTCAGCCCGCTGAGATTCATACCGTCTATTTCAAGTTCGTCAAAGAAGTTCTAAATCAGAAAACCCAGGAAAAAGACGAGTTGAAGGAAATTCTTAACGATAATCCGGATTTGGATTTTATCTGAAAACACGCTTCAACAGGAGGGCATTACACCCTCCTCACTTGTCAGTTACAACTCAGGTAACTCGACCGTACTGAAAAACTTCTCAAAATCATCCTTGGCGTGAATGCCACAGGCCTCATCAATTCGGTCCCGGGTCAGGTGAGGTGCAAACAACTCGATAAAGTCATACATGTAACCACGCAGATAAGTGCCCCGTCGGAAACCAATACTAGTCACGCTGGATTTAAACAGGTGCGTTGCATCCAGAGCCACCAGATCAGTGTCTTTGGCTTCGTCATAGGCCATATGCGCCACAATGCCGATGCCCAGCCCCAGACGAACATAGGTTTTAATGACATCTGCATCTGTAGCCGTAAACACCACGCGGGGTACCAGGCCACGATCGTTAAACGCCTCATCCAGCCGGGAACGACCGGTAAACCCGAAGACGTAGGTCACCAGTGGATAGGTAGCTACATCTTCCAGCGTGAGCTTGGAATTTTGTGCCAAGGGATGATCCCGGGGCACCAGAATACAGCGATTCCACCGGTAACAGGGCATCATCAGCAGGTCGTGAAATAGCTCCAGAGCTTCCGTGGCAATAGCAAAATCCACTGCGCCGTCTGCGGCCTGCTCTGAAATCTGCATGGGTGTCCCCTGGTGCATATGCAGGGAGACATCGGGGTACTTATTAATAAACGATTCAATCACGGACGGCAGCGCATAGCGCGCCTGTGTATGGGTGGTGGCAATGGACAGACTGCCACGTTTAGGGTCGTTATGTTCCTGTGCCAGTTGCTTGATGCTTTCAACCTTGCGCAGGATATCACCGGCAACATTCAGTATTTCCTCACCTGCGGGTGTTACCCGTGTCAGGTGCTTGCCGCTACGGGAGAAGATTTCCACACCCAGCTCATCTTCCAACAGACGTATCTGTTTGCTGATTCCCGGTTGCGAGGTGTAAAGGCTTTGCGCGGTGGCGGAGACATTCAATTCATGATGAGCTACTTCCCAGATATAGCGCAATTGCTGTAATTTCATGGTCCCACCCAACTAGACTGCAATGGTCTAAAAATATAAGAAACTATTCCTTTGAAGAATAGATTTAAATTGCTAGAGTTGCCAGCCAAATTTGGGGTACACGGAACCATTGGATTTTGCTGGATTTTTTTCTATATATCCTGTCGGGGGCATTTGTCGGACTGATCGTGGGACTGACGGGCGTGGGCGGCGGTTCGCTCATGACGCCACTTCTGATATTGCTCGGTATTCCCTACAACATTGCCATCGGAACAGATCTACTCTATGCCGCAGTGACGAAAGCTGGAGGGGTTGTCGCCCACGCCAAACAGAAGAGTGTGCAATGGCGGCTGGTTGGGTTCCTCGCAGCAGGCAGCATCCCAGCTTCGCTGATCACAGCGCAACTACTGAGCTCAGTGTTCACCGATGCTGACGAGTACAAGGAAATTCTCACCACCAGCCTCGGTGTGATGTTGATCATCACTGCTGCGGTTATTCTGTGCAAACGGATGTTGCGTGACACCTCCGATCGGCCACATGGCGCCGTCGGTACTTTCTTTCAGGTACATGCAACCAAAGTCACTTTTGTCGCCGGAATATTCCTCGGTGTGTTTGTGACCCTGTCATCCGTGGGTGCCGGTGCATTCTGTGCTGCCCTGTTAATGATCCTGTTCCCGCGCCTTCCCGCCCTTCATATTGTAGGGACCGATATTGCTCACGCGGTTCCTCTGACCCTCATCGCCGGGTTAAGCCACCTCATCATCCTTGGGAACGTGGACTTGGTGCTGCTCGGCTCACTGCTCATTGGTTCTCTGCCCGCCATTCACGTCGGTACAAAACTCGCCGCTAGGCTGCCAAGTGGTGTCCTGCAGTCCATTCTCGCCTTTCTGTTATTCGGGCTTGGAATCAAGTTCAGTCTATTTTAGGACGACGATTCACCGTCCGGGTTGGAATGAGGGTTGGCACGAGGATTGGCAATGCCATGGGGAACATGGCCAGTTGCCACATGACTTTTAGCCGATTCGCAGTGGGCCTGTTGGTCGTCGAAAAACACATCGGCGCCGTAGGACTTAAGAAAAGAACCCTTATCCAACCCCCCGAGAAACAGGGATTCATCGATACGAATATCCCAGGCTCGCAGGGTTCTGACGACGCGCTCGTGGGCAGGCGCAGAGCGGGCTGTTACCAATGCCGTGCGTATGGGGCAGGTTCGAGGTGGAAACTCTGCCTGTAGGGCATGCAGCGCTTGCAAAAAGTTTTTAAACGGGCCTCCGCTCATGGGCTGCTTGGCCGATGCCTTCTCGCTCTGAGTAAAGGCCGCCAGCCCTCCCTCCTTGAACACCCGTTCGGATTCGTCAGAAAACAGAACCGCATCGCCGTCAAAAGCAAAGCGCAACTCATCATCCTTGCGATCCCTTGAGCCTGAAGAAATCAGAGTTGCTGCCGCCACGCCATTGTCCAGTGCGTTACAGACATCCTCGGCATTGGTGGACAGAAACAGGTGGCAACCAAAAGCGGACACATAGCGGTATGGACTTTCACCACCACAGAAAGCGGCGCGGGTAATATTGAGTCCGTGATGCTCGATGGAATTAAATACCCTTAACCCAGTATCCGCAGAATTGCGTGACAACAGGATCACTTCCACACGGGGCTCACCCTCGAGCTTTTCGTTAATGCGCAACAGTTTTTTTACCAGAGGAAAAGCTTCACCCGGTTCCAGCAGTTCATCTTCATGTTCCACCTGGTAGCGGGAATAGGCTTCCAGCCCTTCTTGCTCGTATACCTGGTGACTTTCATCCAGGTTAAACAGTGCCCGCGATGAAATCGCGATCACCAGTTTGTCACCAAAGTTTTTTGACACTACTCTGACCTCAACACGGCGGCGGAATACGGCATCTCTTTACCTGGTTAATTTAATGGCAATACCTGCAAAGCTCAAACAGCAAATGGAGTCCCAGTTAAATGCAACCATTAAGCGGGCAAGCCCGGTTTCCGGTGGTGATATTGCCACAACCTTCACAATAAGAACCGATGCAGGCCAAAGCTATTTCCTCAAGTTTGGGGAAAACCTTCCCCCTGATATGTTCAACGCTGAAGCAACGGGGCTGAGGAGAATTGCGACAGCAGCCTGTATTAGAACACCAACTATCATTGCGGAGACCGACAATTACCTGATACTGGAACTGATCACGGAAGCGAAACCAACAGATCACTACTGGATAAACTTCGGCCACCAACTGGCGCAATTACATACCCATACATCCGAATACTTTGGCTTTGTGCAAAATAACTACTGCGGAGCAACACCGCAGCCTAACCCAAGGGATAAAAATGGCTATCACTTTTTCGCCACTCAGCGCCTCAACTACCAGGCTGAACTGGCCTTAGAGAGGGGGCTGCTGAATATTGGGGATGTAGACCTGATCGAACGAATCAGCAGCCGACTGCCCGAGCTGGTCCCGCTTCAACCACCTTCCCTGCTCCACGGCGATCTCTGGCCTGGCAACCAGCTATGCGATGAGTTCCAGCAACCCGTGCTCCTTGATCCGGCCTGTTACTACGGCTGGGCTGAAGCGGAAATCGCCATGACACTGCTGTTTGGAGGGTTTGATAAGCGTTTTTACCAAGCCTACCTGGAAATCAACCCACTTGAGCCGGGTTGGCAAGAGCGCTCCGGTATCTACAACCTCTATCACCTGCTCAACCACCTCAACCTGTTTGGCCGTGGCTATTATTCCCGGGTGAATAACATCATCAACCGATATCGCTAGCGCCTTTCGGAAAAATACTCGCGGGTTAAAGAAAAGATGACTGGGCTGAGCAGCAACAACCCGACCAAGTTCGGTATCGCCATCATGCCATTGAGGGTATCAGCAATACTCCACACCAGGCCCAGCTTGAGCGTGGCGCCTACATAGACCGCAATTACCCACAACACCCGGAATGGCACTATCACTTTGACCCCGAACAGGTATTCAGCGCAGCGTTCCCCGTAGTAGCTCCAGCCAAGAATTGTGGTAAAAGCAAACAGGGCCAGGCACAGCGATACCACGTGATCGCCAAATGGCAGTACCGAATTGAATGCCAGATTGGTCAGTGCTGCACCCTGCTCACCACTATTCCAGGCCCCCGTGGTTATGAGCACCAGTCCTGTCAGCGTACAAATCACCAGGGTATCGATGAACGTGCCGAGCATGGCGATAGTGCCCTGTCTCACCGGGTTGTCAATTTCCGCCGCCGCATGGGCGATGGGGGCGCTGCCGAGCCCGGCCTCATTGGAAAAAATGCCTCTCGCCACACCCATACGCAGCGCCAGCATGATAGTGGCGCCGGCAAAGCCACCGCCCGCTGCCACCGGGGAAAACGCGCTCTTAACAACAAGCAATAACGCCTCAGGAATAGCACCGATATTTATTGCCAGAATACTCAGGGTGACAACCAGATACAGTAACGCCATAAATGGCACCAGCTTACCCGCCACACTGGCAATGCGGCGGATGCCGCCAAGCAGCACCAATCCCACCAACACCGCCATCAATATCCCGGATAGCCATTCCGGCACATTAAAGCTGGTGCGCAGTGCATCCGCCACGGAATTGGCCTGGACAGTATTGCCGATGCCGAACCCAGCCAGGGTGCCGAACAGGGCGAAACACAAGGCAAGCCAGGCCCACCGCGGGCCCAGGCCATTGCGGATGTAATACATAGGGCCACCCACTTTCCGGCCACGCTCATCGGTTTCACGGTAGTGAACTGCCAGCACTGCCTCACTGTATTTCGTGGCCATACCCACCAACGCCGTACACCACATCCAGAACAGCGCACCGGGGCCGCCAATACCCACTGCCGTCGCGACACCCACAATATTACCGGTGCCCACCGTCGCGGATAGTGACGTCATCAAGGCGTTAAAGGGACTGATATCGCCCTCACCACTACCCCGTCGCCCAATGAAAAGCTGTCGAAAACCGTAACCGATTTTACGGATACTCAAGCCACGTAGGCCGATGGTCAGATAGAGGCCGGTGCCAAGAATCAGAACCAGCATGACCGGCCCCCATACAAATCCGTTAATCGTATTGACGATGTTCTGTAGCATCATGGCATTAACTCGGCTCTGCTCTCAGTTATCTTATTATTGATCCCGCACGGGCAGGGACAAACCCAGCTGCTGCCGTTGCGGAAACAACCCAAACAGCCCGCCGGTATGGATAAACACCAGATCACTGTCGGAAGGGAAACTACCCCTCTCAAGTTCCTTTAACATCCCGTAAAAGGCCTTGCCGCTGTATACCGGGTCGAGAATAATGCCCTCTAGAGCAGCTACACGGCGAATGGTAGCAAACACTTCTTCTGTTGCCCGACCGTAACCTGGACCAATATATTGATCATTCACATGCACAGACAGTGCATCCACGTTCAATGTCTGCCGATAACGCAGCGTCCAGTCTGTTATATCTTCACGAATTTTTTGCTGAAAATAGGCTTCATCATCACAGACGGCAAAACCCACTACCGGCACATCGAGGTTGTGCAGTGAACAGCCCAGGGTCAAACCGGCTTGGGTACCGCCGGAACCAGAGGCGCAGACGATGGCCTCCGGTGTTATCCCCCGCGCTTTGAACTGTGCTGACATTTCCTCAACACAGTGGATATATCCCCACGCACCAATGCCGTCACTGGCTCCTGTGGGTATGGCAAAGGCCTGGCGTCCCTCTCGACGATAGTGCTCCACCCAGTGGTCAAACAGCGTTGACAGCTGTTGATATTCGGAAAGTGGGTAGACAGTAATCTGCGCACCCGCCAGGCTGTCCAGCAGCAGGTTGCCGTCTAACTCCTCCGGTGTCTCACCACGGAGAATCAGATGGACTTTAAGCCCAAGCTGGGCACCCAGAATTGCCGTAGCACGACAATGATTGGACTGTAATCCACCACAGGTAATGATGGTATCGGCACCCTCTGAAAGGGCCTGTGCCAGGGTGAATTCCAGTTTTCGAACCTTGTTGCCACTGATGGCACAGCCCGTCATATCATCCCGCTTGATCCAAATGCGGGTACCAACTTCTGCAGACAGTCGGGATAGTAGCTGCAATGGCGTTGGTGTCTGAGCGAGTTCCAGCCTTTGGGGATAGGAAATCATAGGCAAAAGAAAGGCCGCATCAGCGGCCTATTCTCATCAGATCTCTTTGATCGTGCCTTTGGGCAATACAGCGTGAACTGCAGCCCGCTGGAATTTCAGTTCAACGTTATTCCCGGCAACCAACACCAGGTAATCGTCGTCGAGCTTACTGATTTTCCCTAGCATGCCGCTGTTCATCACGACCTCATCACCCTTGCTCAGTGATTTGGTCAGTTCTTGATGTTCCTTCTGGCGTTTGCGCTGGGGACGGATAATCAGGAAATACATAAAGATAAACAACCCGCCGAACATCAGCAGCGTCACAATGGGGTTGGGTTCGCCGGCTGGCGCTGGTGCGGCCATAATGACCTGGGACAAATCAAGAGACATTCAATTACCTCAATTTTGTGTGTTATTCAGGAAAGGGGCGACTTTAGCGCGATCACCGCGGTTACTCAAACCAGATTTTCTTTAATCCAGCCAAGGACGTCGTCATGATGGGTTTTCGTCTTCACTTTATCCATCACCAGCGCGATTTTGCCCTTTTTATCAATCACAAAGGTGGTGCGTAATACTCCCATGAACTCGCGGCCCATAAATTTTTTCAGCCCCCAACAGCCATAGGCTTCGGTGATGGCATGATCTTCATCAGAGAGAAGATCAAAATTAAGATCCTGCTTATCTTCAAAGCGAGCCAGCCGCGGAAAAGGATCAGGGCTCACACCGAGAACAACCGTATCCAGATCAGCGAATGCTTTTTTAGAATCCCTGATACCGCACGCCTGAACGGTGCAACCGGGCGTCATCGCCTTGGGGTAAAAGTACAGCACCACGTTTTTACCTTTGAAATCACTCAACTTGATAGTTTCACCACGCTGGTTTTGCAAGCTGAACTTAGGTGCGGCTTTGCCCACTTCCGGAAATGCCATGGGGGTCTCCTTGTGATCAATGAATTAGCAGGGGTGAACTTTAGCAAAAAATCAGAAGCTGGTGCGAAGATATGGGTCGTGACTAGAGACCTGCAGGTGCATCTTGTTTTTCAGCACTCCCGCCAAGCGAAAACGATCTGATCGACTGAGAAAGGAACCCAGGTGGTAGCAATGGCCCAGGGCCACCAGGTCAATGTCTGGCAGACTCATAGGGCGGGATGGGCGATCCACAAGAATACGGATGGACTGTTCCGGGAAATGAAGATATAGATCGGGGGTTTTTTTGCCCCTCTCCAGTTTCAAAACACCATTTTCCAGGGTCAGGACTTCCTGGCAATCCAGTTTACGCAGGGTCAGATGCATGGCGGCGGCCAGCGCAGCAATTTCCAGCCCGGCAAATGGCAACACCAGCCATGCACCCTTTAGGGCAAAAATTGCGGCCGTTACCAACAGGATTGAGGAAGCTCCGAGCAAAACCAAGAGATTACCGTTCCAGTCCATCGAACGGTTAGGCGTCAGCACCAATTGCAGGGCGTGGTTTGTCAGAGTATGTAGAGTAACCATGGCTTTACCTGTTTGCAGTTTAGACCATTTGATAACTCCGGAGCACTACCTAAATGATGTTGATAAAAACAAAAAAGGCGCCCGATGGGCGCCTTTTTCTAACAGGAATAGAATCCCTTAGGGAAGCAGGTGGCTCACTGCATCGCGCTCTTCAGCCAGCTCTTGTTCAGTAGCGGCCATTCTGTCGCGAGAGAAGTCATTCACTTCAAGTCCTTGAACAATTTCCCAGTCGCCATTTTTGCAAACACAGGGATAGGAGTAGATCAAGCCTTCAGCAATGCCGTAGCTGCCGTCGCTGTATACGCCCATGCTGACCCAATCGCCTTCGGCAGTACCGAGAGCCCAGCTGCGCATATGAGCAATAGCCGCATTGGCAGCAGAAGCCGCAGAGGAAGCACCGCGAGCTTTAATGATAGCCGCGCCACGTTGTTGTACTTCGGGGATATAGGTGCCTTCGTACCAAGCCTGATCAACCATATCGATAGCGGTTTTGCCATTGACCGTAGCGTGGTGCAGATCGGGGTACTGGGTTGAGGAGTGGTTACCCCAAATGGTCATTTTCTTGACATCATTGATGGTAGTACCAGTCTTCTGAGCCAGTTGAGTCATGGCACGATTGTGGTCCAGACGGGTCATGGCAGTGAACTGACGGGGGTTGATGTTCGGCGCATTACGCTGAGCAATCAGGGCATTGGTGTTGGCAGGGTTACCGACCACCAATACTTTAATGTCTGGGGAAGCGTTATCGTTAATTGCCTTACCCTGAACGGAGAAGATCGCGGCGTTGGCTTCCAGCAGATCTTTACGCTCCATGCCGGGACCACGTGGACGTGCACCTACCAGCAGTGCGTAATCGGCATCTTTGAACGCCACATTGGGATCATCCGTTTGAACAATGCCCGCCAGCAGTGGGAATGCACAATCATCCAGTTCCATTGCCACACCTTCCAGTGCACCAAGAGCAGGAGTGATTTCCAGCAATTGCAGGATAACCGGCTGATCTTCGCCGAGCATTTGACCAGCGGCAATGCGGAACAACAGGGAATAGCTGATTTGGCCAGCGGCGCCGGTAACGGCTACACGTACAGGTGCTTTCACGATAGGTCTCCAAGACAAGTTGTTAACTAGATGGGTCGGCCATTATAAGGAAAAGCTAGAAAATTTCACTCGCTGAATCAGATTGTGGGCATCCGGCTGGTGAATACCAATTGGTTACACCTGGTCGTCTGGTGAATAAAGCGCCAGACCGGCATTCTGGACGATCTGGTTGACCGGCACAGAGACGTATTCGTACTGGTAGTAATCAGTGGTCAAAAGCTCTCCATCCCAGGCAACCAGGTCCAGATCGATAGTCCGAGGACCTGACTTAATTGCCCCCCTCACCCGCCCCAGACGGTCTTCAACCGACTTCAGGTAACAATTAAATGACTCCCGGTCCATTGCCGTTTCCACTAGGTAGGCCGTATTGAGAAAATCAGGCTGGTACTGGAAGCCTACCGGCGCAGTTTCAATGACATCTGCACTTGCCAGAAGCCGGGTTTCCTCTGCCAGAATTTCACGGGCCTGACGTAGGTGTTCATGTGGATCAATATTCGACCCCCCTGAAATGATGGCCTGGTGCAGAGACTCTAAAGCTTCTGTCACGACCCACTCCCCGGTACGTAGTCTTCTGCATTGAGTCCACGCTGGTTAATGCTTTCTCCTCCATCGACGTAAAGTACCTGGCCGGTGACAAACTCGTTTTGCAGGAGGTAATTCATGGCGGCTACCAGCTCTGACACATGACCCTGGCGACCCGCAGGAATCCCCTGGACACGCCAGGCAATGTAATCTTCCGTGCGATTGCTTCCCGGTAGAACAACCCCCGGGGCAATGCCATTCACACGAATATTAGGGGCAAACTCCGCCGCTGACAGTGTCGTTAACTCCGCTAGGGCTTTTTTCGAGAGCAGATAAGCTGCGTAATTGTTCTGTTGAAAGGCAATCTTATTATCAATGATATTGATTATGGCCCCTCGCTGAACCACTGAGGCAAAACGACCAGACAACAAAAACGGGGCGAAAAAGTTGACCTCGAACTGCTGTTTCAACAGTGCAGGCGTGGTCTCGGCTATCTTGGCTGCTGTATATGCTGAGGCGCAGTTAATTAAGAGCTGAAGTGCCGGAAAACGCTCCACCACCTCGTCAACAAGAGTATTTACCCCTTCACCGGCCAGGTCGCATTGAAATCCCTGACAGTGCACACCAAGGGCGGTTATCTCGTCAATGGCCGCCTCAGCCTCGGACTTTGAGTGGTGGTAATGCAAGGCGATATCAAAGCCCTGCATAGCCAGAGCTCGGGCAAAGGCCAGCCCAAGCCTTGTGGCGGCGCCAGTGACCAAGGCTGCCGGTCTCTGATCAATCTCTATCATGTTGCGACTCCGATTTTGGGTGCCATCATTTCATTCTGAAACACCGACTGCAAGCCAGGCATTGGAGCAAAATGTGTCATAGCGCAAAACATTTCAGTACTGCCGAGGTCTAATAAAGGAGATTTTTGCTACACTGCGATTTCCATATGAGTGACGAGAAGTTGTCCCCCTAATGTCCTATATCCCACGCGTTATTGCCTGCCTGTCCTTTTCTATCTTTGCCTTGCTGGTGTCAGCAGAGGTGCAATTTGACACTGAGCAGCCGGAAACAGCTGTTGAAATTGTCGATGAACTCATCAACAAACACTACCGCAAGCAGGACCTGAACGATGAACTATCAAAACAGTTCCTCTACAAATACATCGACAACCTGGACCCGGCAAAAAGCTACCTGCTGCAGACTGATATCAACGAATTCCAGCGCTGGGAAACAGAACTCGATGACATGCTGAAACGCGGAGACCTGACTGCCGGCTTTGTTATTTTTAATCGTTACATCAAGCGGGCCACCGAGCGCCTACAGGCCAATATCGACCTGCTTGAGAGCGACTACCAGTTTGACCTTAATCAGGACGAGCAATTATCCATAGACCTTGATGAGCTGCCCTGGCCCAAGACCATGGCAGAAGCTGACGAACTCTGGCGGAAACGCCTAAAAGAAGCCTATCTGAGATTGATCCTGAGCGACAAGGAGTCCCAGGCAGCCCGGGATCTGTTGATCAAGCGTTACAGCAATCTCAGCAAGCAGCTGTCGCAGCGCGATAACGAAGATACATTCCAAGTGTTCATGAACTCGCTCGCCGCCTTGTACGATCCCCACACGACTTACATGTCACCCCGCTCCATGGAAAACTTCCGCATTGCCATGTCCCTGTCACTAACCGGTATCGGAGCAGTTCTGCAATTTGAAGATGAAAATACCAAAGTAGTCAGAGTGGTGCCCGGCGGACCAGCTGACAAACAGGGTATTCTGCAGGCCGGTGATGTTATTGTCGGCGTTGGACAGGATCAGGAGGAAATTACCGATGTCATCGGCTGGCGCCTCGATGACGTGGTCGACCTGATACGCGGTCCGAAAGACAGTACCGTACGCCTGGAAATTATCCCCGCCACCGGCGAGTCCGCCGGAACAAACCGGGAAATTGCCATTATCAGAGACAAAATTCAGCTTGAGGAGCAGGCAGCCAACTCCGAAATCATCGAAGTCAACACTGATGTGGGCAACTACAAGCTTGGCGTTATCACCGTGCCCACCTTCTATCTGGACATTGAAGCCTACTACAACCGTGACCCCAACTTTAAAAGCAGCACACGGGATGTAATGCGCCTCTTGGGCGAACTTGATGAACAGAAAGTCGATGGTATTATTCTCGATTTGCGCAACAACGGCGGTGGTTTCCTACAGGAGGCCACCACGTTAACTGACCTGTTTATCGACCCAGGTCCGGTCGTTCAGGTGCGCTATTCCAACCAGATGATTTCCCGCAACCATCGTTCACATGCCGACGCCTATTACCGCGGTCCTCTCGTGGTGTTGATTAACCGTCTCAGTGCCTCGGCATCGGAAATTTTTGCTGGCGCAATTCAGGATTATCAGCGCGGACTGGTGATCGGTGGCCAGAGCTTCGGCAAAGGCACGGTACAGGTCCAATTACCGGTTCGCCAGGGCCAACTGAAGCTGACCGAATCCAAATTCTACCGGGTTTCCGGCAACAGCACTCAGCACTTGGGCGTTGTACCGGATATAGAACTGCCCTCCTACTTCGATACTGAAAAAGTCGGTGAAAGCGCCGACGAAAATGCGCTGCCCTGGGACCAGATTAATGCCGTCCCCCACCGCCGCTATAACTTCACGGATATCCCCCTGGAAGCACTGAAGGAGCGCCACGTCTATCGTCAATCAAAGGACCCCGACCTTGTCTATCTGAACCAGGAATTGTCTTTGCTCCGGGAGCGTCGTAAGGAAAACAGCATTTCACTCAATGAATCCGTGCGCCGGGACGAAATGGCCAAGTACGATACCACCCTACTGACCATTGAAAATCAGCGCCGACAGTCGAAAGGACTGGAACCCTACGCCACCATTGAGGAATGGCGGGAATCCCGCAGCCCTGAGGATGACGACACACGGGACCTGTCAGAACGCGACCCATTACTCTATGAAACAGGCAATATTCTGGCGGATTACCTGAGCCTGCTAGCACCCAAGTCACTGCTGGCCAACCAGCCCTGATCAGCAGTCAGCCAACTGCCGTGAAAATCGTCTCTTTCAACGTCAATGGCCTCCGTTCTCGCCTGCACCAACTGCAGGCGTTAACCGAGGAACACCAACCGGACATCATTGGTCTTCAGGAAACCAAGGTGGCGGATGACCTGTTCCCCATTGAGGACATCAATGCTCTGGGATATGAAGCCATTTTTCATGGCCAGAAAGGTCACTATGGCGTCGCACTACTCTACCGAATGCCCCTGAAACATTCGATGGCAGGTTTTCCCCATGATGGTGAAGACAGTCAGAAACGACTGATTTATGGATGCTTCGAATATCAGGGGCAACCGCTGCATGTGTATAACGGCTATTTTCCCCAGGGAGAAAGCCGCGATCACCCGACTAAATTTCCGGCCAAACGCCAATTTTATGCAGACCTTTTCGAGCACCTCAGAAAACATCATCATCCCGAAGAACAAATTGTTGTCATGGGTGACATGAATGTCGCTCCCCTGGATACAGATATCGGCATTGGTGACAACAACCGCAAACGCTGGTTGCGCACAGGAAAGTGCTGTTTTCTACCGGAAGAGCGGGAATGGCTGGAACAATTCAAACACTGGGGTTTGAAAGACAGCTTTGATCATTTACACCCCGGCAACCAGCCACCACTTTACAGTTGGTTTGACTACCGCAGTCGAGGTTTTGAACAGGCCGATAAACGCGGCTTGCGTATCGACCTTATGTTGGTATCAGCCTCTCTGTTGTCCCGAACCACCGATGTCGGCATCGATTACCACATCCGCGGCATGGATAAACCCTCTGACCACTGCCCCATCTGGTTAACCACTGACAATTAATTTCCTTATCGCTGTCAACCAATGACGATCTGATCCGTTTTTAGGGTTACACGCGAATGAGGGAATACCCATGAAAAAACTCGCTATTATTGGTCTTTTGACAACCTCTCTGGCCTTGGGGGCTGCACCTGCTCTGGCGAGGGACTACGACAGAGGCAAACTGTTTTCCTCTGATCACCACCGCTATGAACACCGCCATGAACGCCGAGAGCATCGTAACGATCGTCGCAATGAGCATCGCGATGACTATCGAAGAGACAAGCATTATGACAAACGCCGTTATGATGATCGCTATTACCATCGCTTCAGCTACAGTGACCGGTATCGTCACGAGGTAAAACACCATTACAAGCACTATCGATGTGGCTACCACCCCGGTTCGCGGGCTCATCATAACCACAACCATTACTATGACAGTCGCACTGGTGAATACCTGGCCATCATCGGCGGAACCATACTGCTGACGGAAATACTCCATGGCCACCATTGATTGAATGGCAGACAGCTGTGTTGCAGAATCCCTGTGGCAGTCTCAAAACCAACAGTGAAAGGAGTACTGTTCTGACACGAGAACCCCTGGAAACTTTCCTGTTGTCCATTGAGCGTAGGGCATACGCTATAGCCATGGCATCCCTGGGCAATAGAGAGGATGCACTGGACGTGGTTCAGGAAGCCATGGCACAACTCGTGATCAGCTATGCTGACAGGGCAGAAGAACAGTGGCGTCCCCTGTTCTACCGAATTTTGCAAAACAAGGTGACCGACCTGCAGAGAAAAAGGAATATCCAGGGACGTTTTAAAGGCTGGCTTTCCCGATTTCGCAACCGGGAAGATGGCTCGGAAGATGATACTGACCCCCTGGATTTGGTACCTGGCCCGGACCACCAGGCGCCTCACCATCAGCATGAGCAGGATAGGCAGATGGTGAAGTTGCAAGACGCGCTTACATCACTACCCGAACGTCAAAAGCAGGCCTTTATGCTGCGTTGTTGGGAAGGCCTGGATACAGCAGAAACTGCAATCGCTATAAAATGCAGTGAAGGCAGCGTTAAAACGCACTATTCCAGGGCTATACATCGCCTGAGAGAACTACTGGGAGATCATTGGTATGAATGACTTTGAAAGACAAATGCAGCAGGTTCTGCGTCGTTCAGAGCGAGATATCGACGACCAGACAATCCAGGAACTTGCCAGCGCCCGCACGGCCGCGCTCAGCGCCAGAAACAAACAACGGGTACCCCGCTTTTTTGTACCTGCCACCGGCATGGCACTGGCATCGATTCTTGCCGTGGTTCTGATTATGTCACCGGACATGATGGAACGGACAAACACCAGTGGCGGACAGGAAGAAGTTCTACTGGGTGAAAGTATGGATCTTTACGAGGACATGGATTTTTATTACTGGCTGGCCCGGGAAGACAGCAATTTACAAGGTTAATCTATGAAATTGATCAACAGCAAAGTTACTTTTCGCATCGGCAGTACTGTCATGCTAATGCTGACAATGCTGTTTTCTCCAGCACTACTGGCCAGTCAACAGCCTGTCGGCAATTCCTGGTCGCAGCGTGCTGACCCAGCGGGGGCCCGCCATAACACGCAACCCCCTTGGGAGGCGCGTCATGTTCCCCACGCTGTGATCGCTGATAACGGGGAGTACCGCAAAAACAAACAAGGCACCGATAAGCACTGGAAGGACAAAAACTCAAAAGACAAAAGCTGGCAAGATAAAGATCGCAAGCGGCGTTTTGAAGCACTCTCTCCGGAGGAGCAGGAAAAAATCCGTGAGCGCCGCAAAGCTTTTAAAGCACTGCCCCCTGAAGAGCAGGAACGTATCGAACGGGCAAGAGAAAAGTTTCGTAATCTCCCCCCCGAGCGCCGGGAGGAAATCCGCGAAAAATGGCGCAATATGAGTCCGGAGCAGCGCAAGGAATACCATCGCAGGATGGAGAATGACGAGCGCAATCGAAACTATCAGTAGTCCCGCTGTTAACAGACATAAAAAAACCGGCCATCTGGCCGGTTTTTTTACGCCCTGATCTCAGAGCTTGCTATTCAGTTCAGGCAGGGCCTCGAACAGATCAGCAACCAGACCATAATCAGCCACCTGAAATATCGGGGCTTCTTCGTCCTTGTTGATCGCCACAATGACCTTGCTGTCTTTCATACCGGCAAGATGCTGGATCGCTCCGGAAATACCTACGGCAATGTACAGATCAGGAGCGACGATTTTGCCGGTTTGACCAACCTGCATATCGTTGGGAACAAATCCCGCGTCCACTGCCGCTCGGGAGGCACCAACAGCTGCGCCCAACTTATCAGCCAACTCTTCCAGAACATGGAAACCTTCACTGCTACCCATCCCGCGACCACCGGAAATCACCACGCGAGCGGAAGTAAGTTCAGGACGCTCTGATACGGCCAGTTCTTCACCAACAAAACTCGAGTTGGCGGCATCATGAACGCTGCCCACAGTTTCAATAGATGCATTACCGCCTTCCGCAGAAGCCGGATCAAACGCCGTGGAACGAACGGTCAGCACCTTGATACTGTCACTGCTTTGAACCGTAGCAATCACATTACCCGCATAAATCGGGCGCTTGAAGGTGTCGGGACTGACCACAGCACTAATATCGGAAATACTTTGCACATCCAGCAATGCTGCAACCCGCGGAACAAGGTTTTTACCTGTCGTCGATGCCGGCGCCAGCACATGGCTGTAATCACCTGCGAGCTCGGCCACTAACGGGGCAACATTTTCCGCCAGTTGATGCCCATAAGCTTCATTACTCGCCAGAAATACCTTGCTGACACCAGCCAGTTTTGATGCCTGTTCCGCCACGCCGTCACAACCGTGCCCGGCAACCAGAACAGCAATATCACCGCCTATGGCCTGTGCGGCGCTCAGGGTGTTCAACGTCGCCGGTTTCAACTGGCTGTTATCGTGTTCGGCAATAATCAGAATACCCATCAGATCACCTTCGCTTCATTTTTCAGTTTGTCGAGCAATTCATCCACACTGGCAACCTTGATACCGGCTGCACGTTGAGCTGGAGCTTCCACGTTAAGCAGTGTGACCCGGGGAGCAGTATCAACACCCAAAGCCTCCGGCGTAGTGGTATCTAATGGCTTCTTTTTCGCTTTCATAATGTTCGGCAGCGAGGCATAGCGGGGTTCATTCAGTCTCAGATCCGTGGTGACAATCGCGGGCAGCGACAGCCCCAGAGTCTGAAGACCACCATCAATCTCACGTGTGACTTCTGCCTTGCCAGCACTCAGGGTTAGTTGGGACGCGAAGGTTCCCTGAGGATAACCCGTCAGAGCACCTAGCATTTGTCCAGTCTGGTTGTTGTCGCCGTCAATGGACTGTTTACCCATTAATACCAGGTCGGGAGACTCCTGCTCACAAACCACTTTCAGGCACTTGGCTACTGCCAACGGCTCCAGATCAGCGTCCGACTGAATAAGAATGGCCCGGTCAGCACCCAATGCTAAGGCCGTTCGCAACTGTTCCTGGGCCTGCTGGGGGCCAATAGAGACAGCGACGATTTCAGTTACATCACCTTTCTCTTTCAACCTGACCGCCTCTTCCACAGCAATCTCACAGAAAGGATTAATAGACATTTTGACGTTGTTGAGGTCAACACCGGCGCCATCGGCTTTTGGCCGTACCTTGACGTTGTAGTCCACAACGCGTTTGACAGCGACAAGTACTTTCATGAAATACCCTTTGAAAATGGTCGGTTAGCTTTGAAGGGGCGTAATAATGCCGCTCCAATGGTGCCAAATCAAGGCAAACCGGGGGTTTTGTGTTTACCAAGGCTGACCCATCAGTACTGACCATCTGGTCCTAATTCCCCGTGGCACCGAAAGGTCAGACCAGCTAAAATTCACGCTTCTCAAAATCAGAGCCTTCCAGCCAATCCAAGTAGCCCAAGGAGACATCGGTGGAACGTGAATATATGGATTACGATGTAGTCATCATTGGTGCCGGTCCGGCAGGCCTAGCAGCCGCCTGCAGACTCAAGCAGATCAACCAGGATCTGTCTGTCGTCGTCGTGGAAAAAGGCTCCGAAGTGGGTGCACATATCCTTTCCGGTGCGGTACTAGAGCCCCGCGCTCTCGACGAACTCTTTCCCAACTGGCAAGAACTGGGCGCACCAGTTACTACAGCAGTCAGTACAGATAACATTTATGTGTTTTCTGAAAACAAGGGCATAAAAGTACCATCCCTGTTTGCGCCGAAAACCATGCACAACCACGGCAATTACATTATCAGCCTGGGTAACCTGTGCCGCTGGCTGGCTGAGCAGGCCGAGAATCTGGGGGTTGAAGTCTTTCCAGGTTTCGCGGCGGCTGAAGTGCTGTATGCCGAAAACGGCTCTGTGGCGGGGATGATCACCGGGGATATGGGCGTGGATGTCAACGGCGAACACAAAGACGCCTACATGCCTGGCATGGAGCTGCGTGGTAAATACACCTTTTTTGCGGAAGGCTGCCGGGGACATCTGGGCAAACAGCTCATCGAACACTTCGAACTGGACCGCGAGGCACAGCAGCCACAGCACTATGGTATTGGGATCAAGGAGCTCTGGCGGGTTCCCCCGGAAAACCACCATTTGGGCTTAGTGGTTCATTCTGCAGGCTGGCCCCTGAATGAAAGCGACTCTTCAGGTGGCGGGTTCCTCTATCACCTGGAAGATAACCAGGTGGCATTGGGGTTAATTACTGACCTCTCCTACTCAAACCCCCATGTCAGTCCATTCGATGAATTTCAGCGTTATAAGCACCACCCTGTCATCAGGCAGTACCTGGAAGGTGGCGAGCGTATTGCCTATGGAGCCCGGGCACTCGTCAAGGGTGGCCTGCAATCTCAACCTAAAATGACCTTTGCTGGCGGTCTGTTGATTGGCGACAACGCTGGCACACTCAACTTTGCCAAGATCAAGGGCATTCACTGTGCCATGAAATCCGGCATGGTTGCTGCAGAAGTGACTGCCGCTGCCATTGCGGCCGATCGTGCTGGTGACGAGCTGA
This sequence comes from Porticoccus sp., assembly GCA_023261185.1. GTDB lineage: Bacteria > Pseudomonadota > Gammaproteobacteria > Pseudomonadales > Porticoccaceae > Porticoccus > Porticoccus litoralis. The sequence continues at coordinate 20,808 of JALRJN010000092.1, forward strand.
CAGAATACACCACCAGCTACAAGGACAGCTGGGCGTACAAGGAACTCTATCAACAGCGCAACTTTGGGCCCGCCCAGCACAAATGGGGCAATATTCTGGGCTCAGCCTATGCCTTTATTGATATCAATATTTTCAACGGCAAACTACCCTGGACCCTCACCGATCCAGTGCCAGATCACAGCAAAATGATTCCGGCTCGCGATGCCAAGAAAATCGTTTATCCAAAACCGGACAACAAGTTGAGTTTTGACAAGTTGTCCTCTGTCTTTCTTTCCAACACCAACCACGAGGAAGCACAACCCTGCCACCTCAAGTTGAAGAATGCAGATATTCCCATCAGCCACAACCTGCCCCTCTACGATGAGCCCGCACAGCGCTACTGCCCTGCCGGGGTGTATGAAGTCGTAGAAGACAGCAATGGCGGTCCCCGTTTTCAGATCAATGCCCAGAATTGTGTGCACTGTAAAACCTGTGACATCAAGGACCCGAGTCAGAATATCACCTGGGTAACACCGGAAGGCTCTGGTGGTCCAAACTATCCAAATATGTGATAAAACAATAAATTAACCACTTTATCTAATCTATATTATTGGATTTTTCGGACGTACAGATACAGACGTTTGTTCCACTAGGACAAACGTCTATCAGGAATAAATAGAGAATGGCCAAGATGGCCAGGCGTTGAAAAAGAACCCGGCGCGTAGTTGGTTACGGGGCTAACGGGTAGTTAGCCCTGTCGTCTAGGATGGCTTCTGGCCCCGCAGCTGCCCCAGGTTACCCATGGTGATGCCAATATTGGCGACAAAGCGCAGGAAGTCCTCTTTATCTTCAAGGTCTGCGCCATAGCTGACATTGAAGTAAGCCTCCACTGCACCCTGTGCGAGGGCCCAACAGGCCAGATAGTGATAGCTGGGCGGTACATCTTCAAGAATGCCTTTATCAATCAGCTTGGCAATCATGTTATTCAGGGCATCGACATTGGAACGTCGCAGGCTATGTAGCTCCAACATTTTGTCAGCCACTTCTTCGTTATCTTGTAAGTTAACTTCCAGTAACTGCACCAACCTGTCGAGGGCAGGATTGGCCAACCGGGCCTTGAAGTAGGATCGTGCGGCAGCCCCGGGATCACCAGAGTCTGTGGCTTCAATGCCTATTCTCAGGTTTTCAGTGATATTGCGCTCATAGTCGAGCACGATGCGCATGAGAATTTCGGTTTTGGTAAGGAAGTGCTTGTAGACGGTGCCCTTGCCGACACCGGCCTCTTTGGAGATGGCTGAGACGGTGACCTTGTCGATGCCGTCGCGAATCAACAGGTATAACGCCTTTTCAATAATGCGTTCTTCGCGGGCCAGAAAGCGCTTTTTCTTGGCACGAATTTTATCGGTACTATCACTAGATGACCTTGGCATTAAACGCCCCATCCGTTCCAAAAGTGGAGGCAAATTGTGTTCTGAAAACCCAAACCCTGTCAATGGTCACGTAGTTACCATGCATGGACAGTAAAACGGAGAGTGATATAATGCGCGCCGCCGGTGTGTAGCGCAGCCTGGTAGCGCACTTCCTTCGGGAGGAAGGGGTCGGAGGTTCAAATCCTCTCACACCGACCAAATTTATAGCTCAGATTCAACCGTTTGCGATCAGGCTCGTTCATAGCGACGTTTATTGAAAGTTTCTACTGAGGCTTGATGCCAAAATTGATCCTGAGAGTTCCCTTAGATGCCTGTAGCCAATCGCCAATATTATCGCCGTTGATATCGACCAACCTGACTTGCTCTGGAATGGTGACTGTCCCCGCGATTAATATTTCAATAGCCTCGAGGCCCTTTATTTCGGTTCTTACGAGTCCTCCTTGGCCGTTATTTTTGTAAAACGATACTTCGCTCCCGCCGTGGAGTTGGATGCTACTTAAGTCGCCTAAACCATCACCGGTCATATCGCCACATAGGTGGCTAAAACCCATAGGGTAGTCATTCTCCTCTGGCAGTAGGTCAAGCTCTTCAATGGCGCCATTTCGCATCGCTAATGCGGTGTATACGTAATCCCATTCGAGGCTGTCCCCGTCCACAGGCTCTGTGAAGTCCTCCGGAACAAGAGTGGTGTCAATCTTAATTACGAAAACTGACTCACTGGGCGACAAACGTAGCTCGCAGCTGTCAGATACAACCACACCCATCCGCAGTGACCCTTTGTAACGGTATAGCCAGCCTTGCTGTACGCCGGGATTGTCGTGCCATGTGAAGTCCACTTGCCGGATCTTCTCGCCAAACCTGTACGTGTCGTAGGCAATCCATGAGGATTCAACTTGTTCGAAAACCCGAACGCCCGGATCATCAACCTCACTCAAAGTTGACATCAGGTATTTAGAATAATTTATATCGGATGAATTATTAGGGGTAAAAGCGCGTTCATCCCACCCTCTAAGGTCTGGATAACCATTCACTGTCACGGGTTGCCCATTTTGATACTTAAAAACCCGCGCTGGAGTGCCGGGGCCAACGCCATAAATAATATGTTGAGATCCGTCCTGCATCTTGGCCGTGGCGCAACCGTGTTGATAGATGGGATCACCACTAAGAGCGTCTACCCGGTAGGTTCCATCTCCGTTCGAAATGATTAATTTTTGCTCGCTTGACCAGTTGAGGTACCCCTGCTCGTAACTCATCTCGCGGCCATCTTCCCGCATTAAACATGGCAGGACATCTACATAACCGTCACCATTTAAGTCGGCGGTTACCCATTTTCTGCTTAAGTCACCCTTCTCTACTAAGTCCACACCAAAAATTTCTCTGGTGGCCAATTGATATACACCAGCTCTTTCTTGTTTATAGGCTAGCCCTACCACGTTAGATGGCCCGTAGAGGTCGGGGTTAGGGTTGGGCGCCGCTTGCTCTAAAAATAAGTCCATTAGGCCATCGTTATCGAAATCAATTGGAATGGGGTGCTCCATTGAACTAGAGGTTGCGTCAGGCCAAAGCGACTCTGGAATCACAATATCGATGTGGGCAGGATCAAAATACCGGTTGCTATCGGCAGCCTTCTTCGCCTCATACAGCAGCCAAACAGGCAGCGCTGAGGGCGCATCCTCCTCTGCCGGCGACACAGTACTGTTAGCGAAAAGTAGGAGCGCCGCTACAGTTTGCGCGGAGGGGACTAGGAGATTTAGCCGGTTCGGGTTCATAGCTTGGCTCAAAACGCGGGGATAAAAGTGGACGCCCTCACACCTAGCAGGATGTTAACCCCAGATCTAAAAAAAGCGCCAATGCGGCCGCGTAACTTATTCGCTGCCTTACATTAGCCTTCCTGCTGGAGCGGGGGGTCAGAGGGTTAAGTAAGCCAGCAATACGGGCGTGTAGGCCTCGTCCTGCCAGCGGTTGGCCCACACCGAAGTTATTGCCATGCCACACCTAATTTGGGCGTATTATCGTCTTTGACTAAATATTGATTGGATCAGATCATGAGGCACCTATTAATCGGATTTATCCTTCTTCCGGTTCTTGCGGCTGCACAAGAACTTCATGTTTTTAGGAATGGAGAGAGCGCCGACGCCGAAAAGGTTAACGAAAATTTTAGTGCGCTCGAACAACAATTGGACTCCCTCAAGGGGGACCAAGTGTTAGTTCCTTGGGCGGATCACGCGAGATTCATGGTGGACTGCTCTGCCGACCCCTTGGCTTTGCAAAAAACCCTGGAGTCGGAGGCCGCCATGCGACTCAACAGCGTTCATGCGGCAGTGCAGTCGGGTAGTTGTCGTTTCCCAGACCATGTTTTCGGAGCTGGGAGGACGGTGTGGATTTCTGCGCCGGAGGAGGGCGCCTCCATGATTTTTTCAGAGGAGGTTTTTTGCTCCTTGGGCGTAAAAAATGGGCACGTAACTCTGACCAGATTTGCCCTCACCGATCTCAGCGCGATTTGCCTCTATGCCAACGCAAGCCTGCAGCTGGAAAGTGTTTCCTTTGTGAGCACTCAGGATCCTCTTCCCGCAGAAGGGCCGATAGTAATTGTCAGAAATGACAGCTTGCTCCGCTTCGCAGGATTTGCCGACAAAGCCGCTTCATCGGTACGACCATCGATTTATGCAACCAACTCAGATATTGATTTAGCCGTTGGGGCTGCAGCATATCTGGGTGATATCGATTTGGCCCTCGGCTCCAGGATGTGGTGCAGAGAGTGTGGCCTGGATGCGCTTGCGCTGAGGCTCGACACTAACTCCTCCTTCTGTGGCTATACCCCCGGGCAGGGAGGCGCAGATCTAGGTATCACGTCTTTGAATGTAAGGGCAGGGTCAGTCTTTCTTCATGAGAATGCGCCGGAGTCCACGGCCTCGAGCTACGAGGCTTTGGTCTCTAGCGATTCGACTGCGATCTGGGAAAAGGATGGGACGGGAGACCGGTGTGGCTTAAGGTGAAGAGCCCCTCGTCCGCGTCCTTCGGGAGGAAGGGGTCGGAGGTTCAAATCCTCTCACACCGACCAGATACAAAAAAACCCACGTTATCGTGGGTTTTTTTATGTGCTTTAAGTGTACCTCTCCACCCTATTGCCCCTGAAGATCCTCAAACAATTTAGGATCAGAGTAGCGTTCGGGCTCACGGTAGCTGGTATAAGTGCCAAACAATTCGCCCCAAAGATTCTTCGATGAGCAGTGAAAATATCGGGCATTTATCGCCTGTGCTGCCTCCCGGCAACTTCCTTCCGTGAGATAGCGTGTGCCTTCCAGCGTTGGCTCTTCATCAAATGGACTGTGTTTAACGATCAGGTCGTACTGCGGATAAAACATATACACGACGACCAGCACAATAATGACCAGTACCGCTTTCATCCGAACACCTCCCGTATCGTAAAAATCCAGTATAAATGGCAATTAGCGTTACCGCTTCAAAGTCGCTCATCCCTCAAGCGGAACCAAATCACAAACACGGCTATGAAACACGCTGCAGCTCCCATTTCAAAAGCCAACAGGGATCTGTAGTCCCACACCAGTCCGCCCAACCAGGAACCGATAGCACCACCCAACCCCAGGCAAAAAGCGCTGTAAAGCGCCTGCGCCTTTCCCTGGTTGCCTGGCTCAAACAGTCGCCTTATGCAATCGATACCGGCAGAGTGATAAGCACCGAAAGTGAAGGCATGGAGAGTCTGAGCCAACATCAACAGCCACAACAGTTCCGGGAAATATCCAATCGTCAGCCAACGCAGTGTAGCCAGCAACAGGCAGACAGACATGATTAAACGCACACCAAAGAGCGGTAGCAGGCGATGCATAACGATAAACAGAACTACTTCGGCCACTACACCTACTGACCAGAGCACACCGATGACTCCCCGGCTATATCCCTGGGTTTCCATATAGATACTGAAAAAACTGTAGTAAATGCCGTGTGAAAACTGCATCAGCATACCTGCCACAAAGAATGCGGCAACCGCAGGCTGGCGCAAGACGGCGAGAAAGGGCTGTGAGGCACGCTGATGTTTCTGTTGATGGGGTGTTGGCACCGCCAGGCTGGTGATAAAAATGCCGGCTAACAACAAAAAGCCGATCAATGGCAGGCTATCAATACTATAGGCATCAAACCAGGCGCCGCTGCCCAGAACAAAGATGATAAATCCGATGGAACCCCACAACCTGACCCGGCTGTAGTTTTCGGGGGTTTCGCGAAGAAAGCTGGTGGTGACCACCTCCTGTTGTGGCAATACGGCATTCCAGAAAAAACTGTAGCCAATCATCACCATGGCCACGACCCAGAATTTCTGGCTTAAAAAGATTCCTGAAAAACATACACAGGACAACAAGGCGCCCACACGGATAATGAGCAGCCGTTGACCCGTATGGTCTGCCAGCCATCCCCACAGGTTGGGGGCAACCACTTTGGTCGCCATGGGAAGCGCCAACAGCAAACCGATATCAGCGGCAGAAAAACCCAGGGATTTGAGATACAGGGACCAGTAGGGAAACAGCGCCCCCAACAGGCCGAAAAAGCAAAAGTAGAACGCCGACAAGCGCCAGTATGGAACCGGCTCAGAGCCCTCCTGCTGCATAGGGTATCAGCTGCCTTTACCGGCGGGGATCGGCTCCAGTCCAGTATCCACGTGCATATTCTGTGCACGGTGGCGCATCAGGTGATCCATAAGGGTAATTGCCAGCATGGCCTCTGCGATTGGGGTGGCCCGTATACCCACGCAGGGATCGTGACGCCCAGTCGTCACCACTTCAATGGGGTTACCGTGAACATCCACAGACTTTCCAGGAATACGTAAGCTACTGGTGGGCTTTAACGCCAGGTGAGCAATAATGTTCTGACCGGATGAAATACCGCCCAGAACCCCACCGGCATGATTAGACAGGAAACCTTCCGGGGTTATTTCATCCCGATGCTCGGTTCCCTTCTGGGCTACCGCATCAAACCCTGCCCCGATTTCAACGCCTTTCACAGCGTTGATACTCATCAGGCTGTGGGCAATCTCGGCATCGAGGCGATCAAAGATGGGTTCACCCAGACCCGGCGGCACGTTGCTGGCAACCACGGTTATCTTCGCCCCTACTGAGTCGCCGTCCTTTTGCAACTGCTGCATGTAGGCTTCCATTTCAGGCACTTTGTCCGGATCGGGGCAAAAGAAGGGATTGTTTTCCACCTCATCGAGCAGTACTTGTTCTGCCTTGATGGGACCAAGCTGGGAGAGGTAACCGCGCACTTCAATACCGGCAATCGCTTTCAGGTATTTCTTGGCAATTGCGCCTGCTGCAACCCGCATGGCGGTTTCACGGGCTGACGAGCGTCCACCACCGCGGTAATCGCGAATGCCGTACTTTTGAAAATAGGTGTAATCCGCATGGGCCGGGCGGAACTGGTCTTTGATATTGGAATAGTCCTTGGAGCGCTGATCTGTATTTTCGATGATCAGGCCGATAGGACAACCAGTTGTTTTACCTTCAAACACGCCGGACAGGATTTTCACCTGGTCCTGTTCACGACGCTGGGTAGTGTAACGGGACTGACCAGGTTTGCGACGATCCAGGTCCCGCTGCATATCCTCTTCAGTCAATGACAACCCGGGAGGACAGCCATCAACGATACAACCCAAAGCCAGGCCGTGGCTTTCGCCAAACGTTGTTACGGTGAAAAGTTTGCCTATGCTATTACCCGACATAAGATTCCCAGTTCCAGTTAACAGAGGCCACAGTGACACGCAGGTCTATCTGCATGTGCCCCGCAAAGAGGCGAATTTTATACGAAGCTACCGGCGATGTCTCACGCCGGACAGAGCACAGAGCGATATTCCCGGAGTTGGAGCGCCGTCAGCATAAAAACCCCATGACCGCCGCGCTCAAATTCCAGCCACAGGAATGGCACCTGGGGATAGGCCTCTTCCAGTGCTTCCCAGGAGTTTCCCACTTCCACGATCAACACACCCTCATCAGTGAGATGGCTTTCAGCCTGAATCAGCAATCGGCGCGTAAAATCGAGCCCATCATTACCCGATGCCAACCCGATTGGGGGTTCATGGTGATATTCATCCGGCATGGATGCGATATCTTGAGCATCGACATAGGGTGGATTACTGACAATCAGGTCAAAGCGCTGTGACCCCAGTCCATCAAACAAGTCTGACTCAATGGCAGTAACTCGTTCTTCCAGGGCATAGCGAGCAATATTTTTTTCTGCCACAGCAAGTGCTTCTTGAGAAATATCACTCAATGTGACTGCTGCTCCCTCCAGATAGAGTGCACAGGCAATGCCTATACAACCACTACCGGTGCAGAGATCAAGAATTGTCTTTGGAGGTTGTGACAACCAGCGATAGAACTCATTATCAATAAGCTCTGCTATGGGAGACCGGGGCACCAGTACCCTTGAATCTACCCAAAAAGGCACGCCAGCAAACCAGGCCTCGCCAATCAGATAGGCTGCCGGTATGCGCTCCGTGATACGACGCTCAAAAAGGGCCTTAATACTGCACCATTCGTCTTCTGTAAGCTGACGCTCCTGAACGGATGGATCAACATCCCAGGGTAACGACAGGCAATGCAAAACCAGGGACAGCGACTCGTCCCAGGCATTGTCTGTGCCGTGGCCAAAATACAGGCTGGCAGCGTCAAACTGCTCGGCTCCGTAACGAATAGCCTCGCCCAAAGTACAGGGATTTTCCGGTGTATTATTCATCGCGCTATTGTAACCAGCACCACCACAAATGGCTTTACGTTTCTGAGTCCCTGACGTAGGGTTATGCACCGAATACTTCATGTTGGACGAGACAAACTGTGAATATTGCCGACTGCTACACCCAAATCCTAGAGTCCATTGGCGAGGACGTATCACGTCCGGGACTGGTAGACACCCCTCAACGCGCCGCCAAAGCATTTGAGTTTATGACCAAAGGTTATCACCAGAAATTGGAAGACGTTATCAACGGCGCCCTCTTCCCATCTGACGCCAATGAAATGGTGATCGTGAAAGACATCGAGCTCTATTCCTTGTGTGAGCACCACCTACTGCCATTTATTGGTAAATGTCATGTCGCCTATATTCCGGACGGCGTTGTTCTCGGTCTGTCCAAAGTTGCCCGCATTGTCGACATGTTTGCCCGCCGCTTGCAGATTCAGGAAGCGTTGGTCACGCAAATTGCGAATACCATTGAGTCCGTCACCGGCGCCCAGGGCGTGGCCGTCATCATTGAAGCCAAACACATGTGCATGATGATGCGCGGCGTGGAAAAACAGAATTCCCTGATGAAGACCTCGGCCATGGTGGGGGTATTCCGGGAAGATCAGGCTACACGCAATGAATTCCTGTCGCTTATTGGTTGCTGAACACGGATCTACTCAGGGTTGGGTGAGCCACCGCAGCTCTGCAGCACCTCGCCCGAAAGCAATAGCATCGAGACAAGCCAGGCTACTCGTGGTCATGGACCAACCGAGTCCTGGCCGGTCAGTGAGATATTCCAGCATCTTGCCAATCAAGGGCTGATGGCTCAGCAGTAAAAGAGAGGGAACCCGGAGCTTGTCCACACAAGCCTCTACCGCGGATAAGCGGGCTTCTGAACGCAGCACATCCTCAAACAGCAAATCACCCTGGTAAGACAGCGTTTCCTGCACAACACTGAGCGTTTGCCGGGCGCGTAGAACCGGGCTGCAAAGTATCAGGTCGAGGCTCTGTAAGTCGTCCAAATGTTGCTCGAGAACAGCTCTGGTCTCGTCATGCCCGTGTTGTGACAACGCCCTTTCACCACGGACCTGGTCATAGGGAGCGTCACCGTGACGCAACAGGTAAATCAGCACCACTAGGCCTTGGGGTTATCCTCGGGATTATCCTTTTCTCCCTCAGAAGGCGTGATAAACGAAGGCACATCTTCAGAGCTACTGACAGAGGTTGTCGTAGGTTTTACATCTTCCCTGCTTCTCCCGGGCTCTTGAGGCTCAATAACCTGCGTCTCCGGCCAATCTGTAAACGGATAGGGTTTCTCGTCACTGTTATAGGTCAGAAATAGAAAAGCCTGTAACGCCCACTTGGACACACCCTGCCCTAGCTCCAGCAGTGACGTGTTCGGTTTGGCCGTCACAAGGACAAAAACAAACTGCAGCACAGCGACCGCGAGAATAACCAGCCGTGCCAGCACCAGCAACAGAGCAAACAGGATCATGTAGAGCAGTCGCATCCAGGTATCGGGATTTAACAGGTTCGCTTTTGTTTCGTCATTCATGGCATTCACTCCGCAAAAAATTCCACATCGGTACTCTGTTCTGCCAACATCAAACTACTCAGTACTTCGCTGACTGGCCGCTGGTTGAACATAGTTTCATACAGTGCACTGACCAACGGCATGTAGATACCCAGCTGCTCGGCTTCTTCCTTGATAATCCGGGTGGTATTGATGCCTTCAGCAACCTGACCGACCTTCGCCACAGCTGCCTCCAGCCCCAGGCCTTCACCAAGGGCATAACCCACCTGAAAATTACGACTGAGTGGCGATGTGCAGGTAACAAACAAATCACCAACACCACTGAGGCCAAGAAAGGTCATGGGATTGGCACCCAGTTTAGCGGCGAAACGGCTCATTTCAGCCAGGCTACGGGTAATCAGCACGCTGATGGTGTTTTGGCCCATATGCATTGCTGCGGCCATGCCCGCGGCAATCGCGTAGATATTTTTTAAGGCCCCCGCCAGCTCAACGCCAAAACGGTCCCGATTGGCGTAAACACGAAAATATCGGGATCCCAACAAACATTGAACAGTTTTACACAGTTCACTGTCATCACTGGCGATAACCGTGGCGGTGATGGCCTTTTTAGCGATTTCCTTGGCCAGGTTAGGGCCGCTGATGACCCCTACCCTAACTTGGGGCAGCTCCTCCTCCAGAATTTCACTCATCAGCTTGAAGGTGTTGGCTTCAATACCCTTGGCGGTACTGATCGCTATGGTCCCCGGGGGAAGAAAAGGTTTTGCCTGATGGGCGATATCACGGAATGCCTTGCTGGGTACGGAAAAAAAGACGACCTGACAACCTTGTAGTGTCTGTTCCAGGTCACTTGAGAATTTCAGATTGTCATCCAGCCGGTAACCCGGCATGTAATTGACATTTTCATGCAGCCGGGCGCAATGTTCAACGTTGTCCCTGTCACGCATCCACAGGGTGACGTCATGACCGTTGGCTGAAATCATATTGGCGATGGCAGTACCAAAACTGCCACCGCCAAGAACGGCTATTTTTGTTACTGTTGCCATATATCTACTTCGCGGTGAATCACCCAAAGATTATAGGTTGAATCACCGCCAGGAAGCTACGCGGCACCTTCAAACAACAGCTGGTTAAGTCGTTTCACAAATAAAGCTGGGTTTTCCAGTTGTTCACCCGCCGAAAGAACAGCCTGGTCATAAAGCAAACCTGTCAATTCAGCAGAGCGCTGTTGATCACTCTCACTCCCCAACTGACGAACCAGCGGATGCGAAGCATTAATTTCAAGTACAGGCTTGTCGACAGGCATTTTCTGACCAGCAGCTTCCATCATCTTTCTCATGTGGGGGCTCAGGGCATCTTCCGCATAAACCAGGCAGGCTGGGGAGTCTGTAAGACGACGCGTCTCCCTAACGCTCTCCACCTTATCCTTCAGGAGGTTGCTGATTTTCTCAATAGCCGCTGTTGACGAAGAGTCATTTTTATCGGCTTTGTCTTCAGTGTCGGCATCGTCGGCAAACAGGCTCTCCTCAAGCTCACCCTTGGTAATATCTTTCAGTTCTTTGCCTTCAAACTCAGCGACATGGGCGATGGTCCACTCGTCAAGACGGTCAGTCAGCAACAGGACCTCAATATCATTCTTACGGAAAGCCTCCAGATAGGCACTGTTGCGGGCACTGGTCAGATTCTCTGCCACCAGGAAATAAATTTTTTCCTGGCCATCTTTCATCCGCGAGACGTAATCCGCCAGGGAATCTGTCGCTTCATCACCCTCGGTTTTGGTGGTGACGAAACGGAACAGACCGGCAATGCGTTCCTTGTTGGCGAAATCTTCAGCGGGCCCTTCTTTCAACACGGCGCCAAATTCGCGCCAGAAAGTACGGTAGTCGTCAGACGATTCCTTAGCCATTTTTTCCAGCATATCAAGGATACGCTTCACCAGCGCAGAGCGGATGCTATCCACTGCGGGGCTGTGTTGCAGAATTTCCCTGGACACATTCAACGGCAGGTCGTTTGAGTCCAGCACACCGCGAATGAAACGCAGGTAGGAAGGCAGGAATTGTGAGGCATCATCCATAATGAATGTGCGCTGAATGTACAGTTTCAGACCCCTGGAGACATCGCGGTTGTAAAGGTCAACCGGCGCATGGCCTGGCACATATAGCAGACTAGTGTAGTCGAGCTTGCCTTCTACGCGGTTGTGACTCCACGCCAGGGGTGTCACAAAGTCATGGCAGATATGTTTGTAAAATTCCTGGTATTCATCATCCTTGATCTCACTGCGTGGGCGTGTCCAAAGTGCCGTCGCGTTATTGATTGTGTCGTAGTCGTAGGTCGGCTCATCGGAGTCTTTATCCTGCTCATCCGCACGTTTGCGAAGCGCCACGGGAATACCGATGTGATCAGAATATTTTTTTACGATGCTGCGAACTCTCAATTCGCTGGCAAATTCCAGTGCGTCGTCCTTGAGATACAAGGTGATGGTTGTGCCACGATCCTGCTTTTCAATATCTTCGATGGTGTATTCGGCCTCGCCTTCACAAGTCCAGCGCACGGCCTGGTCAGCAGCCGCTCCCGCACGGCGGGTTTCCACCACCACTTTATCGGCAACGATAAATGCCGAGTAAAAACCCACACCAAATTGACCAATCAGCTGTGCATCTTTTTTCTGATCCCCAGACAAACCCTGCAGGAACTGTGATGTGCCGGACTTGGCGATGGTCCCCAGGTTCTCGACAACCTCCTCCTTGGACATACCCACACCGTTATCGTGGATGGTAACGATGCCGTCATCCGGGTTGAGGTCGATGCGAATACGAAGGTCACTGTCATTGTCATACAGCGAGGCATCAGCCAGGGCTTCAAAACGAAGTTTATCAGCCGCATCCGACGCATTGGATATCAGTTCACGAAGAAAGATTTCACGATTGCTGTAAAGCGAGTGAATCATTAAGTGAAGCAATTGCTTGGCTTCAGTTTGGAAACCGTGGGTCTCGACTGTCATGGCTATCAATGTCTCCCTTATCTGTGTTTATTAGGATGAAACAAAGGTGGGGACAAGTACGCCAAATTCAACCTCAGAGGCAAAAAAAGTCAGCCAGAACCATCAGCTGATCTGCGCCATAATCAAAAAAGGCGGCCCGGAGGCCGCCTTTTTTCGATGACACCAGCCAGATTACCAGCCAGTGATTTCCTTCAGGCCGTCACCGATGTCTGCCAGACTACGAACAGTCTTCACACCGGCATCTTCCAGGGCCTTAAATTTATCATCAGCAGTACCCTTGCCACCGGCAATGATGGCACCAGCGTGACCCATGCGTTTGCCCGCAGGTGCCGTAACACCAGCAATGTAGGAAACTACAGGCTTAGTGACATTTGCCTTGATGTAAGCCGCAGCTTCTTCTTCAGCAGTACCACCAATTTCACCGATCATCACAATGGCTTCTGTCGCAGGGTCTTTCTCGAACATCGCCAGGATGTCGATAAAGTTAGAGCCGGGAATCGGGTCACCACCAATACCGACACAAGTAGACTGACCAAAGCCGTAGTCCGTAGTTTGTTTCACGGCCTCATAAGTCAGAGTTCCGGAGCGGGAAACAATGCCGACCTTACCTGGCAGGTGGATATGACCGGGCATAATGCCGATCTTACACTCGCCGGGAGTGATTACACCCGGGCAGTTGGGGCCAATCAGGCGCACGCCAAGCTCATCGCATTTGACCTTACACTCCAGCATATCCAGTGTCGGAATACCTTCTGTGATGCAGACAATCAATTTGATACCGGCATTGGCCGCTTCCAGAATCGAGTCCTTACAGAATGGTGCAGGCACATAGATCACTGAAGCTTCAGCGCCGGTTTCGGCAACGGCATCAGCGACTGTATTGAAGACAGGAAGGCCGAGGTGCGTCGTACCACCCTTACCGGGGGTAACGCCACCCACCATCTGCGTGCCATATTCAATGGCCTGCTCGGTGTGGAATGTGCCCTGTCCGCCAGTAATACCCTGGCAGATAACTTTGGTTGATTTGTTGATAAGGATAGACATTACTGGTTGCCCTCCGCTGCTTTTACCACTTGCTGGGCTGCATCAGTCAGGCTGGTTGCGGCGATGATGTTCAAACCGCTATCTGCCAGAATTTTTGAGCCCAGTTCAGCGTTGTTACCTTCAAGGCGGACCACAACCGGTACTTTTACGCCCACTTCTTCTACTGCGCCCATCACGCCTTCAGCGATCAGATCACAGCGCACGATGCCGCCAAAAATATTGATCAGTACCGCTTGAACTTTCTCGTCCGAAAGAATGATCTTGAATGCTTCAACAACGCGCTCTTTCGTCGCACCACCGCCCACATCAAGGAAGTTGGCAGGTTGACCGCCGTGGAGTTTGACAATATCCATGGTGCCCATGGCCAGACCAGCACCATTGACCATACAGCCAATATTGCCATCCAGCGCCACGTAGTTCAGATCCCATTTGGCAGCGTGTGCTTCACGGGCGTCATCCTGGGAAGGATCGTGCATATCCTGCAGCTTGCGCTGACGGTACATGGCATTCCCGTCAATATTGATCTTTCCGTCCAAGCAGTGGAGGTTGCCTTCATCGGTGATAACCAGAGGGTTAATTTCGAGCAAGGCCAGGTCGTAATCCTGGAACAGTTTTGCCAGGCCCAGGAACAGTTTGGTGAACTGCTTGATTTGATCGGAGTTCAGTCCCAGTTGGAAGCCCAGTTCACGTGCCTGGTAGGGTTGTGCTCCGGTCAGAGGGTCAATAACGGCCTTGAGAATTTTTTCCGGTGTTTCTTCAGCCACCTTCTCAATCTCAACGCCACCTTCAGTAGAGGCCATAAATACGATGCGACGGGTAGATCGATCGATAACAGCTCCCAGATACAGCTCCTGAGCAATATTGGTACAGGACTCAACCAGAATGCGACTAACGGGCTGTCCGTTGGCATCTGTCTGGTAAGTCACCAGACGATTGCCTAGCCACTGGCGTGCAAATTCTTCAATTTCCGCCTTTGAGGTGACCAGTTTGACGCCACCTGCCTTGCCGCGACCACCGGCATGCACCTGGGCTTTAACAACCCAGCGATCGCCGCCGATGATATCGGCCGCAGCAACAGCCTCCTGCACGGTTTCCGCCGCTACACCCTGCGACACCGGAAGGCCGTACTCAGCAAAAAGCTGCTTTGCCTGATATTCGTGTAGGTTCATACTCTAAATCCCCGTAGCTGCTTTCATTGGATGGATAAAAAAACTCCGCAGGCCAGCTGTACCTGCGGAGTTCGTAAGACACTGTTACCTGCGCTTTTTGCGATTTGGAATGTGGATCGCGTGACCATTGACCGCCAATGCAGCTTCATGGACTGCTTCCGACAGGGTCGGGTGACCAAATACAGTCATACCGATATCTTCAGCACTAGAGCCAAATTCCATGGCAATGGCAACCTGTTGGACCAGATCAGCCGCACTGGGGCCAACGATGTGGCAACCCAGGATGCGGTCAGTCTCAGCATGAGCGATCATTTTCACCATACCTTCGGTTTCGTCCGCTGCGAGCGCCCGGCCACTGGCAATGAATGGGAAAATACCAACATTATAGGGCTCACCCGCCTGTTTCAGCTGCTCTTCAGTCTTGCCAACAGCGGCAATTTCAGGGTGGGTGTAAATAACGTTAGGAATAATATCGTAGTTCATCTGTGTCTTCTGGCCAGCGATACGCTCGGCAACCATGACGCCCTCTTCTGAGCCTTTGTGGGCAAGCATTGGGCCACGTACCACATCACCAACAGCCCAGACACCTGGTGCATTGGTTGCACATTGTTCATTGACAAAGATAAAGCCGCGCTCATCAAGATTGACACCACTATCTGGAGCCAGAAGACCCTCGGTATAGGGGCGACGTCCCACACAGACAATTAGCTTATCAAACGTTTCCTGTGCTTCTTCGCCTTCACTGTTCTGGTATGTGACGACCACTCTCTTGCCCTTCACCTCACTGCCGGTTACACGGCAGCTGAGACGAATATCCAGCCCCTGCTTGGTAAAGATCTTTTGGGATTCTTTGGCAATTTGCTGGTCCATAATCGCCAGAAAATCTGACATGGCTTCGAGCAATACCACGTTACTGCCAAGGCGGTTCCAGACACTGCCCAGCTCCAGCCCAATAACACCAGCACCAATGACTCCGAGCCGCTTAGGCACCTCAGTCAGCTCCAGTGCACCGGTGGAGTCGATGATGGTCTTGCAATCGATAGGTGCAACAGGGATATTGATAGGCTGAGAGCCGGTGGCGATGATCACGTTATCGGCGGACAATACTTGGGTCTTGCCTTCGTGATCCGTGAACTCGACCTGACGACCGGCCAATAGTTTTCCGGTGCCAAACAGCGATGTCACTCCATTGCTTTTAAACAACCCGGCGATGCCACCGGTGAGCTGTTCAACAATTTTTGCCTTCCGGCCAATCATCCCTTTAACGTCGATACCCACTTTTCCGGTGGTGACACCATGGGTGGACAATGACGATTTCGCTTCGTGATATTTATAGGAACTGTCCAACAGCGCTTTTGAAGGGATACAGCCCACATTCAGACAGGTGCCGCCATGAACACCCTGCCCTTTACTGTTCTGCCACTTCTCAATACAGGCCGTCTTCAAGCCAAGCTGGGCCGCTCTGATCGCTGCCACGTAACCGGCAGGACCGGAGCCAATCACAATCACATCATATTTATCGGACATTATTTATCCCAACAATTTCAATAAATTAGCAATTAAATTTCAAGTAGAATCTTAGCGGGATTCTCAATCATTTCCTTGATAGCCACGAGGAACTGAACTGCTTCTTTACCATCGATCAAGCGGTGATCGTAGGAAAGCGCCAGATACATCATCGGCCGAACCACGACCTGACCATTTTCCACTACCGGACGTTCCTGAATTTTGTGCATACCCAGAATGGCCGTCTGTGGCGGATTGAGAATTGGCGTCGAAAGCAGAGAACCAAATACGCCACCATTGGTGATGGTAAATGTGCCGCCAGTCATGTCTTCAATTGTCAGCTTGCCGTCACGGGCCTTACCACCAAACTCGGCGATGGTGCTCTCGATCTCAGCGATACCCATATTATCTGCATCGCGAAGTACTGGAACCACTAGACCTTTGTCGGTGGAAACAGCAACACCAACATCTTGATAACCATGGTAAACAATATCATTGCCATCAATAGAAGCGTTTACTGAAGGGAAACGCTTCAATGCTTCAGTAGCGGCCTTCACAAAGAACCCCATAAAGCCAAGGCGTGTGCCATTGTGAACCTTCGTAAAGGTGTCCTTGAATTCAGAACGCAGAGCCATGATGCGATGCATGTCCACTTCGTTAAACGTGGTTAGCATGGCAGTGGTCTGGGTTACCTGGAGCAAACGGTCAGCAATTCTTGAGCGCATACGTGTCATGGGCACACGCTTCTCAACACGATCACCAGATGCTACTGCAACTGCTTCCTGTACTGGCTGTGCGGGCGCTGGTGATGCAGGTTCCGCGCTGGGAGCT
>JALRJN010000076.1 GCA_023261185.1 Porticoccus sp.
CCGAAGAAGCACCTGCCGAAGAAGCACCTGCCGAAGAAGCACCTGCCGAAGAAGCACCTGCCGAAGAAGCACCTGCCGAAGAAGCACCTGCCGAAGAAGCACCTGCCGAAGAAGCACCTGCTGCAGAAGATGAAGAACCCAAAGCTGAGTAACGTTTTGCGGTTTGATCGGGCGGCCCCAGTGGCCGCCTTTTTTATTTTTGGCGGGGCAAGTGGCTGAACAGGGCTTGTAATTTTGCATCAGTAGGATACTGTAGCAATATACAGTATGTTGGTGGAATGGCATGACCCTGATACTCGGCATTGACCCCGGTTCCCGAAAGACCGGTTTTGGCATCATTAACGCCGTTGGTGCAAAAGCTGAATACATCACCAGCGGTATTATCCGTTTGCCCGAAGGCGCCCTTCCCGAGCGGCTGAAAATTATCTTCGACAGTCTGAGTACCCTGATTTCCGAATATCGCCCTACCACCATGGCCGTGGAAGATATTTTTCTGGCCCGAGATCCCAGAGCTGCGTTAAAGCTGGGTCAGGCACGGGGCGCCGCCATAGCGGCTGGCACCAATGCTGGCTTGAGTGTGGCCGAGTATGCTGCTCGTCTGGTCAAGCAGTCCGTTGTGGGCACAGGAGCGGCCAACAAGTCGCAGGTGCAGTTTATGGTGACACGTCTGCTCAAACTGTCTGCCGCGCCAGCCGAGGATGCTGCCGACGCCCTGGCGGTTGCCCTCTGTCATGCCAGAACGCTGGGCACAGCCTCCGGGTTATCCGGAGGGATTCAGTATTCCCGGGGTCGTATCAAGTCCATGCCTGGAGTAGGCTGTGAGCAGGGGAGTCCGGTGAAATGATCGGCCGTATCAGCGGTGTGTTGCTGGAGCGTCAGGCACAGGAGTTGCTCATTGATGTGCAGGGTGTCGGCTATGAGGTTCAGGTTTCCCTGACGACGTTTTTTGACCTGCCCCCACAGGGTGAAACCGTGGTGCTGCATACGCATCTGGTAGTGCGCGAAGATGCCCATCAGCTCTTCGGGTTTGGTGAGCAGAGTGAGCGAGAATTGTTTCGACACCTGATCAAGGTCAGCGGTGTGGGGCCAAAACTGGCACTGGCCATTCTTTCCGGCATGACCGCCAGCGAGTTTGTCAAAGGCGTTCAGAATAACGATGTGGCGGGTCTGGTTAGATTGCCTGGCGTCGGCAAGAAAACCGCTGAGCGATTGATTGTTGAAATGCGTGATCGCCTGCAAAGTTTTGCCACGAAAGATATGCCGGTTGCCTCTACCGCAACACTTGCACAGCAGCCCGACGCGGTTCTTGAAGCGGAGAGTGCGCTGACGTCCCTTGGCTATAAACCGCAGGAAGCATCGCGCATGGTCGCTGCTGTAGCCACGGAAGGGCAAAGTAGTCAGGAATTGATTCGTCTGGCACTAAAAAGCATGGTTAAAAGCTAAGCCCAGCAAGATATACTGGCCGCTATGATCGAAACAGACCGTCTGATTTCCCCCGAAGCTTCCGTTCAGGAAGATCGTTTTGACCGCGCTATTCGCCCTTTGAGCCTTGCCGATTATGTCGGCCAGCAGGCTGTGCGCGACCAGCTCGAAATCTTCATCGGTGCTGCCCGTAATCGCGGCGAACCTCTGGATCATACCCTGGTGTTTGGTCCCCCGGGGCTGGGCAAAACAACCCTGGCACATATCATTGCCAATGAACTCGGTGTTGCCCTGAAAACCACATCGGGGCCGGTGCTGGAGCGTGCTGGAGACCTGGTGGCGTTGATGACCAATCTGGAACCGGGGGATGTGCTGTTTATTGATGAAATTCACCGCCTCAGCCCGGTGGTGGAAGAAGTGATCTACCCGGCCATGGAAGATTACCAGCTGGATATCATGATTGGTGAAGGTCCGGCGGCCCGTTCTATCAAGCTCGACCTGCCGCCCTTTACCCTGGTTGGAGCGACCACCCGGGCGGGTCTGTTGACCTCCCCACTGCGGGATCGTTTTGGCATTGTGCAGCGGCTCGAGTTCTATTCGGTGGAGGAGCTGAGCCAGATTGTATATCGCTCGGCGGGAATTCTCGGTGTCAGCCTGGACAAGCCGGGTGCCGCTGAAATTGCGCGCCGTTCACGGGGTACGCCGCGTATTGCAAATCGCCTGTTGCGGCGGGTCAGGGATTTCGCGGAAATGAAAGCGGACGGCAACATCACTGCTGATGTGGCAGACCAGGCTCTGAACATGCTGAATGTCGATGGCAAAGGGTTTGATCATATGGACCGCCGCCTATTGTTGGCCATCATGGAAAAGTTCGCCGGTGGGCCGGTGGGTGTCGATAGCATCGCAGCGGCAATCAGTGAAGAGCGGGATACCATCGAGGATGTTCTGGAACCCTATTTGATACAGCAGGGTTACATCACCAGAACGCCCCGTGGCCGCATGGTGACGGCTCTTGCTTACGAACATTTTGGACTTCAGAGCCCGGATAATTTGCCCCGGCAATTGGATTTAACGGATAAATGACCAAAGAATATTGTCTACCCATTCGCGTCTACGTGGAAGATACCGACGCGGGTGGCATTGTCTACTACGCCAACTACCTGAAATACCTGGAACGTGCCCGTAGCGAACTGATGCGGACCCTCGGGTATGACAAGCCGGCTTTGTTCGATGGAATGCAGTTCGTGGTGCATTCCGTGGAATTGAAATATCGTGTTCCGGCGGTGCTAGACGACCAAATCATTGCCACTGCGCGGCTGGTGGGCGTGACAAGAACATCCTTTACCATCGCCCAGACGGTAAAGCGTGACGAGCAAATTTTAGTGGAAGGGACCGTGCGGGCAGCCTGTATTGATCACGACAGCAAACGCCCGGTAGCCATTCCTGAAGACATGATGCAGACCCTCAAATCTGCACTCTGATAACCTGACGGGAGTAACCGGTGAACGATCATTTATCCCTTTGGAGTCTGATAGCCAATGCCACGCTGCTGGTGCAGTTTGTCATGTTGCTGTTGTTCTTCGCTTCAATCGTCTCGTGGGTCATGATTGTCCAGCGCGGCCTGTATTTGAGAAATGCCGCTCACACTCTGCGCAAGTTCGAGGATAACTTCTGGTCCGGTATCGACCTTAACCAGCTCTACCATGACTGCGGCGCGCAGGGCTCGGTGGAAGGGCTGTCCAGTGTGTTCCGCGCAGGCTTCCGTGAATTTAACCGGCTGGCACAACAGAAGAGCCACGTCGATCCCGATACTGTCATGGAGGGCACGGAGCGTTCCATGCGCGTGGCCCTATCTCGGGAAGAAGAGCGCCTCAATCGCAATTTGCCCTTTCTGGCCAGCGTAGCTTCCGTGAGCCCCTACATCGGCCTGTTTGGTACAGTCTGGGGCATCATGAATGCATTTCGTGGCCTGGCCACCGTACAGCAGGCAACCCTGGCAACTGTTGCTCCGGGTATTTCCGAAGCGTTGATTGCTACGGCGATGGGGCTGTTTGCCGCGATTCCCGCAGTGCTGGCCTATAACCGTTACTCGGCGTCGGCAGACAGTATTTACAGTAGCTACGAAACCTTTGCCGAAGAATTCTCCAGTATTCTCCACCGTCGCATTCACGGTGATTGAATATGAAAAGTCCCCGGCAAAAACGCCGCCTGGTTGCAGAAATTAATGTGGTGCCTTACATCGATGTGATGCTGGTACTGCTGATTGTCTTCATGGTCACCGCACCGCTGCTGATGCAGGGAGTTAAGGTGGAGTTGCCCCAAGCGCCCTCCGCCCCTCTGGAAGATAAAGACCTGGAGCCGCTGATCGTCTCCGTTAAAGCAGACGGCACTTATTACCTGGATCTGGGTAATGGCCAGAATGAGCAACAATCCCTGGATGTGATTGTCGACAAGGTCAAAAAGGTGATGGGTGTGCAGCCCAAGACCCCGGTACTGGTTTGGGGGGATAAAGCCGTGGATTACGGCACGGTGGTACAACTCATGAGCCAGCTGCAGGGAGCCGGGGCACCTTCGGTCGGGTTGGTGACAGAGCCGCCTGGAAGAAACTGACCACTGTGTTTTCGGGCAAAGTCTCCACATATACAGTCGCCATTCTTGTCAGCCTGCTGTTGCATGCTGGCGTGGTGATGCTCATGGTCTGGCATTGGGAGCCGGAACATAAACAGCGCAAAGTGGCGCCGCCCAAATATGTGCAGGCTAAGTTGATGACGTTGCAGCAAAAGGCCAAGCCGCAGCCTAAGCCTGTCGCCAAGCCCAAACCGAAGCCCAAGCCGGTAGCGAAACCTGCGCCAAAACCGAAACCCAAGCCGGCACCAAAACCGGCACCAAAACCAGCGCCGAAGCCCAAGCCGGTGCCGAAACCGGAACCCAAGCTGGCTCCAAAACCGGAGCCGGATAAAAAGCAGTTGCAACAGCAACTGGCCAGCGCGCTGGCAGAGGAAGAAGAGTTTTTGGCAGCATCGAATGAAGAAGAGATTGCGGCCAGTTACCATGACTATATTTTTGAACGTATTGCGGCAAACTGGAGCCGACCACC
This sequence comes from Porticoccus sp., assembly GCA_023261185.1. GTDB lineage: Bacteria > Pseudomonadota > Gammaproteobacteria > Pseudomonadales > Porticoccaceae > Porticoccus > Porticoccus litoralis. The sequence goes on from JALRJN010000076.1 coordinate 4,520, forward strand.
GAGCGCCCGTCGAGAGATGGAGGTTGAGTTACTGGTACAACTGGTTCCCACCGGCCAGGTCATCAGCGTCAGTGTGGTACGTTCCAGTGGCAATTCCGCGTTTGACCGCTCTGCCGAGCAGGCGGTACATAAAGTGGGCCGTTTTGAGAAGTTGAAAGAAATAGAGAATCCCAGGGTGTTCGACAAGTATTTTCGTCGCTTGACGCTGGTATTCAGACCAGATGATTTGAGGTTATAACCTGTGAGCAAAAAATTAGGGTTGGTTCTTTCCCTTACATTGACCACGCTGTTTTGGCTGACACCGGCTGCGGCTGAGTTCACCATTGAGATTACCCAGGGGGTGGATAACCCCACGCGTATTGCTATTCCTCCGATCACCCAGTCTGGGCGTGCATTGCCGGAGGATGTCAGCAATATTGTCTCCAATGACCTGCAGCGCAGCGGTCTGTTCAGCCCGATTCCGCGCCAGAATATGCTGTCATTTCCCGCCACTATTAAAGAGGTGTATTACCGGGATTGGCGCATACTCGGGAGCGAGTATCTGGTGGTGGGACAGGTGGTTGAAAACGCTGGTCGCTACAGGATTACCTTTAGCCTGGTTGAAATCACTGGCGGGCGCACGGTCTTTACCAAAGTGGTGGATGGAGGATCGACGCAGTTCAGGGACATGGCCCACTACATCAGCGATCAGGTGTATGAGGCCATCACCGGAATACCCGGCGCTTTTTCGACCCGGGTCGCTTATGTCACGGCCTATCCCAAGAACGGCAGCATGAATTTCCGCCTGATGGTGTCAGATGCAGACGGCCACAGGGAGCGTATGTTGCTGGAATCCCGCCAGCCGATCATGTCTCCTGCCTGGTCCCCGGATGCCAGTGAACTGGTTTATGTGTCATTTGAAACCGGCAGACCGGCCATTTTCAGGCAGCGCCTGGCCACCGGCGCCCGCGAACAGCTCACTAACTTCAAAGGGCTGAATGGAGCACCTTCATGGTCCCCGGATGGCCGCAAGCTGGCTCTGGTCCTTTCCAAAGACGGAAATCCGGAAATTTACACCTTTGATTTGACTACTCGCCAGTTCAGCAGAGTAACCAGTCACTTCGCTATTGATACCGAACCAAACTGGACGCCGGACGGAAAATCGCTGATTTTTACGTCGGATAGGGGGGGCACACCACAAATTTACAAACTGGCCATTGCAAGTGGACGGGTAGAACGCTTAACCTTTGCGGGGTCGTACAACGCCAGACCAAGACTTGCTCCTGATGGGCGTACTTTGGTCATGGTACACCGCGATAATGGTAACTTTCATATCGCAACACAGGATCTGGTTACGGGCGACCTGCGAGTTTTAACACAAACGTATCTGGATGAGTCCCCAACCGTTGCCCCTAATGGTGCTATGCTTTTGTATGCCACCAAACAAGGCGACAAGGGAGTACTGGCGGCTGTTTCACTGGATGCGGGTGTGAAATTTTTATTGCCAGCGAGGTTCGGAGATGTCCGAGAACCTGCCTGGTCACCCAAATAAACAAGCTTGTTTTTAGTTACAGGAGATTACAATGAAGACACAACTGCTCAAATATGGCGCGATCATCTCTTTTATGGCAGCGCTGTTGTCGGGCTGTTCTACCACTGGTAGCGATGAAGACGCTTCTGCATCTACCACCATGCCGAGCCAATCCGTTACCACTGGTACAGTTAGCACACAGGACGTAAGTGGCACTACCTTGGGCACAGACAGTGCAGTAGCCCGTGTATTCTACTTCGAGTTCGATAAGGCAGTATTGAATGCCGAATCGCGCGCTGCATTGCGTCTGCACGCCGAGTGGCTGAAAGCCCACCCAGCGGTCAACATTCGTCTGGAAGGCCATGCGGACGAGCGCGGAACCCGCGAGTACAACATGGCACTGGGTGAACGTCGTGCTAACTCTGTTCGTGATTTCCTGATCCAGGAAGGTGTGAACGCAGCAGTGATGGAAGTGATCAGCTACGGTGAAGAAAGCCCGGCTGCTATGGGCAGCAACGAAGCTTCATGGGCGCTGAACCGTCGTGTTGAAATGAAGTAATAAGCTATCAGCTTTGTGAAGGGCGTCCGGTGTGCTTGTCACGCCGGACGCTTTAAGTTGTCAGGATTTTTCCTGAAAGTTTCAGCCCATAACAACTTCTGCACATTCTGCTTGTCCATATCAGGGTCTGCTTAACTCATCGGGGTATGACTCATGCGCGCTTTAATTGCCAGCACTCTCCTATTTGCCTGCATTCCTCTTACGCTCCAAGCTGCGGCTCCGGTGTCCGAAATTGGCAGTGAGTCCACCTATAACCCGCCCCCCATACCCGTTCCGGTACCTGTGACTCCGACACCACAGCCGGTTGCCCCAGCGGCGGTGGGTGACCCCCATTACCAGCTGCAGATGCTTCAGGATGAGGTGCGTACTCTACGGGGTATGGTCGAAGAGCTGAGCAATGATATTAAACAGCTTAAAGCCCGTCAGCTTGATGATTATATGGACCTGGATCGCCGTCTCAGCGGAATGAGTGCCGGTGCAACAGAAACCCAAACCACGCCCACGGCCCATTCAGCTTCTACTACCACCACGTCGGCTGCCACCTCGCCCACTGTAAAGCCGACCCCGGCATCAGGGAACGAAGCGGCTGATTACACAGCCGCCTACAATGCGTTAAAAGCGGGTAAGACTGCAGAGGCCACGGCACTGTTCAAACAGCATGTTGAGAAGTATCCCAATGGCACTTACACGGCCAATGCACACTATTGGCTGGGTGAAATTTACCTGTTGCAGAACAACCTGGAACAGGCCAGGCAATCGTTCAATACCGTTACCTCCAGTTACCCGGCACACCGTAAAGCGTCGGATGCCACATTTAAGCTGGGGTTGGTTTACCACCTGATGGGTGATAACACGAAAGCGAAGTCCCTGCTTGAGAAAGCCGCTGCGGGCACTGATAACGCTGCCAAGTTGGCGCAGAGCTACCTCAGAGAAAATTTCTAGCTGTGACCTGTTGCTGCTTTTTCCGTTAAACTGCGCGGTTTCTGCCGCGTAGTCGAGCTTTCATGGAACAGACATCCCTAAAAATTACCGAGATATTTCACTCCCTGCAGGGTGAATCCTCTACCGTTGGCCTGCCAACGGTATTTGTGCGTCTGACTGGCTGTCCATTGCGCTGCCATTACTGCGATACGGAATACGCTTTTTACGGCGGTGAGCGCAAAACCCTGACGCAAATACTCGACGAGGTGGCAGTCTTTGCCACGCCCCGGGTTTGTGTCACCGGGGGTGAACCGTTGGCGCAGAAATCCTGTCTCGAACTTTTGACGGCACTTTGTGATCGTGGCTATGCCGTGTCGCTGGAAACGGCTGGCGCGTTGTCTGTGGCAGACGTTGACCCTCGCGTCGTCAAGGTTATGGACCTGAAAACCCCCGCTTCCGGGGAAGCCCATCGCAATCTGTACGACAACCTTTCGTTATTACAAACTACTGACCAGATTAAATTTGTGATCTGTGATCGTCAGGATTATGAGTGGGCGAGATTAAAGCTGGACGAGCTGTCCCTGCCCGAGCGGGTAGGGGAAATCCTGTTCTCCCCGAGCCATGGTTCACTGCAGGGAAAAGAGTTGGCGGAGTGGATTCTGGAGGACAGGCTGCCGGTAAGATTTCAGTTACAACTGCACAAACTGCTGTGGAACGATACCCCGGGGCATTGATTAATGAATGAAACAGATAGAAAAGCCGTTGTATTGGTGTCGGGGGGGCTAGATTCCACGACTGTGCTTGCCATGGCCCGTCAGCAGGGATTTCGTTGTTTTACCCTCAGTTTTGATTACGGCCAGCGTGCCCATGCGGAATTGGCGGCTGCTCAGCGCTGTTCAGAGCAGTTGGGTGCAGAACAGCACAAGGTGGTTAAGCTGGATCTGCGAACCATTGGCGGCTCTGCGTTGACCGATGACAGCATTCTGGTGCCAGAAGAAGAGACCAGTGGTATCCCGGTCACCTATGTGCCCGCCCGCAACACAGTGTTCCTTTCCATCGCCCTCGGTTGGGCTGAGGTGCTGGAGGCCAGTGATATTTTTATTGGTGTGAATGCTGTGGATTACTCCGGCTACCCGGACTGTCGGCCAGAATACATCCAGGCTTTTGAGAATATGGCCAATCTCGCTACCAAGGCGGGCGTTGAAGGTCGCTACTTGCGCATAAACAAACCGCTGATTGATCTGACCAAGGCAGAAATTATTCAACTGGGTATGCAAGCCGGTGTGGATTACTCACAAACCGTGTCCTGTTACCAGGCCACGGAAGCGGGACTGGCCTGCGGAAAATGCGATAGTTGCCGGCTGCGCAAAATTGGTTTTGAACAGGCTGGGGTTGGAGATCCAACCCGTTATATTCTCTCGAAATAAATACTTGATTTTTGATTGCCCATAAGTAAGATATGCGCCTCTTCCAAGGGTCGTTAGCTCAGTTGGTAGAGCAGTTGGCTTTTAACCAATTGGTCGCTGGTTCGAATCCAGCACGACCCACCAAATTTAAAAAGGCTGCCTAGTTAGGCGGCCTTTTTTATGTCCGATACGCAATGGATTTATGCATGGAAGCGTTGTGCGACAATCTCCGCCTTGCGTTTCAGGCTAGAGGCCTTCCTTAAAAAACAGTACTTCTTCTCGGTAAGGTGTGAATAAGCTTGGGCGAACGTCGGAGCTGGTACCCGGTGGAGACAAAGGCTTGGACATTGTCATGTAGACCATCCAAGCCATGTCTGTGCACAGTCATTTCCCGGTAAAGGTATTGATCATTTTTGCCAGTGAGGCACTAGCCGAATACGGTGGTGCCCAGATAGACCATATAACCGATATAACAGGACAACAGCACCAACCCCTCAAGGCGGTTGATTCGCCCCGGTCCTCGGAAACCATAGCAGAATACAAACAACAGCAGTGTCAGGGCTGTCATCACCAGCAGGTCTCGGCTAAGGACTTCCGGCCCCACTGACATGGGATGAATGGCGCCAGCGATACCCACCACCGCCAGAGTATTAAAGATATTCGAGCCCAGCACATTACCCAGAGCAATGTCGTGCTCACCCTTGCGGGTGGCTGCCAGCGATGAGGCCAGTTCCGGCAGAGATGTGCCAATGGCAATGATGGTCAGGCCGATGACAATATCACTGACACCCAGGCCCTGGGCAATTTCCACTGCACCCCAGACCAGCAATCTTGAACTGGCAACCAGTAATACCAGCCCCAGAATCAACTGCCACACCGACTTTGACAACGCAACCGGGTGTGCGGCCAGCTCTTCGGCCACTTCACTGCCCAGTACATCGGTTTTATTGCGAAGCCCCTGGCGAATAGTCCAACCCATGAGGCAGGCAAACAGTCCTAATAATATCCATGCGTCGGTTCTGGAAACATGACCATCCCAGAGTTGGTAGGCCGCTAGCCCGGCAAGGGCAATAAGGATCGGCAGTTCCTTGCGCAACACCTGAGAGTGAACCGCAATGGGGCTTATCAGTGCCGTCAGGCCAAGAATCAGTGCAATATTAGTGATGTTAGAGCCGTAGGCATTCCCCAGTGCAATGCCCGGGTTACCCTGGGAGGCGGCGAGGGCCGAGACCACCATCTCCGGTGCGGACGTACCAAAACCGACGATCACCATACCGATCAGCAGTGGCGGCATGCCGAAGTGGCCCGCCGTGCCAGCGGCGCCATCGACAAACTGGTCGGCACTCCAGACCAGCACAATCAGCCCTGCGATAACGGCCAGTAATGGAATCAGCATACAACGTCCTGGGTACTCAACAATCGGGGTGACCTGAATGGGTCAGCATGATCATACCCATGGGTATAAATAGCAAGTCCGGAGCAGCAGAGAGCAGTCCTGCCATCCCGTTGAGTTGGCTTCTGCATTTGAAGGTATGAATGTTGCATCACTGATGGTATCTGTCAGCGGGAGAAAGACCATGTTTTCAATCGATTACCTGAACGATGCTTTGACACCCTGGGTCATCGTGATAGTTGGCGTTGTGATCAGTGCTGTGGTCCTTTATATCCTGAAAAAGCTGATCATGCACCGCCTGCGCAAACTGACCAGTGAAACCCGGTATATGCTGGACTCACTAATGGTTTATGCATTGTCCCTGCCGTTGACAGTGTTTGCCGTCGCCTGCCTGTTAATGGTTGTCGAGGCGCTGCTCAACTACACGGGATTACTGGCAAATACGGGTCAGGCATACGGCGATACACTGATCAAAATACTACTGATTATGGCCGTTATCCTGTTCGTCGACCGTATCACCATGGGGTTTATCGGCGAACAGGCTGAGCGGCATGAGAATTTCAAAAACAGTAAAACCATTCTCAAGGGCATCAGTCGGGGCATTATTATCTGTATCGGTGCCCTCGTGTTACTGGGCACACTGGGCATCTCCGTCACGCCCATTGTGGCGTCTCTGGGGATTACGTCTCTGGCGGTAGCGCTGGCACTTCAACCCACGCTGGAAAACTTTTTTTCCGGCGTGCAAATGGTGATCGACAAGCCTATTCGTGTGGGAGACTTTATTGAAATCGAATCCGGGGAGCAGGGGTTTGTGGATAAAATTGGCTGGCGTTCCACCTGGATCAGGATGCTGCCCAACAACACCATCATTATGCCCAACAGTGAGCTGTCCAATTCCAAGATCATCAATTACTTCTACCCGGAAAAAGAGCTGTCGGTGCCGGTGGAAGTGGGAGTTCACTACAGTTCAGACCTGGAACATGTGGAGCGTGTGACCCTGGAGGTAGCGCGCGAGATTCTGGTCAGCCATGAATGGGGCGTGGATGATTACGAGACCTTTGTGGTGTATACGGCGTTTGCAGATTCCAGCATCAACTTTACCGTGATGCTACGCGCCAAGGAGTACTTCAATCGCTTCTGGGTAAAGTCGGCCTTTATCAAGGCATTGCACAAGCGTTATGCCGAGGAGGGCATTGTGATTCCCTACCCCATCCGTGCGCTCAACACCCGGCAGGAGTCGGCGACCTTTACTCCACCCATAACAGACATCTGACTCCGCAGCGGGTGTTGTTCCGCTAAAGGTTATTGGGTTGTCGGCAGGCGCGTGAGCAGGCTGAACAGCAGACCGAACACCAAGGCAGCGGCACCGATAGCGAATGCCTCACCGAGGGTGCCGCCGTAGGATAGCCACATTTTGGTCAGCCAAGGGCCAGCCACCTGAGCCAGACCGTAAAGGGCCACCAGGGCCGCTGAAAGTTTGGGGCCCTGATGGGGTTGCAGTGCCCGCCCGATGCGCTGGGTTAGCAATACGGTACCGAGAAACGTGCCGCCCACCAGCAATCCGCAGCAGATAATCCCGAAAGTGCCGCCAATCAGCACTGCTGCCAACACGCCGCACAACTGCACCACAAAATTCAATCGCAATGCTGGCAGGTCTCCCATGAGGGAGCCCAGTGTATTCCAGACCCATGGGGAGGGAATGGTGGCCAACGCCACCAGCAGCCAGGAACCATTGGTGAGCCAGTGCTCTGCGGAGAGGGTCAGGCTGGCCAGCAGTGGCAGAAAGGTCATCGGCAGAATGTAGCCCAACCCTGCCCCAGCGTAAGAAAGGAACAGTGGCAGGCTGGCACGATTAACCAGCCCTTTTGTGGGTCGTTCGGTGTGGTTTGCATCTTCACTGGTGACGGGAATTTCCAGTCCCAGTAACTGGCGGATTCCCCACCACACCAGCGGCAGCGAGAACAGTGCCGCCGGCCACCAGCGTCCCGATCCGTGCAGCCAGTCCCGGCTGACACTGACAAGCGCACTGGATAACAGCAGACCCACGCCAACTCCGAGATACACAAGACCACTGAGTGAAGCACGATTGCGTGTTACCAGCCATTCCAGAATCAGCGCTGGCACCTGAACAAACACCACGCCGTTGGCAATACCGTTGAGGCAGCGGGTGATACTCAATGCTGAAGGGTCCACCAGTTGTGTTTGCGCCAGAGTTGTCAGCACGTGGGTCCAGAGAGCAAGTGGTAACAGTACGCGAATATGGGGAATGCTGTGCCAGCGAATGGCCAGTAGTGCGCCCAGCAGATAGCCAAGGTAGTTCCATGTGGCAACGGCTGCGCCCTGTTGCGGCGTTAGCATACCGTCGCCGATAAAGTAGGGCAGCAGGGGGGTATAGATAAACCGTCCCAGCGTGTGCACCACCAGCAACAGAGCTGCGCCCGCCAGCAGGATATAAAACTCCTTGGGCTGGAATTCTGGAGGATGTTGTGGATCGTGCATGTTGCGCCTTACCGTTGGGCTTGCCCGGCAGGTAGTGACCGGAAGAAGGATTTCATTACCGGGGCTGTCAAAAGATCAGGGGTTTTCGGCCGGATTGTCACCCCTTTTTTCCAGCGCCGGCTGGTAGTTCTGATCTGCCGATAGCTGCAGCCAGTGACGGGATTGTGCTTTGTCCATGGGCTGCCCAACGCCGGTTTCGTACATCACCGATAGCGCGTATTGGGCCTCAGCATTGCCACCCTCGGCGGCCACTTTAAACAACTCCCCAGCGCGGTCAATATCCTGCTCAACGCCGAGCCCGGTTTCATACAGCCAGGCCAGCCGTGTGACGGCTTCGTAGTTGGGTGGAGTGGCTTCTGCCATTTCGATCAATAACTCCCGCGCCTGGTCCACTTCACCCTTGGCGATCAACTGCCGGACCTTGAGCATGGGGGAATCCTCGGCAGCACCACCCATATTGATGGATTTCAGCATATCCGCCGCGTCCTCGTCGCCGTCCAGCGCAGCGATGGTCAGCCAGTGGGTCGCTGTTTCAGCATTCACCAGCTCGGGATGGTTCATGTGCATCAGCCCCACTTGGTAGGCCCCTGCACGGCTGCCCTTTTCTGCCGCATGCAGATAGTAGTCCCTCGCTACCAGCAGGTCTTTTTCAACGCCCATTCCCTGTTCATACAAGATGCCCAAATTGAAGGCTGCCTCGCCGTTGCCCTTGCCGGTAATGTGCAGCCACATCTCTCGGGCTACCTCGTAGTGAGCCATTTTGAATTCTGCGTAGGCCAGATAAAGCTGCATCTTCGGTTCTGCGGCATGGAATTCTTCGGGTAGTTCCACCTCCGCCTGGGCGCAAAGTGATACCAGCAGTGCGGCCAGCATGATTCGGGTCTTGGCAAACGTCTTGGTAAACATGGCAATTGCTCGGGCTGACAATAGATTCACTATAGAGCATTGAAGCAGTCTGCCTGGCAAAGTGCCACGGTGCTTTAGTCCAATGTAGTAGGAGGTGTCTTCCAGCCTATGCAGGGATGATGTGATGATTGAAAAACTCAGCTCAGGGATCAGCTCTTCCGACCTGACATGGGCTCACAATGACTGGGGCGTCAATCAGCAGGAAAAGGGTTTGTTGCAACATCTGCTGGTTATTCATATGACTTTCCTGGCTTTACTGGGCAAGCCCGGTTGATCTGCAAGTGCTCGTGAACATCTCAATAAGTTGTTTGGTAAGGCCGGGGATTCAATTAGGTACACGGCCTTCATTCGGGTCGTCATAGTTGTTGCAGAGGACCAAGTCAGCGAGTATTGTTGTCCCAAAGTGTTTGGTATTAGGTGAGGAATCCACTTGAAGCCAACCGATATAATAAAAAACAAAGAGTATTTCCACCGGGTCGTCGATTGTCAGTATGCCTGCCCAGCACATACTCCTGTTCCTGAATATATTCGCCTGATCGCACAGCAGCGATACACAGAAGCCTACATGATCAACTGGGAATCCAATGTGTTCCCCGGTGTGTTGGGTCGTACCTGTGATCGCCCCTGTGAACCAGCCTGCCGCCGGGGTCGAGTCGAAGAAGAGCCGGTTGCCATCTGTCGTTTAAAACGTGTGGCGGCAGATCATAAAGATGAAATCTCAGCGCATTTGCCAGTTATCCCGACTACTAAAAATGGTCGAAAAATAGCGTTGGTGGGTGCGGGCCCGGCTTCATTGACTGTGGCGAGAGATTTGGCGCCCCTCGGCTATGAGCTGCATATTTACGACGAGCAGAAGAAAGGCGGTGGCTTTATGCGCAGCCAGATACCGTCATTTCGACTGCCTGAATCCGTATTGGACGAGGAAGTCGGTTATATCCTCGATATGGGCCTCGTGACCCACTTCAATCACTACGTGGACAGCCTCCAGGGCTTGCTGAATCACAAATACGATGCCGTTTTTGTGGGTTCAGGTGCCCCTCGCGGGCGGGATCTGGCTAACCTGCCGGGTCGTCAGGAAGCTGATGAATCAATCCATATTGGCATTGATTGGCTGGCCAGCGTGGCTTTTGAACATACGGAGTCAATTGGCAAACGCGTGATTGTGTTGGGTGGTGGTAATACGGCGATGGACTGCTGCCGAACCGCCCGCCGTCTGGGGGGTGAAGACGTCAAGGTCGTTGTTCGCAGCCCCTACGAAGAAATGAAAGCCTCCCCGTGGGAAAAAGAAGATGCCACCCACGAGGGCATTCCCATCATAGACAATCACGTGCCTCTCGAGTTTGTCCACGAAGGTGGGAAATTAGTGGGTATGCGTTTTGAGAAAGTCTGCGCTGTCTACGATGACCATGGCAAACGATCCCTGGTGCCCACCGGTGAAGAGCCTGTGTTGTATCCCTGCGATGCTGTGTTGGTAGCCATCGGTCAGGAGAATGCATTTCCCTGGATCGAAAAAGACATCGGTATCGAGTTCGACGATTGGGGTATGCCGGTACTGAATCCGCAGACTTATCAGTCATCCCTTTCAAATGTTTTCTTTGGTGGAGATGCGGCATTTGGGCCCAAAAATATTATTACCGCCGTTGCCCAGGGGCATCAGGCAGCCATCTCGATTGACCTGTTCTGCAATGGGCAAAAGGTAGAGGAAAGGCTGCCACCCAGCACTAACCTGGTCAGTCAGAAAATGGGTATTCACGAGTGGAGTTACGATAACGGTATCACCACGGATGACAGAAAAATTGTCCCCCTGGTGGAACTGACCAGCGCTCTCCAGAACCGTGCTCTGGAAGTGGAGCTGGGATTCGATGTGCAGACAGCCTTTGTGGAAGCACAACGTTGCCTGAACTGTGATGTGCAGACGGTATTCACCGATGACAAATGTATTGAATGCGATGCCTGTGTCGACATCTGTCCCATGGACTGCATCAACTTCATAGAGAATGCCGAAGAGGAAGAGCTTCGGCAAAATATCCGTGTGAAGGCCGTGAATGTGGAACAAGCGCTTTATGTATCCGGGGAGCTCAAAACCGGGAAAGTGATGGTGAAGGATGAGGATGTTTGTCTTCACTGCGGGCTTTGTGCGGAACGATGTCCCACAGCAGCCTGGGATATGCAGCAGTTCTATTATCAGGTGACCAAGGCCGCGTCAGCATGCAAAAAATAACATCGGTCAATGATTTTGTGGTTTGTTTTGCCAACACCAATGGTACGGGTTCAGCCAGTGCCAACAATTTGTTTGCCAAATCAATTTTTCGCATGGGCATACCCGTCAGCCCCAAGAATGTCTTTCCCTCTAACATTCAGGGCTTGCCCACCTGGTATGAGGTGCGGGTAAACGACAAGGGCTACTTGGGTCGGCGGGGTGGTGTTGATCTCATGGTGGCGATCAATCCCCAGAGCATCGCCCAAGATATTAAGTTGGTGAGCACCGGTGGTTATTTCCTCTACGACAGTACCAAGCCGCTGGACGCGGGACTTCTCCGGGATGATATCAACCTGTTGGGAATACCGTTGACGGATATTTCCCGGCGTGAATATACCGACCAGCGCCAAAGGCAACTGTTTAAAAATGTAATTTATATCGGTGCATTAGCAGCGCTGCTGGATATGGAATTCGATGTACTGAAAAACCTGATTCACGAGCAGTTCAAAGGCAAGGAAAAGCTGATCGCGCCGAATATACATGCCCTTGAGCTGGGTTATCAGTACGCGCGGAAAAATTTCGATTGTCCCCTGGGAATTCGTATAGAACGCAGGGCTATGGTTAACAATCATATTTTGATGGAGGGTAACGAAGCCCTGGCGCTGGGTGCCATCTATGGTGGTGCCACTGTTGCAGCCTGGTATCCGATTACACCGTCTACCTCGGTGGTGGAGCAATTTGAAAAATATGCCAAGCGGCTGAGAGTCGATCCCGGCTCCGGTAAATGTAACTACGCGATTGTGCAGGCAGAAGATGAACTGGCGGCAATTGGCGTGGTTGTCGGCGCCTCCTGGAATGGTGCCAGGGCCTTTACCGCCACGTCAGGGCCGGGTGTCTCCCTGATGAATGAATTTCTGGGTTTGGCCTATTTTGCCGAAGTGCCGACGGTGTTGATTGATGTGCAGCGTTCCGGCCCCTCCACAGGTATGCCCACGCGAACCCAGCAGTCAGATGTTTTATTGGCAGCCTATGCGTCCCATGGTGATACCAAGCACGTGCTCTTGTTCCCCTCGACACCAAAAGAATGTTTTGAGATGGGTGCCGCCAGTTTTGAGTTGGCGGATCAATTGCAGACCCCGGTGATTATCATGAATGACCTGGATCTGGGTATGAATGAACACTTTTCTGAGCCGTTGGAATGGGATGATGCAACCTCTTACAACCGTGGCAAAGTGCTATCAGAATCCGATCTGGAAAACATGAAGGAGCGTTACGGTCGTTATCTGGATGTAGATAATGATGGCATCTGTTATCGAACCTATCCCGGCACCCACCCCACCAAAGGCGCGTTTTTTACACGCGGCACCTCACGTGACCGCTATGCCGTTTACACCGAAAGCAGTGATGCATACGTGGATAATATGGAGCGCTTATTGGTCAAGTGGGAGACGGCCAAAGGTTATGTGCCGAAACCGGAATTACGGCCTGCGGCTAAAGCGACCACCGATGGCATTATCTACTTTGGCACCACCAAAGCTTCAGCGGAAGAGGCCTTGGATATCCTGAGCGAGCAGGGTGTTCATCTGGATGCCATGAGAATTAGAAGTTTTCCTTTCAATGCAGATGTCGATGCCTTTCTTGAAAACCATGATCGGATATATGTGGTAGAACAGAACAGAGATGGGCAACTGCGCACCCTGTTGATTAATGAATGTGAGGTAGCGCCTGACAAGCTGAAAGCACTTTGTTGTTTTGACGGTATGCCGGTGACTGCCCGCTGGATTATTGATCACGTTCTGGGGGGTGGCAAAGCGACCCGACCGGTGCCTGCTATCAGGGAGGTTAAAGCATGACTTACATGCGACCTGAATACCGTCATCCCGATTTGCCCGTTAACGACCTGGGCTACACTAGAAAGGATTACGAAGGGGCCATATCAACACTCTGTGCCGGCTGTGGTCACGACTCCATCAGCGCTGCGGTGATTCAGGCCTGTTTCGAGTTGGCGATTGAGCCACATAAAGTGGCAAAAATATCAGGCATTGGCTGTTCATCCAAAACGCCAACCTATTTTTTAGGCAAATCTCACGGGTTTAACTCGGTACATGGGCGGATGCCTTCTGTTGCCACTGGCGCCAACCTCGCCAACCGTGATTTGACTTACATAGGTGTTTCCGGCGACGGCGATACTGCTTCAATTGGCATGGGGCAGTTTGCCCACGCGGTTCGCCGCAACCTCAATATGCTGTATCTGGTGGAAAACAATGGTTGTTATGGTTTGACCAAAGGTCAGGATTCCGCCACTTCAGATATCGGTTCAATTGGCAAAAAGGGCACGCCTAACCTGTTTGAGCCGATCGATCTCTGTACCCTGGCACTGGAGTTGGGTGCAACATTTGTCGCCCGAAGTTTTTCAGGAGATAAAGACCAGCTCGTGCCATTAATCAAGGCTGCCATCAGTCATTGCGGCTTCGCACTGATCGATGTGATGTCGCCCTGTGTAACATTCAACAACAACCCAAACTCCACCAAAGGTTACGAGTTTGTTCGCGACCATATTGCCGCCACCGGCAAGACCGACTTTATTCCCGTGCGTAAGGAAATCATGGCGGAATATAACCCGGGCTTTACCCAGGAAGTTACCCTGCACGACGGCTCGGTCATACACCTCTACAAAAACGATAGCGACCTGGATTTACATGACCGCTTGAGTGCCATTCAGGCCATCCACCGGTGCAAGGAAAAAAATGAGATCCTTACAGGTCTCTTATACCTCGACCCAGATTGCGAGGATCTGCATCAAATTCTCGGTACTGTAGAAAAACCTCTGCGCGACCAGAACGAGGAAGTACTTTGCCCGGGCAGTAAGGCGCTGGAAGCGATCAACGAAAGTTTGCGTTAATTTAAATATAAAAAAGCCCCGTTTTATGGCGGGGCTTTTTTTATTCTGGATTGGAGCCACAGCTCGGTACCTGCTTGCAGTTGCTCGCCATGCGGGCGTGTGTTGTAGTTGCGGGCTGGTTTTAACGGATGGTCATCATGAAACACACAATCAAGTCATTAATTCTGTGGTTGTCTTTGTTTGTCTGGGTTTCAGGCAATGCCTATGCAGCGCAAACTGAAGAACCGGATGCCGGGAACGGTGACAATACTGCCGCTGTGGTGGATCAATCCCGTGCATTATCTGCGGCGGAAAAGGCTCAATCGCAATTCTATCGTGGGATGACCTCTTATCTCGAAGGAGACTATCAGACGGCCGCCAAGAGTTTTCACCAGGCCGCAGGGCAAGGGCATGCCAATGCGCAGTTTACCCTCGGGGTAATGTTCTACCAGGGTGATGGTGTCGATCAGGACTACAAGGAAGCGGTCAAATGGTACCGCCTGGCGGCGGATCAGGGTCTGGCCCCCGCGCAGTTCAATGTCGGCATGATGTACTACCAGGGCGAAGGCGTCGACCAGGACTATCAGGAAGCGGCTAAGTGGTATCGCATGGTCGCAGAACAAGGCTTGGCGCAGGCGCAGTTCAACCTCGGCATGATGTATAACCTGGGGCAGGGTGTTTCCCTGGACCCGGTTCATGCCTACATGTGGGCAGACCTGGCCGCAGCCAATGATCACCCCAAAGCGATGGAGTTACGTAACACAGTGGCACAAGCTCTGGCGCCGGCAGATATTGCAAAAGCGCAGCAACTGGCTAAAGAGTGCCAGGAAAACAGTTACAAAGGTTGTTGATGTCTAGAAGGCAGGGTTGAGTATAGTCTTCGGGTATTTTCTTTGGTCCAAATAACTAAAAAAGCCACACCCTAGGGTGTGGCTTTTTTAGTTATTTGGTGGAGGCGGCGGGAAACGTTTACCTAGATTTATCCCTTATTCTAGTATATTAACTATCTGTTATAAAAGGGTTTTCTGCTTGTTTTGGTTTGGATGAACCTTATACATTGTACGAGCAAAACGTACTAGTTTTGGTGTGCTAGTCATCTACCGATAGGTCTACTCTGTGGCTGAGATTACTTCAAAAGTGGAAGTGCTGATTGACCTGGTTTGGTTCCCGAAACAGGAATTGAATCGAAAGCCAAAGAGAGGTGTTATCGTCTAGAAAAGGTCTAGGAGAGGACTGTACACTAAAAAATTATAACCTTTTGATTCAATGACTTATTTTTTGTTGTTTGGTAATACTAATGGCTGGCCTAATGGGTTGTAAAGGATGTCTTTTTTACGGCTGATAGCACGGAGGGGTCTCTTGTTAATCAGATCTTATAGCTTTTGCTGTATCCAAGCCTGTTTAATCCCTTTTTTAAGAAGCCAGTGGCTTTATTAATACCGGAGACGTCAATCTAACCCATTGATTTATATTGGGGATGGATTATATTCAATGGGCCAACGGATTTGTCTTTCCACAAAGGAGGTGGCTTGTTTTGTCCCCAACTGAACTCCACTCAAAATCCCTTGAACTACTTGCCACTAAAGGCTTTTAGCCACGTCAGGGAGTTGAGTGTTTCTGTGTTATAAAGCCATAGGCTTTTGAATTTACTGTTAGCCATCTCGGAGAGCTATGTGGATATAGAACTATTCTTTAAAGAATATATTGATTATGTAGTCCCAAGATTGGAAACGATTGAGCAATCAATCTACCTGTATGCGGTTCGACACACCTTACTAGAAAATAAAGAAAATGTCTTGGTCAGTATTTCGAGTTCTGCAAAATCAAATGCCTTTGGTTTAAGTGGCCGTGGTGGCGCTATGGGTATTTCTTCAACGAGAGATAAGGTCTATACGCTTCAAGACAAAGGTTTCTTGAAGGTTGTAGACTCAACGCCAACAGGCTTAAGGATAAAAGCGGTATTTCCATCAGAGATACCTTCTATCAAAGCAATCGAAGAAAAAATGGAAGCAAAAATCCCACTTGAGGAGCTAGACTTCTACACCGAACCAAACTTGCGGCAGGCAATCCGCGCACGAGAAGGTAATCGATGTTTTTATTCATTGCAGAAAATAACAGATGAAAATTTTACCGTGGATCACGTTGTTTCTAGGCCTGAAGGTAAAAATACTTACAACAACTTGGTTGCTACTACCAAGGCAATGAACAATCGTAAATCAAACATGAGCGCAGAAGATTTTCTAAGAACCTTATTTCGCGATGATTTGCTATCTGAATCCGAGTTCCAAGAACGTCTAAAGGTATTGCAGCAGCTA
>JALRJN010000064.1 GCA_023261185.1 Porticoccus sp.
TCATCCTTGTTCTTCTTGATCTCAACACCGTCGGGGTTATTAGAACCTACTTCATGCAATGCCAGGATGTGCAATACCACCAGGGCCAGCAGAATGATCGGCACGGCTACGACGTGCAGAGACATGAAACGATTGAGAGTGATACCGGAGATCAGGTAATCGCCGCGCACCCACTGCACGATATCTTCACCGACCACGGGAATCGCACCGAACAGGGAGATAATCACCTGGGCACCCCAGTAGGACATCTGACCCCAGGGCAGTACGTAACCAAGGAAAGCTTCGGCCATCAGCGCCACATAAATGGTCATACCGAAGATCCACACCAACTCACGCGGTGGCTTGTAGGAACCGTAGAGCAGACCACGGAACATATGCATATAAACCACAATAAAGAAGGCAGAGGCCCCGGTGGAATGCATGTAACGGATAATCCAGCCGTAATCTACATCGCGCATGATGTATTCAACGGAGGCAAACGCCTGTTCAGAAGAACCCTGATAACTCATCAGCAGCCAGATACCTGACAGCAGCTGAATAACCAGTACCACCATCGACAGAACGCCAAAGTAGTACCAGAAGTTGAAATTTTTCGGGGCGTAATACTTACCCATGTGGGTATCCCACGCCCGCTGCACGGGAAGACGTTTATCGACCCAGCCCCACAAACCAGTTAACCAATTCATTACGCGCCCTCCTGATCCACACCGATGACAATGACACTGTCGCTCTCGTAGGAATACGGAGGAACATCCAAGTTGGTTGGAGCAGGAACCCCGGTGAATACACGGCCAGACAAGTCAAACTTGGAACCGTGACAAGGGCAGAAGAAGCCACCAAACCATTGATCGCCGCCCAGATCCTGAGCGCCCACATCCGGACGATACATCGGAGCACAACCCAGGTGCGTGCAGAGGCCAACCAATACCAGATACTCTTCATGCCCCGGAATAGCACGGGTCACACCGTCAACGTAGGCCGGCTGATTGGACTGCAGTGAAGTTGGATCCCGGAACATCTCGTCGTGACCATTCAGTCCATCGAGAATTTCCTGGGTACGACGAACGATATACACGGGCTTTCCGCGCCATTCGACGGTCACCATCTGACCTGGTTCAATTTTGGCGATATTCGCCTTGACCGGTGCACCAGCAGCTTTCGCCTTGGCGCTTGGGTTCCAGGAACCCACAAAAGGAACGGCAGCTCCAACTACCCCGGCAGCACCCACTACACACGTGGCCCCTGTCAGGAAGCGTCGACGCCCCTGATTAACACCGTCATTGCTCATGACGCTCTCCCGTTAACAGCAAAGGTTGGCAAAATTTTTATCTGTGGAAAATGGCGTGCAATAGTAATGAAAAGCACCATTTTTTACAAGACAAACACCTACAAAAAGTAGGTAATTTGTTGTTTTGAAAAACAAAAAAACCCGGCATTAAAGCCGGGTTTTTCATATACATGCAAAGCCAAATTAGCGCTTGGAGAACTGCGGGCGCTTACGGGCTTTGTGCAAGCCAACTTTCTTACGCTCAACTTCACGAGCATCACGTGTCAGGAAGCCTGCTTTACGCAGATTGCTGCGCAAACCTTCATCGTATTGCACCAGTGCACGGGCTATACCGTGACGGATAGCGCCTGCTTGACCGAAGCTACCACCACCAGCAACGGTAATTTTCAGGTCGAATTTCTCGACACTGTCTACCAGCTCCAGGGGCTGACGAACAATCATCCGCGCCACTTCACGACCGAAGTATTGATCCAGAGTGCGGTTATTGATGGTGATGTTGCCGGCACCAGACTTCAGAAAAACTCTTGCTGAAGAGGTTTTGCGGCGACCGGTACCGTAGTATTGAGAGTCTGCCATAATTAACTATCCGTCAGATATTCAGTTCTTGTGGCTGTTGAGCAGTATGAGGATGCTCGGCGCCAGCGTACACTTTCAGCTTCTTGAACATAGCACTACCCAGCGGCCCTTTTGGCAGCATACCTTTTACAGCATTCTGGATAGTGCGTTCCGGAGCTTTATCAATCAGCTTTTCAAAGCTGATTGACTTCAGGCCACCCGGATAACCGGTGTGGCGGTGGTAAATTTTGTCTTTCGCCTTGTTGCCTGTTACTCGAACCTGCTCAGCATTTACAACCACGATGTAATCCCCAGTGTCGACATGAGGAGTGTACTCAGGCTTATGCTTGCCACGCAGACGCGAAGCAATCTCGGCAGCCAAACGGCCCAATGTCTTGTCAGCAGCATCAACAATGTACCAGTCGCGCTGAACGGTTTCGGGCTTCGCAATAAATGTTTTCATCTTTTCCTGCCTGAACTTTTTGGCCTTCCCAAAAGGAGGGCGCATTTTACAGATGGCGTACAGCCATTTCAAGGATATTTTTTGCCGATAAAACAACGCCGCAACTGGCCCTGAAAACAGCTGGTTTCTCCCTGCTCAGGGGCGGTGTGGCCGAGCCAGATAATCGTGGGACTGCATTTCCAGGAGACGACTGCGGGTGCGCTCAAACTCAAAACTGAGCTTACCCTCTGTATAGAGTGAAACCATATCCACTTCCGCCGATAGCACCAGCTTGACATTACGGTCGTAGAATTCATCCACCATATTCACAAAGCGGCGTGCATGGTCGTCATTTTTTCGCCCCATCTGATGCACATTGCCCACCAGCACAGCGTGAAACTCTTTTGCCAGCTCAATATAGTCATTCTGGCTGCGGGGAATATTACAAATCACCTCAAAATCAAACCAGATGACATCTTCAGCAATAAAGCGGCAGGGTATTCGGCGCCCTTCCACTTCAATCTCCACCGCCTCCTTCACTTCTTCAGTTGCAGGAGCAAGACGGTTAAATGCATCAAGCATAGCCCTCTCAGCGTCTGGCCCCAATGGGGCATGGTAGAGCTCGGCCTGCTCCAATGCACGAAGCCGGTAATCCACGCCACCATCGACATTTACCACGCTTGTATGACGGTTGAGCAGGGCAATGGCCGGCAGAAAACGTTGTCGCTGCAAGCCATTTTCATACAGCCGATCCGGCACGATATTGGATGTCGCGACCAGCGTCACGCCGCGAGCAAACAGATGCTCCAGCAATGTACCCAGCAACATAGCGTCGGTGATGTCGGAGACAAAGAATTCGTCGAAACAGATAACCCTCGCCTCTTCCGCAATATTGTCGGCGACTCTTTCCAGGGGGTTCTTTTCACCCGCCAGCTGCTTCAACTCGCGATGTACGCGCCGCATGAAGCGGTGAAAGTGGGCGCGCATCTTCTCCCGAAACGGCAGGGACTCGTAAAAATTGTCCATCAGGTAGGTCTTTCCCCTGCCGACACCACCCCAGAAGTACAGTCCTTTTACTGGTAATACTGGTTCAGGGGAACGAAAGCGCTGCCTCATGCGACCCAACACGCCACCACGCTGCCTGGCAACGGGAACCGTCAACTCATCATAAAGCGACTGCAACATGGCAACAGCCTTCTCCTGAGAAGGGTCATAGTTGAATCCTGGCTGCTGCAGATCTTTCTGATATCGCTGTTTTGGGGACAGACAATTGCCGGAAATAGCCTGAGTCATAAGCTAGTGGTGTCGTCAAAGTGCATTGGAAAATACAGGGCGTGAACTGTAGCTCTGCCGTAGAAAGTTCGCAACTGGCACTCCATTCGCCCTCAGGCACGGCCCGTTTCAGTTTGAAAAACGGTTGCCTAGCGCGCATCCTTCTTTCAGACTATAACATCTGAAGTATCAATAACTACCAGGGGAAGCCAGTTGGACAACTCAATCGTGTTATTTGCAGGTCTATTATGCCTTGCAGCCGGCCTTGTAATCGGCTTTATTTTTGGGCGCTCACTTCACCCTAAGGAGCAGCAGCGCAAGGATACAGAAAACAAACTGAAAGAGGCTCAGGATCAGCTCAAGGATTATCAACACGAAATCACCGAGCACTTTGCCAAGACAGCAAAACTGTTCAATGACCTCTCTCTCAGCTACAGCGATGTTCACGAACACCTGTCTTCTTCAGCCATGCGCCTGGCTAACCCGGAAACCAGCCGACAAATTGTCGATGCAGGATTTGGACAACTGAAAAAAGATAGCGTCACCATCTCTGAACTGCCTGAAGCGCCCAAAGACTATGCGCCGAAAGTCCCTGGCGGGGTCCTCAGCGAAGGTTATGGGTTAACAGATGAAAACCGCACTTTCGACGGCCCCAAACTCAAAGTGGCCAATGATGTCGCCCAACAAGTCACCGACGAGGAAGACCCAACCTTTAAAGTCAGCTGATCTGTTTTGACAGAACAGGTCGGCACCCGGATAGCGCCAGCCCCTGTTATTCGAGATTGCCTGCTTTGTGCCATAATGGCCGACCTGAGCTGAGAGGAGGGGCAAGTGACTTCCCTTTATAAAATTTTACGCTACATCAGCTGGCCGGCCATCGCCGGCCTGTTCATGGCTGCCGTGGCACTGCTGTTATTCCCTCAGGCACTCAATCATAAAAATGGCATGGAGACCGGAGGCTTGTCCCCAGACGTCAGCGACAGTTGGGAGGGCCCTGTGTCCTATTCTGCTGCCGTGCAACGGGCCTCACCCTCTGTCGTTAACATTTATACCCAAAAAACGTTAGCACGCACACGACACCCTCTGCTGGACGACCCGTTTTTCAGGCGCTTCTTTAATAGCAGCAATCTTCCCCAACAGCAGCGCATGGAATCCTCGCTGGGCTCCGGGGTCATTCTTACCCAGGAAGGGTACATCCTCACTAATAACCATGTTGTCACCAGTGCCGATGAAATTGTCGTGCAGCTTCAGGATGGCAGAGAGGCGATGGTGAAAGTTGTGGGCAGCGACCCGGATACAGACCTGGCCGTATTAAAAGTAGACTTGGACCGACTAACCCCCGCCAAAATTGCCGACCCGGGACAGGCCAGGGTTGGCGATGTCGTTCTGGCCATTGGCAACCCCTTTGGCGTGGGCCAATCCGTGACCCAGGGCATCATCAGCGCCACCGGGCGCAATGGCCTGGGCCTGAACACCTTTGAAAATTTTATTCAGACTGATGCGGCCATCAACCCCGGTAATTCAGGAGGTGCCTTGGTAGATGCCCACGGCAACCTGCTGGGCATCAACTCAGCCATTCTCGACCGCACCGGCTATTCCGTCGGCATCGGCTTCGCGATTCCCGCCAACACTGCCATGAAAGTACTCAAGGATATTGTCGAACACGGCTACGTCATTCGCGGCTGGCTCGGCGTGGAAGCCCGGCCCCTCACACGCGAGGCCGCCCAGCAACTTGATCTCGACCCACCCTCCGGACTTGTCATCACCAACATCTATATCAACAGCCCCGCCCATCTGGCGGGACTGCAGCCAGGGGATATCATTACCCGTATTAAAGATTACTGGGTGGTGGACAACGAGCGCAGCATGAACCTGATCGCCGACCTGTCTCCGGGGGATTCAGTCAAACTGGAAGTGATTCGCAACGGCGAGAAAAGCACCATTATGGCGGTGGCGGGAACGCGCCCAACCACCAATAGCTAACAGCTGGCTATGAAGATACCAGCTCGCTTAATGCCGAGATGAGTTGTGCATTTTGCTCTGGTGTTCCCACGGTAATCCGCAGGTATTGATCAATCCGCGGCTGGCTGAAGTAACGCACAATAATGCCTCGCGCTCTCAATTGACTCATCAGATCAGCTGCCACCTTCTCCGGGTGGCGAGTCAGGATGAAATTTGCGGCTGATGGCAATGTATGAAACCCAAGCTCATCAAGCTGCCCCACCAACTGCTCGCGGCTATCCATCACCCTCCGGCACGTGGTCTGAAAGTATTGCTCATCTGCAAATGCCGCCACCCCACCAACGATGGCAAAGCGACTGAGAGGATAGGAGTTAAAACTGTTTTTGACCCGCTCAAGCGCTTCAATTAATGCCGCATCCCCGATTGCCAGACCGATTCGCAACCCCGCAAGGGATCGGGATTTGGACAGTGACTGAGTTACCAGAAGATTGGGAAAGCGTTTCACGAGAGTAACCGCCGACTCGCCACCAAAATCGATATAGGCCTCATCCACAACCACCACCGAGTCAGAGTTTTTCTCCAACAGCCATTCAATCCTGTCCAGAGACATCAGGATACCGGTGGGAGCATTGGGGTTGGGGAAAATAACCCCCCCGTTCTCTCTGCAATAATCTTCAACATCAATACTGAAGTCTTCGGCCAGCGGCACCCGGTCATAGGGAACCTGGTAAAGGCCACAATAGACGGGGTAAAAGCTGTAGGTAATATCAGGAAACAGGATGGGGCTGTCATGCTTGAGCAACCCCTGGAATATATGCGCCAACACCTCATCTGAACCGTTGCCCAGAAAGACCTGATCAACATCCACGGAGTAATAGTCTGCTATGGCCTGCTTTAGCGCCAGGGCATTGGGGTCCGGGTAGAGACGCAGGTTATCTCCGGACTCAGTAGCGATTGCAGCCAACACATCCGGAGAGGGTCCGTAAGGGTTCTCATTGGTATTCAGCTTGACCAGATTGGCTATCTTCGGCTGCTCCCCGGGAACATAGGGATCGAGCTCGCGAACAATGTCACTCCAATAAGGATTGCTCACCACGGCACCTCAGTCCTGAATACGGTATTCAGCGGAGCGTGCGTGAGCCGTCAGGCTTTCACCCCTGGCCAATGTCGACGCTGTTTTGCCCAAACGGGAAGCCGCCTCGGCTGAGCACATAATGATCGAACTGCGCTTCTGAAAATCGTAAACGCCCAGCGGAGACGAAAAGCGCGCCGTCATGGAGGTGGGCAATACGTGGTTGGGGCCGGCACAATAGTCCCCCAAAGCTTCTGCCGTATAACGACCCATAAAGATCGCTCCGGCATGGCGAATACGAGGTAATAACGCTTCCGGTTCGGCGACGGATAACTCCAGATGTTCTGGCGCAATACGGTTTATAAGCTCCAGAGCCTCATCCATATCTCTCACTGCAATCAACGCACTGCGATTTTCCAACGCAGCGCGAATCATCCCGGCTCGCTCCATGGTGGGCAACAACTGCTCAATACTGTTCTTCACCCGGTCGAGAAAAGCCGAATCCGGACTGACCAGAATAGCCTGAGCATCTTCATCATGCTCGGCCTGTGAGAACAGATCCATGGCAATCCAGTCGGGATCTGTTTCACCATCGCAAACCACCAGAATCTCGGAAGGACCAGCGACCATATCGAGGCCCACCGCACCAAAAACTGCACGCTTGGCGGTGGCGACATAAATATTACCGGGACCAACAATCTTATCCACTTTGGGAACACTTTCAGTACCATAGGCCAGCGCCGCAACTGCCTGCGCCCCGCCAACGGTAAACACCCGGTCTACCCCCGCAATGGCAGCGGCGGCCAACACCAGGGGATTCAACTCACCATCCGGCGCAGGGACCACCATAATAATCTCACTAACACCGGCCACTTTGGCAGGCATGGCATTCATCAGCACCGAGGAGGGATAACTGGCTTTGCCGCCGGGCACATAGATACCCACCCGATCCAGAGGAGTGACCTGTTGCCCCAGCAACGTACCGTCATCTTCTCTGTAGTTCCATGAATCCTGTCGCTGGTGCTCGTGGTAACAGCGAATACGGTCCGCCGCCAGCTGCAGCGCCTCGCGTTCTCCATCACTAATCGCATCGAGGGCCCGAAGAAAGTCTTGCTGAGTCATTTCCAGTTCAGAAATAGCCGTAGCCGCACGACGGTCAAAGCGGTTGGTATATTCAAGCAATGCCGCATCACCACGCTGGCGAATGGCTGACAAAATTTCGTCAACGACCTGCTCTACACGACTGTCCGAAACGGTTTCCCAGGCAAGCAGTTTCTGCAGGCTTTCGTCAAAGCCGTCATCACCAGTGGCAAGCCGTTTAATATTCACTGATTGTGTCATCGTTTATTGGGCCACCGCCTGGCGCAGACTATCGATAATGCCTTGCAACTGCACATGCTTCACCTTCATGGCCGCCTTATTCACAATCAAGCGCGAACTGATATCCGCGATGGTTTCCCGTGACTCAAGGCCATTCGCCTTCAGGGTGTTACCGGTATCCACGATATCCACGATCTCGTCTGCCAGCGCCATAATAGGCGCCAGTTCCATCGCGCCGTAAAGCTTGATGATGTCGGCCTGCCGCCCCTGCTCAGCGTAGAATCGCCGTGCTATGTTGACGTATTTGGTGGCCACCCGGATGCGGCCTTGCCTGGGAGGCTCCCCGGCAATGCCTGCAGTCATCATACGACAACGGGCAATCCCCAGATCCAACGGCTCGTAGAGACCATCGCCGCCGTGTTCAAGCAGTGTGTCCTTACCGGACACACCAAGATCCGCAGCACCAAATTGCACATAGGTAGGCACGTCCGAGCCACGCAATACCAATAGCCGCACATCGCTAAGGGACGTTTCGAACACCAGCTTGCGACTGCGGCTGATATCCTCTGTCGGCTCAATGCCGGCCTGGGCAAGCAATGGCAATGTCTCTTCCAGTATTCGCCCCTTGGTCAGGGCAATGGTTATTTGCATAGTACTCACACACTCATCGGCAGAGGGCTGTCAACCGGGAATACGGCGAATGTTTGCGCCCAGCTGCTGCAATTTTTCTTCAATACATTCGTAACCGCGATCGATATGGTAAATGCGATCGACTATGGTTTCACCATCGGCCACCAACCCAGCAATAACCAGGCTGGCTGACGCCCTGAGATCCGATGCCATTACGGGTGCCGCCTTGAGTCGCTCAACACCCGTCACAATTGCGGTATTCCCTTCCAGGCTGATCTTCGCACCCATGCGATTCAATTCATGGGTTTGCACCAGGCGATTTTCGAAGATGGTTTCTGTGATGGTTCCCACCCCTTCAGCCACTGCGTTTACCGTGGTCAACTGTGCCTGCATATCTGTCGGAAATGCCGGATAAGGCGCAGTCTTAAAGTTAACTGCCTTGGGCCTGCGCCCCTGCATATCCAGCTCAACCCAATCATCACCTGTCGTGATAATAGCACCAGCCTCCTCCAGCTTTAACAGGACAGCCTCCAGCGTATGGGGATCAGTATCCTTTAGCTTGATATGCCCTCGTGTGGCCGCTGCTGCGGCCAAATAGGTGCCGGTCTCGATACGATCAGGCATGATTCGATACGCCCCGCCATGCAGGGTTTCGACCCCCTGAATGGTCAGTGTGGTCGAACCGACACCACTGACCTTGCCGCCAAGCGCATTAATACAGTTCGCCAAGTCGACTACTTCCGGCTCCCGTGCGGCGTTTTCAATGATGGTTGTTCCATCCGCCAGCGCAGCAGCCATTAACAGGTTTTCTGTTGCACCCACAGAGACGGTATCCATGAGAATGTGAGCGCCTTTCAATCGACCATGGCTTTTGGCATTAATATACCCACCAGCTATCTCGATTTCAGCTCCCATCATCTCCAGACCACGCAAGTGCAGATCAACAGGGCGGCTGCCAATGGCGCAACCGCCGGGGAACGAGACACTGGCGACACCGAATTTGGACAACATCGGACCCAGAACCAAAATAGACGCCCGCATGGTTTTGACCAGGTCATAGGGCGCCACATGGCTATGCAACGTGGTTGCATCCACTTCCACCTGCATCTGTTCATTCAGTACGACACTGACACCCAGACACCCCAGCAGCTCAAACATGGTGGTAATGTCATTGAGATGGGGGATGTTGGACACCATCACCGGACCATCGGCCAGCAAGGTGGCGGCAAGAATCGGCAGCGCCGAGTTTTTAGCACCGGAAATGCGGATTTCCCCGGAAAGCGGGCCACCTCCCGAGATCAACAATTTATCCATTCTAGACCCTTGAGATCAATATAGGCAGGTCGCCGACAACCACCTGTGGGACGAAAAAACCTACGGCTTTTCGTCAGGGGTATAGGTTTGCACCTCTTTTACCGCGTGAATTTCACCGGAAGTAATCAGGTCATGCAGAACGCCCAGCACTTTCTGCTGGCGCTGCACTTTCCTCAAGCCCTGAAAAACTTCACCCACGGCGATAATATTAAAATAGTAGCCGTCAAATTCCACGGTCACTTCACAATCGGGAAGCCCTTCAACCAGGCGCGCCTTTACCTCTTCTGCATTCATATCTGCAATCAGGCCTCTGTGCTCACCTGGGTTGTCCAGCTGTCAATAACCTGGTCAATATCGCCACCGAACTTTTGTGCACGCTGGGAAAACTGGTTGCGGAATGTCTTGCCAAGGTTAATGCCGTTAATCACGACATTGGTAATTTTCCACTCGTTGCTCTTGTTGCGAGCCATGGAATAATAAAGAGGAAACACCCCATCCACGCCATGAATTTCTTGGGCAACAGTGACTTTACGCTTCTCTCCCAGCTCATCCGCAAGAGGCAAGACAACAATGGTTTCATCGCCGTAGGACACCAGTCCTCGGCCGTAGGTTTCGATCAAATCACGGCGGAAGGCATCGGCAAAACGCTTCAACTGCTCATCCGTAGCCTGAGCGCGATAGGGCCCCATGACGTTGTAGGCAATAAAGCGGAAATCCACAACTTTACCCAACAAACAACCCAACTCTTCGAAGAAAGGCTCAGGGTCCTGTTCAAAGGACTCCCGGTGTTTGCCGATCGCTTCAAGCAACTCACCCGTCACCGATTCCACCAACTCGTGGGGACCCAGAGCGACTGGCTCTGCATTATTTTCTACCACCTCTGCCAAAGCTGTTCCAGACAGCAGCAAAAACAGGATGGTCATTATTGTGTGCTTGAACCTGACGTACATCACAGATTTCCTCTCTTAATATTCTCAAATCAGAAACCGCTCGGCTTACTTGCCGGTAGGTCTTCGACCACAGCGCCTCAGTCAAGTGCCAATATCAGGCAATTAAAACGGCGTGCACTATAACATTGAGCCGAATTTTGCGAAACACGCTCACGAAGGCATAAAAGTGCACAACAATTTTATGGGTAGTGGCCATTCAGTGTTGAGACTTACAGGGACAACTGGTTGCAGCTATACTTGCGGAAAATTTTTAGGTAGAAAATGTCCACCGTTAATCTTACTGAGGCAGCACGACGCACAATTCGCTTGGAAGCTGAGGCTGTCAGCCTGTTAGAGGCGCGCATCGGCGAAACATTTGAACACGCCTGCTCGCTGATTCTGCAATGTACAGGACGCGTCATTGTCACTGGCATGGGAAAATCCGGCCATATCGGCCGAAAAATTGCTGCCAGCCTGGCAAGCACTGGCACTCCATCCTTTTTTGTACACCCGGGTGAAGCCAGCCATGGCGACCTGGGTATGATTACTGACAAGGACGTGGTTCTGGCGCTCTCCAATTCCGGATCAACCGCTGAAGTTATTACCCTGCTGCCGCTGATCAAGCGCATGGGGATCCCCCTAATCAGCATGACTGGGAACCCCGACTCCGTTCTGGGCACCGCTTCCGATGCCCACCTTGATGTCAGCGTCCCCAGCGAAGCCTGCCCATTGGGGCTGGCACCGACCACCAGCACCACGGCAACACTGGCAATGGGCGATGCCTTGGCAATAGCGTTACTGGAAGCCAGAGGATTTACCGCAGAGGATTTTGCCTTTTCCCATCCTGGCGGCGCCCTCGGCCGCAAGCTGTTATTAAAAGTCAAAGACATTATGCACAGCGGCAGCGAGTTGCCCCGCGTGGAGGAAACCGCCCAACTGAAACATGCCCTACTGGAAATGACGACCAAGGGCTTTGGTATGACCACAGTGGTAAACAGCTCCGGAGAAATTCTCGGCGTGTTTACCGACGGCGACTTGCGCAGGGCGGTGGATCAGGACGTTGATATCAACCACAGTCAGGTAGGGCAGCTGATCAGACACGGCTGCAAAGCTGTCCAGCCGGAGCTGCTGGCCGCAGAAGCACTTAAAGTGATGGAAGATTTCAAAATTACTGCACTGGTTGTGGAAGACAGCTCCCACCACCCCATCGGAGTGCTCCACATGCACGACATTCTGCGCGCAGGAGTAATGTAGTCATGACGCTAGAAAACCAACGGGTGATTCACTGCGCAAAAAATATCCGCATACTGCTTCTGGACGTTGACGGTGTTCTCACGGACGGCAGGCTGTACTACGGGAATCAGGGCGAAGAACTCAAGGCCTTTAATATTCAGGATGGACTGGGTATAAAACTTCTGCAGAGAAATGGTATCGAAGTGGGGATTATCACGGGCCGCAGCTCCCAGTTATTATCGAGGCGGGCAACCGAACTAGGTATTGAGCTAGTGGTTCAGGGCCGCGAAGACAAGCTCGCCGCACTGAATGAAATGCTGGAAACATCACATTATGATATGCAGGAAATTGCATTTCTGGGTGATGATCTGCCGGACCTTGCAGTTATCCGTCGAGTAGGCCTGGGCGTTGCTGTTGCCAATGCCCGCCCGATTATTGCCGAGCACGCACTCTGGCAAACCAGCGCCTGCGGAGGCCATGGGGCAGTTCGCGAGCTGGCGGAATTGCTACTGAGCGCTCAGGGAAAATTGGAAGAAACACTGGCGGGTTACCTGTAAGCCATGCGAAATATTCTGTTAATGATAATGCTGTTGGGCTCGTCAGGTATTTTCCTGCTGTTCTGGCTGTCTCCGCCAGAGGTCTTCTTGGAAAAGCCTGTCAGTGACAGCGACGGTCTCCCCAAAGCAGACAGCTACATGCTAAACATCAGCATGCTGACCTACAGCAAGACCGGCGAGAAAGCCAATAGCATGCTGGCCACCGAGGCCCGCCATTTTAAGCGAGCCAACCGGCTGGAAGTGGAAAAACCCGATATGGTGTCTTTTGGCAAAACTCCGGAAGACCAACCTTGGCACATGACCGCAGAAAAAGGCACTGTCATCAAGGGCGGTGAACAGGCGGTGTTTACCGGGTCTGTTTACGCCTGGCAGACAGTCGGTCCTTCAGAAAGAAAAGAATTAACCACAGAAAAACTGGTCTTATATCCCGAGACACATATCGCTGAGACAGATCGCCATGTCACAATCACCACCGCACAGGGCAAGACAACCGGGGTAGGCATGTGGTCGGACCTTGATTCAGAAATATTCAAACTCCTTGCCAATGTAAAGGGGATACACCGTGCACGTTAGGTTGTTGTTAATTGTACTGATGTCACTGTCTGCACCGCTGTCTCATGCGCTGCAGAATGATGCCAACCAGCCCATTAAAATTGAATCGGACAAAGCAGAGCGCAACGATGAGAAAGGCACCACGGTTTATGAAGGGGCCGTGGTGATCCGTCAGGGCACTATCAAAATTCGCGCAGACAAAGTGATTGTCTACAGTGAGCGCAACAAGGTGGATCGCATTGTCTGCATTGGCAAACCGGCCCACTACCAGCAACAGCCAAAACCTGAGGACGGATTGGTTCTGGCCAGTGGTGACACCATTGAATACCACCTGGCGGCAGACCGGATTGACCTACTGAAGAATGCCAGCCTGGAGCAGAATGGCACCACCATCACCGGTGAAAAAATCCATTACGACCTGAAAGCTGAAGTCGTCAAAGCCAGCTCGGGGGACAACCCCAAACAGCGCATCCAAATGGTGATTCCACCCAGCAACCAGAAGGAAGGAAATTAATGCCCCTCCTGAAGACAACCAACCTGGCAAAGAGTTACAAAAAGCGGCCGGTCATTCGCGATGTCTCCCTCAGTGTTGAAAGCGGCGCCATCGTTGGACTGCTGGGGCCCAATGGTGCAGGAAAAACCACCTGTTTTTATATGATTGTCGGTCTCGTTGAACAGGACGGTGGAAGTGTCTTTATCGATGATGAAGACATCACACATCTGCCCATGCACGGGCGCGCCCGCAAGGGCATTGGCTATCTGCCCCAAGAAGCTTCTGTTTTCAGGAAGATGAGTGTTGCCGACAATATTCTCTCCATCCTGGAAACCCGCAAAGACCTGGACAAAGAACAACGCTTATCGAAACTCGAACACCTAATGCAGGAGTTTCACATCACCCATATCAAGGACAGCCTCGGCATGAGCCTATCCGGAGGGGAGCGCCGCCGGGTGGAAATTGCCCGGGCTCTGGCCATGGAACCCGCCTTTATCCTGCTGGATGAGCCCTTTGCCGGTGTAGATCCGATTTCCGTCAATGACATTAAACAGATCATTCGCCACCTACGTGATCTGGGCATTGGCGTACTAATCACGGACCACAATGTCCGTGAAACTCTGGATATCTGCCAACACGCCTACATCGTTGGGGAAGGAAAAGTCATTGCCGAAGGCGTGCCAGAAGAAATCATTGCCAATCAGCAGGTCAGGGACATCTACCTCGGGGATGACTTCACCCTTTAATTTCGAATGATTGCTCAACATTCAACCAAAGCGGCATACAATTTGCTTGTCATCCAGCCGTCCTGCGGTCTACACTTTCCCTGTAGATACTCATTTTTCGGAAAAGACTCGTTGTAATTTAATGAAAACAAGCCTGCAACTGAAAATTGGTCAGCAGTTGACGATGACCCCTCAGCTGCAACAGGCTATTAGGTTGTTACAGCTCTCCTCCCTGGACTTGCACCAGGAAATCCAGCAGAACCTCTACGACAATCCACTTCTTGAACTAGCTAAAGAGTCGGAACATCAACTTTTAGGCAAAGAAGACAAGCCCCAAAAAGAAGCGCCGGAAGCAGAAGCCACCGACCTGAACGGTACGGATTGGGAGAACAAAATCCCCAATGACCTGCCAGTAGATGTTAACTGGGACGATATCTATCAGCCTCCTGCCACCCCCCGGCTTTCCAACAATGACACCTATGATTTTGACAGCGTTCACAGTGTTACCGAATCGCTTCAGGACCATTTGTTGTGGCAGCTGAACCTGACACCCATGTCGCCCACCGACCACCTGATTGGCGAAAATATTATTGACTCCATCGACAGCCGGGGCATGCTGACCATTCCAATCGAAGAAATCTGGTCAGCTCTTGACGATGACATTGAGCTGGATGAAGTCATTGCCGTACTGCATCGCATCCAGCAGTTTGACCCACCGGGCGTCGGCGCTACCAGCCTATCCGAGTGCCTGATGATTCAACTGAACCAGTTTTCGTCCGACACACCTTTCCTCAAGGAAGCCAAGATTCTGGTCTCGGATCACCTGGAGCTGGTGGGCCAAAGGGACTACCGGCAAATTGAACGGCACACCCGTTTCACCCAGGATTTCATTGCCAACGCCATCGAGCTGATCCAGAGTCTGACACCAAATCCCGGCGACTCAATCAGCAATGACGACATTGAGTATGTTGTTCCCGATGCAAGAGTGATCAAAGTCGACAACCACTGGCAGGTGACCCTCAACGATGAAATCACGCCTAAGCTCAGCATCAATCAGCACTACGCACAATTAATCAAACGCGCGGACTCCAGCCAGGACAACACCTTTTTGAAGAACCATCTGCAGGAAGCCCGCTGGTTTTTACGCAGCATTGAAAGCCGCAACGATACCCTGATGCGGGTGGCCTCTTGTATCGTACAAATGCAGCAGGGCTTTCTGGAACAGGGTCCCGTGGCGATGAAACCCATGGTGCTGGCTGATATCGCCGACCGACTGGAACTCCACGAGTCCACTATTTCCAGGGTTACTACCCAGAAATATCTCGACACCCCACAGGGTGTATTTGAGCTGAAATACTTTTTTTCCAGTCATGTCTCCACCGCCAGCGGCGGAGAGTGTTCATCAACTGCCATCCGCGCTATCCTGAAAAAAATGATCAGTGCTGAGAATCCTGGCAAACCCCTCAGTGATAACAAGCTGACGTCCCTGCTTCAGGATATGGGCATTCAGGTAGCACGGCGTACGGTGGCAAAATACCGAGAAGGGATGGGCATCCCCTCCTCCAGCGAGAGGAAACGCTACAATCCCAATGTTTAATCCGACAATCAAAAACCAAGGAGTACCGCATGCAAATGAATATTAGCGGACATCATCTCGACATCACTGATGCGATTAAAGATTACGTGAACACCAAGCTCTCCAAGCTGGAGCGTCATCACGACCACATAACCAGCACCAATGTGATTCTCTCTGTAGACAAATTGATTCAGAAGGCAGAAGCGACCGTGCATGTGAGCGGTGGTGAGTTTTTTGCCAACTCGGAAGACGAAGACCTCTATGCCGCTATCGATACGCTGGCTGACAAACTCGACCGTCAGCTGATCAAACACAAGGAAAAAACCCGCGGTAGATAACCCCTGATGAAACTAACTGATGTACTGCCCCCGGAAAACGTCGTCGCCGACGCTCCGGGCGGCAGCAAAAAACGCGTGCTCGAAAATTTGTCCAGCTTCCTGTCCGAACGCATGGATACAGTCACCGCCGATGAGCTCTACCAAGGTCTGTTATCAAGAGAGCGTCTTGGCAGCACCGGCATCGGCGAAGGGGTTGCCATTCCTCATTGCCGCCTTGGCGGTTGCGAAAAAATTACGGCCGCCTTGATCAAATTACAGGAACCGGTCGATTTCGACTCCATTGACGGTGAGGAAGTTGACCTGATCTTTGCC
Source organism: Porticoccus sp. (assembly GCA_023261185.1). GTDB lineage: Bacteria > Pseudomonadota > Gammaproteobacteria > Pseudomonadales > Porticoccaceae > Porticoccus > Porticoccus litoralis. The sequence goes on from JALRJN010000064.1 coordinate 16,571, forward strand.
CTGATAGTCCCCGAAGAGCAAAATGACCAGCACCTGCAGATATTGTCGGCAATTGCCGAGCTGCTCCAGGATGAAACTGTTCGCAACCAGCTCCGGCAGGCCGATTCCAATGACGCTCTGTATCGCATAGCTGTCAACGAGACCTGAGGACAGCATCCATGAGACTGGTGGTGGTAAGCGGGCGCTCTGGCTCTGGCAAAAGTACAGCTCTCAACGTACTTGAAGATGTGGGATTTACCTGTATCGACAACCTGCCAGCGAGCCTACTACCGGGACTGTTTGAACTTGCCAGCGACCCCAACAACAGGCAATGGCTGGAAAAAATTGCCGTTGGCATTGATGTCAGGAACCTGAGCAGTGATCTGGGACAGTTGCCCCAGGTTCTGAATCAACTTAAGGATTCCGGCGTGGAATACCAGGTGGTGTTCCTGAATGCCAATAAAGATGTTCTGATTCAACGCTTCAGTGAAACCCGGCGCAAGCATCCGCTCAGCTCAGCCAACCTCGATATCAAACAGGCGCTTGCCCTGGAAACCGAGCTGCTGAACCCCATCGCTTCCATCGCCGATCGACACATCGACACCAGCAACATGACGTTGCATGAGTTGCGGGATGCCATCAAGAACCAGATTGTTCCCGACAGCAAGGACGACATGGCGATCCTGTTTGAGTCTTTCGCTTACAAGCGGGGGATACCCACCAATGCGGATTTTGTTTTTGATGTTCGCTGCCTGCCCAACCCCCACTGGAAACAGGAGCTGCGTCCCCATACCGGCAACCATCCCGCTGTGATTGAATTTCTGGCATCCCAACCGGAAGTCACCAGCATGGTGGAAGAGCTCAAGCAGTTGTTTGAGCACTGGGTGCCTTCTTTTCGGGCAAACAACCGCAGCTACCTGACTATTGCCATTGGCTGTACTGGCGGGCAACATCGATCAGTTTACATTTGCAATCAGCTGGGTAACCATTTCACCCAGAAATACCCCAATGTACAGGTTAGGCACCGTGAGCTGTCATAATAGCCCCAGATAGGGACCCCCATGTCGCAATTGATTCGCACAGAACTAACAATAATTAACCGCCTGGGCCTTCATGCCAGAGCGGCTGCGAAACTGGCCTCGACAGCCGGAAAATATGGCTGCGCCATCAAAACAGGTCGTGAGCCGGAAAAAATGGTGGATGCCAAGAGTGTCATGTCCCTGATGTTGCTGGCAGCCACCCAGGGCACCACCTTACATTTCCATTTTGAAGGTTCTGATGCTGAGCGTGCCCACAGGGATGTCGAACAGCTGATCGCCAATCGTTTTGACGAAGAACAATAATCCTCTCAGCCAACAACTCCGCTGTAATTTTATAACTCCCCCCTATAAACTATCGGCCATCCATCCGAGAGCCAGGGATTTTTCATTAAATGCAGGCGTCCAACGAAAAAGTCAGCGAATTGTCACGGCTCGCCAGCATCGATGAACTGATGCACTCCAGCAATGTGCGCCTGCTGCGGCACATGCTCAATAATCTTACTCCCGCTGATATTGCCGACCAGATAGAATCGGCCCCACCCAAGGTCCGCCGGGTACTCTGGGACCTCGTCGACGGCGAGCTTGAAGGTGAAGTCATCGGCGAGCTCAATGAAGAGCTGCGCGGTGAAATCCTTAGCGAAATGGAAAGCCACGAGGTTGCCTCCCTTACCGAGGGTCTCGACCCCGATGATGTCGCCGACATTCTCCAGCAACTGCCCGATCAAGTAATTCCCGAAGTGCTCCAGGCCATGACCAGCCAGGATCGACTGCGTGTTGAGCGAGTACTCACTTACGCAGAGGATACTGCGGGCGGCCTGATGAATACGGACACCATCACGGTGCGGCCCGATCTGACCATTGATGTGGTGTTGCGTTATTTACGCCGTCACGAAGAAATTCCGGAAGTCACCGACTGTATTTTTGTGGTCAACCGTGAGGATACTTTTCTCGGCACACTGCCCCTGACCAAGCTGTTAACCGCCAGTCCAAATATCACAGTGCGGGAAATCATGGATACAGAGGTAGAGGCCATTGCGGCGGACATGCCCGATTCAGACGTGGCATTGCTGTTCGAAAAGCACGACTGGGTATCGGCACCTGTCATCGGCGATGATCGCAAATTGTTGGGACGGATCACTATTGATGACGTGGTCGACGTGATCATGGAAGATGCCGCCCACTCCCTGCTGGGTTTGGCCGGTCTAAGTGACGAGGAAGAGACGTTTGCCTCCGTCAAGCGAACTGCTCCGAGGCGGGCGATCTGGCTGGGACTCAACCTGATGACCGCCATCCTCGCATCAGCGGTCATCAATATCTTTGAGGCGACCATCGATAAAGTGGTGGCACTGGCCATTCTAATGCCGATTGTTGCCAGTATGGGCGGTGTCGCCGGCAGCCAGACACTTACTGTGGTGATTCGCGGTATGGCTCTGGGACAGATCAGCCGCAACAACATGCGCTGGTTACTGAGCAAGGAGTTCGCTGTCGGCGCACTAAACGGTATGCTGTGGGCACTGATAATGGGTGCCGTAGCAGCGCTGTGGTTCAATGATCCTACCATTGCCGTTATTATCGCCGCCGCCATGTTGATCAACCTGCTGGCTGCCGCAATTGCGGGTGCGGGTCTGCCAATTCTGCTGAAGGCCTGCAGGATTGACCCCGCCCTCGCTGGCAGTGTGGCCCTGACCACGGTGACAGATGTGGTCGGCTTCCTTTCATTCCTTGGGCTGGCCACCCTTTTCTACGGTTAAATAGTCATTCATGAGCAATGCAGACGACTTCCCCGAACACACGCCGGACGAGGAGTTACCGAAAAGCAAAACGGCGATCAAGCGGGAAATGACCGAGCTTCAAAAGCTGGGTGAAGAGCTGGTGAACCTGCCAGCGGCCAAGCTGGAAAAAATCAGCCTCCCAGAGGACCTTGAGGAAGCAGTGATGCTGGCCCGGCGCCTGAAAAACCGTGAAGGCAAACGCCGCCAGCTTCAATACATCGGCAAGCTGATGCGGGTCATCGATAGTGACAGTATCCGTGAGTCTCTGGAGAGCTTCCATCAGGATAGCGTCGCGTTTCGACAGCAGTTTCATAAACTCGAAATCTGGCGCGACCGACTACTGAATGAGGGAGATAGCGCACTGGAAGAACTTTTGTGTGAAAAACCTGGAATGGATCGTCAGCACCTTCGCCAACTGATTCGCCAAGCACAAAAGCAAGCCTCACAAAACAAGCCGCCCGCAGCCGCCCGCAAGCTTTTTAAATACCTGCGGGAAAACAGCTGATCAGGAGGCATCCATCAGAGTTTTGGCCATCTCATCCGTCGCCTCAATCAGAGCCGACAATGTGCCCGGTTCGGAAGAGGCATGACCTGCATCACGAATGACTTCTAGCCGCACCTCCTCCCAAGCCTCACAGAGATCAAAGGCCTGATCAACGGGGCAAACCATGTCATACCGCCCATGCACAATCAGGGCCGGAATACCCCTTAAACGATCAACTTGCCGAATGATTTCGTTCTCGTCGAGAAAAGCATCGTGGAGAAAATAGTGAGCTTCAATCCGCGCCATCGACAGTGCCGTATGGGGGCTGCCCAAATGCTCTACCAAATCGGGGTTGGGGTGAAAACTGGCACACCTTCCTTCCCAGGTACACCAGGCTTTGGCTGCCGCCATACGCACGATTTCATTATTGCCCGTCAGGCGCTGATGATAGGCGTCTAGGAGATTATGGCGCTCGGCCAGCGGAATCTGAGAGACAAAATCTTTCCAGTAATCCGGAAAGACATGGCTGGCACCATCCTGATAGAACCAATGAATATCCTGCTGGCGACAGAGAAAAATACCCCGCAGGATCATACCCATCACTCGCCCGGGGTGTGCCTGAGCGTAGATCAGGCTCAGGGTTGAGCCCCAGGAACCGCCAAAGAGAACCCACTGCTCAACCTTCAACTTGGTACGAATTTTTTCCATATCCGCCACCAGCTCTGGGGTGCTGTTATGGCGCAATTCCGCATGGGGTTTGGAACGACCACTGCCGCGTTGATCAAACAGGATGATGCGGAATTTTTCAGGATCGAAAAAGCGCCGGTCATTTTCTGTACAACCGACACCGGGACCGCCGTGGACAAACACCACCGGGATACCGTCAGGATTACCAACTTCTTCGACATACAGGGTATGCAGTGAATCCACCGCCAACCTGTGTGTGGCATAGGGCTTAATACGCGGATAAAAGGTTCTCATCAGCGGATCCATGTCAAAGTCAGTGGAGCTACATTACCCCTATCTGAAATGAGAATCTACCGCGCCGGCGCCCCATTATCCGGGGCGCACTTCTGATGTTATTCGTGACAACTCAGATATTTTTACCCGCCCGCTTGCGCTCGTTTTCGGTGAGCAACTTCTTGCGCAGGCGGATGTGGTGGGGGGTCACCTCCACCAGCTCATCTTCCTCGATGAACTCCAACGCCTGCTCCAGGGTATGGCGAACCGGCGGTGTCAGAATCAGGTTTTCATCGGTGCCCGCTGCACGCACATTGGTCAATTGCTTGGCCTTGGTGGGGTTCACCGGCAGGTCGTTGCTGCGGGAGTGCAGACCTATAATCTGCCCCTCGTACACCTCTGCACCGTGCCCCAGAAACAGCCTGCCGCGCTCCTGTAGGTTAAACAATGCATAGGCAAGGGTTTTGCCTTTGATCATGGAAACCAGCACCCCGTTCTGGCGTCCGGCCAGTTCTCCAGCTTTCACCGGCCCGTAATGATCAAAAATACTGGTCATAATGCCCGAGCCACTGGTGAGCGTTAGGAACAAGGAACGGAAACCGATCAGGCCTCTGGAAGGCACCATAAACTCCAATCTGACCCGGCCTTTGCCATCCGGCTCCATGTTGGTCATCTCAGCCTTTCGCAACCCCAGCTCTTCCATGACCGAGCCCTGGTGCTGATCCTCAATATCGATCACCACCTGCTCGTACGGTTCCTGAATTTCGCCATCCACCTCTTTCTGGATCACTTCCGGACGAGACACACCAAGCTCAAAGCCCTCGCGGCGCATATTTTCGATCAGCACCGACAGGTGCAATTCACCGCGACCGGAAACCACGAATTTGTCCGGGCTGTCACCCTCTTTAACCCGCAGGGCCACGTTGTGGATCAACTCCTGCTCCAGGCGTTCCTTGATGTTACGTGACGTCACGAACTTGCCATCCTGACCGGCAAAGGGCGAATCGTTCACCTGGAAGGTCATGCTCACGGTGGGCTCATCCACGCTGAGCGGCGGCAACGCCTCCGGGCTATCCGGGTGGCAGAGAGTGTCAGAGATATTTAGCTTGTCGATGCCGGTAATACAGACAATATCACCCGCCTGAGCCTGATCCACCTCAAAGCGCTCCAACCCACGGTACCCCATGACCTGAAGCACTCTTCCGCGCCTGGTCTTGCCTTCGCGGTCAACCACCACGACCTGCTCATTGGTTTTCAGCTTGCCACGGGTAATACGGCCGATACCGATAACACCCACGTAACTGCTGTAATCCAGCGCACTGATTTGCATCTGCAAGGGGCCGTCGAGATCCACTTCTGGCGCTTTGACCTGGTCAACCACCATCTGGAACAGCGGCGTCATATCCTCCTGCATATCTTCAGGATCATTACCCGCTATACCATTCAATGCCGATGCATAAATAATGGGAAAATCCAGCTGTTCGTCAGTGGCGCCCAGGCGATCAAACAGGTCAAACACCTGGTCCACTACCCAATGGGGGCGCGCGCCGGGGCGATCCACCTTGTTGACCACCAAGATAGGGTTGAGTCCCTGCTCGAAGGCCTTTTGGGTGACGAATCTTGTCTGCGGCATCGGTCCGTCGACAGCATCCACCAGCAGCAACACCGAATCCACCATTGACAGCACCCGCTCAACTTCTCCGCCGAAGTCTGCGTGCCCGGGGGTATCCACAATATTGATGCGGTAACCATTCCACTCAATGGCCGTATTTTTGGCCAGAATGGTAATGCCTCGCTCACGTTCCTGGTCATTGGAGTCCATGATGCGCTCGGCACCCATCGCCTTTCGGTCCAGTGTTCCGGATTGCTGCAGCAGCTTGTCCACCAGTGTGGTTTTGCCATGGTCAACGTGTGCAATAATGGCAATATTGCGGAGTTTCTCGATCACAGGAATTCTCGACAGGAAAAAACAGGCGCGGATTATAGCCGCTGTATTCTCCGAAAACAGATATTTCTTCGTTCAGCACTTCTGTAGCCTTCAAATTCGATGATTTAAGTGCTGAGCGCCAGAATCGACAGCAGAGTAGAGTAGTCGTATTATCTCCCGCAAATTATGACAATAGGGTGATCCGGATGATCAACAAACCCGAGCAAACTGAATTTGCCATCAATCTGATGCAACACTTGGTGACGGCTACCTTTGTACTGGATACTGACGGCAACGTGATTATCTGGAATCGTTCATGCGAACGGCTCACCGGCATTACAGCCGCTGAAGTCATCGGCACCAACAATCACTGGAAAGCCTTCTATTCCAATCATCGTCTTTGCCTTGCAGATACCATCATTGAGGGCCGCACGAATGAACTGGACAAGCTCTACACTGTATCGGCACAACCCTCAGTGTACGGAAATGGTTACAAAGCGGAAAACTGGTGCGTCATGCCCCGCATCGGCAAACGGCTTTACCTGGCCGCCGACGCAGGTCCAATCTACGATAACCATGGCCAGCTGATTGCTGTCGTCGAAACCATCCGAGACCAGACAGACCAGAAAATTGCTCAAAAGAGACTGGAGGAACTGGCCGTCGTTGATGAGCTGACCGGCCTTTTCAATCGCCGCTATTTTAACGATCATCTGGACTCCGAGTGGAAACGATGTGCCCGTGAAGGCACCCACCTCTCGGTGATCCTCCTTGATATCGACTATTTCAAGCAATACAACGACAACTATGGCCACCTAGTTGGTGACGAGTGCCTGAGGTCCGTAGCAGGTACGATACAGCGCAGTCTGTTACGGGGGAGTGATTCCGCCACACGTTTCGGCGGTGAAGAATTCTGCGTTCTTCTTCCAGGAATCCAGCAGAAGGGCGCGACAAAAATTGCTAAGCGCATCTGTGCCAACATAGAGAAACTGGAAATTCCCCATCCCACCAGCCCCGTATCACAATGGGTCACGCTAAGTATTGGGGTTGCCTGTATCCTGTCTTCTGAAAATGACACTCCGGCCAACTTGCTCACTCTAGCGGATGAGGCCATGTACAGGGCCAAAGCAGGCGGCCGCAACCAGAGTTTCTGCGCGGAAACTGACTGATTTTCCCCGGCCTGCTACTCGTTAAACGCTGATTAGAAGAGAATCATTTTCAGTCCGATAAGAATCAGCACCACGCCGCCAAAAAGCTCCGCCTTGCTCTCTAGCCAGGTGCCACTTTTTGTACCAATAAGCACACCCGCCATACTGAATAGAAACGTGGTCACCCCGATGATCAGACAGGCGAGCAGTGGCGCAACATCCAGCAGAGTCAGAGCAAACCCTGCTGCCATCGCATCGATACTGGTGGCTATGGCCAGCATCAGCATCACACGGTGGGTAATCGTGGCGATATCTTCCTCCACCCCTTCGGCAAAGGATTCATAAATCATTTTTCCACCGATCAACACCAGTAACAGAAACGCAATCCAGGGTGCGGCAGCTTCTACCCAACCCAGCACACCCTTGCCCCCCAAGTAACCGAACACCGGCATCAACGCCTGGAACACACCAAAATAGATGCCCGCCATGATGGCTAACGACATGGGTCGGCGCTGGTGCTTGGCACCCAAGCCGATGGATACCGCAAAAGCATCCATACTTAATGCAACCGCCAACAACAGCACTTCCAACATACTCAGCTTTTCCTTCACTACATAAGGCGGAGAAACTGTAGAGACAACCTCTGCCGCTTTCAAGTAATGTTGATTCGACGACACAATGCCGATGGAGGAAAACAAAACAGGCCACCTGATCAGGTGGCCTGCTTCTTCCCCAGGAATAGCTTTCTTGCTTGTTAACGGAAGAACAGCAGCTCCCGGTATTTTGGCAGCGGCCATAGTTCGTCAGAGACCTCCAGCTCAAGATAATCTGCATGCTCTCTAACCTCATCCATGAGGCCGCGAATGGTATCGGCACAGAATTTCATATGATCTTCTGTCGTATCAAAATCGTGCATACCGATTAGTGATGATAATTCCTCGACCGCTTTCATCATGGCGCCGGTTTCAGCAGCTACTTTATTAACCACGGTGGCATCAAGTTCGACGCCCACTTCGCGGGCACCCGAGATAGCACTACTCAAATCCGAGAGGTAGCTCATGGCTGCGGGGTAGATCAACGTCTTGGCCATATCGATAACCAGCTTTGCCTCTACTTCGATAGCCAGAATGTACTGTTCCGCATACACCTCGTATCGGCTTGCCAACTCCACCGGTGTCAACACACCGGTTTTCTTGAACAGTTCAATAACATCCGCCTCGAGCAGGGCTGGCAGCGCATCGGCTGTGGTGGGGATATTTTTCAGGCCGCGCTCTTCAACCGCCATACGGTACCACTCTGGTGAATATCCGTCGCCACCAAAAACAACATTGCCATGCTGTTGCATCAACTCCTGCAGCACTTTGATAACGGCTTCTGTCTGATTGGAAGAAGCCGCCAGACTGGCCTCAAGCTTTTCAGCGATCCAATCCAGGGAGTCGGCAAGCATCGTATTCATCGCCACCAGCGGGCCAGATACCGATTGCGAGGAGCCTACAGCCCGAAACTCAAAGCGATTACCCGTGAAGGCAAAGGGTGAAGTGCGATTACGGTCCCCGGGGTCACGTTCAAACTTGAGGATCTGGGTAAGCCCCAGATCCATCTCACCGCCTTTGACCGTTTCATTCAGCTTGCCTTCCTTGATATCCATGAACAGCTTTTCCAGCTGATCACCCAGGTACACGGAAAGAATCGCCGGCGGCGCTTCGTTCGCTCCCAAGCGATGATCATTTGCCGCAGACGCAATGGCAGCCCGCAGCAGGGGGCCATAGGCATGTACGCCGCGAATCACCGCTCCGCAGAACAACAGGAAGATCAGGTTTTTATCCGGGGTGCTGCCAGGGTCCAGTAAGTTGCCCTGGGTGGAATTTCCCACTGACCAGTTAACGTGCTTACCAGAGCCATTTACACCGGCAAAGGGCTTTTCATGTAGCAAGCAGAGGAAACCATGTTTTTTGGCGGTCAGTTTGAGCAGAGTCATCAGCATTTGCTGATGGTCAGAGGCGACGTTGGCCGATTCAAAATAGGGTGCAATTTCAAACTGACCAGGTGCCACCTCGTTGTGGTGCGTTTTTGCGGGAATTTCCAACCGATACAGCTTGTCTTCCAGGTCCTGCATAAAGACCTGTACACGTTCGGGAATAGCACCAAAATAGTGGTCATCAAACTCCTGTCCCTTGGCTGGAGGAGCACCAAACAGACTGCGACCTGCCAGCAACAGATCAGGGCGACTGCTGGCAAAATTTTCATCCACCAGAAAATACTCCTGCTCGGCACCGCAGCTGGAGTTCAGGGTGGCAATGTCGGTTTCCCCCATCAACGACAGCACTTTTCTTGCCGACTTATCCATCGCCGCGTTGGAACGCAGCAGAGGAATCTTTTTATCCAGCGCTTCACCGGTCCAGGACATGAACACGCTGGGAATCATCAGGGTTGCACCATTGTCCGTGTGCATGATGTAGGCGGGACTAGTGGGATCCCAGGCAGTGTAACCCCGGGCGGCATTGGTCATCCGCAGACTACCATTGGGGAATGAGGAGCCATCCGGCTCGCCCTTGATCAACAGGCTGCCGGTAAATTCGGTAATGGCGCCGCCATCGGAATTGGTGATGATAAAACCATCATGCTTTTCGGCCGTGGCATTGGTCATCGGGTAGAAGATATGTGAGAAAAATTTCACCCCTTTTGAAATGGCCCAGTCCTTCATGGCGGCAGCCACGACATCTGCCGTGCCGGGATCCAGAGCGGCGCCTGTTTGCACGGTATTTTTCATGGCTTTGAAGGCATTTTTCGATAATGCTTCTTCCATGGTCGCCAGGTTAAACACATCTGTTGCCCAAATTTTGCTCAGGGCTTCCGGCATATCAACAGGCAAGGGCTCGCGGTTATTGATTTCTGCAATGGCGAGCATTCGGGGTTGGTTTCCGCTCATGGGAGTATCCTCTGGTTTTGGGTGGAGAATTGATCGACTGTCTCCGCGCAAACAGCCCAGGGGTCCCATTCCGGGTAGTGAATGGTGTGAGGGGCCTGGTCGAATTGCTCTGGCAACAGAATGTTTCACAGACGAGTTTTTCGTATGTACCCGTTACCAAAGCAATTTTCAGCCCAATTTCTGAGAAAACCGTGACAAAGTGCTGCAACGCCATGAATACGCGCTAATAGATGACTACAGGCGCAATAACCGCCTGCTCAAGAGAAAAGCATCGCCCACATCGGCCCACCACATAGCCTCGAGCGCACCCCGATCGAACACGTCCTGGATCTTCAGGTGTTTTTTGGTGCGTGAATCAGGAAGTAGGCCGGTAAACCGCCACATTGTGGAACCCCTGTTCGAGCAGGAGTTCGGCATGCAAACGACTCATAACCCCTTTTTCGCAATAAAGGAGGTAACTTGAACTCTGTTCAAGGTGTTGAAATTTGTTTTGCACTGCAAAAAAAGGTAATGCCTCAACGGTCACCCCCTGAATAGACAGAGGTCGCATCTCCACTTCATCCGGGTGGCGTATATCCAGAATCGTGGCACCCGGTTGTGGCGACTGAAAAATCTCCACGTCTACGGCATTGGCATCAACTTCCATGACTTCATCGATATTTTGTACACGGCTATTGGCCACGGCCTGCTCAAGCACGGAGAAATCGAAGTTTGCTTCTTCTGCGACAACCTTGTCTTCCCGGGCTCTAGTCGTCGGCTTCACAGAAATCACGCCACAGTATTCCGGCATACTGGCGGCAAACTCTTCAGTACCGATGGCCCTGGCAATATCAATGATGTCATTTTTATCCGAGGTAATGAGTGGCCGCAGAACCAGGGTTTTGGTTACCGAGTCAATCACCGCCAGATTAGCCAGCGTTTGACTGGAAACCTGGGCCACACTCTCGCCGGTAACCAGCGCCTGCACGCCCATGTCCTCGGCCACCTGTGTCGCGGCCCGCAGCATCATGCGTTTCAACACCACACCGATTTCGGAATTGCGAACCTTGCTTAAAATCTCCCCAACCACGCCGTCAAAGGGCACCGTAATAAAACGCACGCGATGGGAGCTGCCAAACTTGCTCCAGAGATAAAAAGCCACCTCCTTCACCCCCACCTCATGGGCACGCCCACCGAGATTGAAAAACAGGTAATGGGTCCGCAATCCACGTTTGGTCGTCAGGTAACTGGAAACGGATGAATCAAAGCCGCCAGAGATCAGTGAAATCACCGTATCCTGTGAGCCCAATGGGAACCCCCCCAACCCCTTAGTTGTTTCCTCAATAACAAACAGCTCCTGCTGCTTGATTTCAAGGCGCACAGTAAGGTCCGGTTGTTTGAGGCTAACCCCCGCCGCCTCAGACTGGTGCAATAGGCCACCACCCACAATGCGTTCAACGTCGCCAGAGGTGAATTCGTGCTTGCCGCTGCGCTTTACGCGAAGCACAAAGGTCTTACCATTCAGCTTTTCTTTCCACACCAACAGGGTATTTTGAAGAATGTCATCAAAGCTCCCCAGGGGGAAATGTTGCACCCTGGAAAAATTGGCAATGCCCGGGGTTCGCGCCAACAAATCTGCCACACGAAGCGGGACCTCATCGCTTTCCGGGCCGATAATCTGTAATTTTTCCCAGTCCTGCTCAACCTGTATCGCCGGATCAATAGCACGCAGCATTTTGCGAAGGTTTTCGCGTAACTGCCGGGTCATTCGTTTACGAACGGGGGTACTTTTGATGATGATTTCAGGAAACAGCTTGATGATAAAGTGCATGGCGAAAAGGGTTCACTGCATATGGGTATTGGGGCGGCAGATTATATTACAAAAAAAGTACTATTCGGCTTATGATGAGAAACAGCACCACAGCGTGCGCACGGCGCACCAAATATGATCTTTTAGCTTAACTTGTGCTTTATTGTGGTGCATAACGGCGCAAACCATACGGCGTGCTAACTATAACCCATTGATTTTATTAATAGCCGCCGCTGGCATAACTTTTGCTTCAATTTGGCACACTGATTGCTAAATCACAAATTGAGCTGAAACAACAATCAATTTAACTATTTTGTATCATCGTGGTCCCGTCACTTCGGGCACCCGATTCAATCTGGATATCCATAACTGGAGGAGCTAATGTCCAACAAAACCCTCACACTGATTAAAGAAAGCGAAGCCCAATGGGTAGATTTGCGCTTTACCGACACCAAAGGTAAAGAACAGCACGTCACCATCCCCGTTAGTGCTGTTGACGAAGAATTCTTTGAAGTCGGTCAAATGTTCGACGGCTCCTCTATCGCCGGCTGGAAAGGTATTAACGAATCCGACATGGTACTGATGCCGGATGACAGCACGTCTATGCTGGATCCTTTTTCCGATGCCGTAACCGTCATTCTGCGCTGCGATATTCTCGAGCCATCAACTATGACAGGTTATGAGCGCGACCCCCGCTCCGTAGCCAAGCGCGCTGAGGAATACCTGAAAACTACCGGTCTGGGCGACACTGCATTCTTTGGTAACGAGCCTGAGTTCTTCATCTTTGACGACATCAAATGGGGCTCAGACATGAGCGGCAGCTTCGTTAAGATCAGCTCTGAAGAAGCCGCCTGGTCTACCGGTGAGACCTTTGCCGAAGGCAACATGGGCCACCGCCCTCGCGTGAAAGGTGGTTATTTCCCGGTTCCGCCAATTGACTCACTGCACGACATTCGTGCCGCGATGTGTGAAGCCATGTCTCAAATGGGCCTTGATATTGAAGTACACCATCATGAAGTGGCTACCGCTGGTCAGTGTGAAATCGGCATTAAATTCAACACCCTGGTGAAAAAAGCCGACGACACTCAGATCCTGAAATACTGCGTACACAATGTGGCCCACGCCTATGGCAAAACTGCTACTTTTATGCCTAAGCCCATCGTTGGCGATAACGGCTCCGGCATGCACTGCCACCAGTCTTTCTGGAAGGATGGCGTTAACCAGTTTGCTGGCGACGGTTATGCTGGACTGAGTGAAACTGCCCTGTACTACATCGGTGGCATTATCAAGCACGCCAAGGCATTGAACGCCTTCACCAACCCCGGCACCAACTCATACAAGCGTCTTATCCCCGGCTTTGAAGCCCCGGTAATGCTGGCCTACTCTGCACGCAACCGCTCCGCTTCCATCCGCATTCCTTACGTTGCATCTCCGAAAGGTAAGCGTATTGAAGCACGCTTCCCCGACCCTATTGCCAACCCTTACCTGGCGTTCGCCGCCATGTTGATGGCTGGCCTGGACGGTGTTCAGAACAAGATCCACCCCGGCGATGCCGCAGACAAAGACCTGTACGATCTGCCCGCAGAAGAAGCAGCCGCCATACCACAAGTATGTGGTAGCCTTCGCGAAGCACTGTCTTCCCTGGATGCAGACCGTGAGTTCCTCACCAAGGGCGGCGTCTTCACCGACGACATGATCGATGCTTACATTGAACTGAAAATGGAAGATGTCTACCGTGTCGAGCACACTACTCACCCGCTTGAGTTCGACCTGTACTACTCCGTATAAATCGATACTCAACACAGAGTCGGCGGTCCACTAATACGGCCCGCTCTCTCAAACACAAAAAAAGCCCGCTATTTTTTGAATGGCGGGCTTTTTCTTGTGTCAAAGGAAGGCTAGTCTTAGAAGACTCAACAAGGAGAATTGTTACTGATGAGTGGATACTGTCGTTTAATTGCCCTTACCCTGGCGTGCACAATCGCTCAGCCCGCACTGGCAGAGGTCTACAAAACTGTCGATGAAGACGGCAATATCACTTATACCGACAACCCTACGGCCAAAGAAGGCAAAGTCGAAGAGGTTAAATTACCGGCTATAAACACTCAGCCCGCACTGAAAACAAAAGCCGAAAAACCGAAAAAATCCGACACCGGCAACGGTTACAAGGAAGTCAGCATTCTATCTCCAGCCCAAGATGCCACCATCCCGCCAGGCCAACTCAATGTTGTAGTACAGGTCTTTATGGAACCGGCTCTCCAGCCCGGCCACCGGATTCAACTTTTCCACAATGGTCAACCCTACGGCGAAGCGGCCTACGCCACTTCCTTTTCTATCGACGAACTGATCAGAGGCGAACATAACGTTCAAGTCCGGGTTATCGATACAAAAGGAAACTCTGTTGCCACCTCGGACAAGGTTACATTTTTCGTAAAAAGAGCCTCTCGCCTCAATAAAGAGGCCATTCAGACACAAAAATCAGACAGAGCAAAAAGAGTTCAAAAGGCCACCCAGGGGTCTAAATAGCCTCTGTTCGATTTTCAAAAAAATCCCAATGAGCATGGCGCACCATCATGGTGCGCCATGCTACACTTATAATCGTTAATCCTTCTGTTTACAGGGGCTTAACGCACACCATAATTGGCCCGCTATTTGCGTTGAGTTAATGAACCACTGAACCATAAAAGGGCGACGGCCTTTTAGCGCACCGTAAGCCAGCGATAAATTGATCCTAATGACCGACGAACAGCTTCACCACTTACTACTGGACAACCTGAGCACCGCCGTTCTGCTGCTGAATGACAGTCTGGAAATCTGTTATTTGAACCCATCGGCAGAAAATCTGCTTGCGGTTAGCGCAATGCGTCTGTGTGGCAACTCCGTCAGCACGCTGTTTACCGAAAACGATTCGCCAACGCCCTCTCTGCGGGAAGCTTTGGAGTCAAACCACCCATTTACCCAACGTCAAGCCACCATGGTTCTACCTGACCAGTCGCAGATCACCGTAGATTTTACTGCCACCCCGCTCCAGACATCGGTGACACGTATGCTGGTGCTCGAAATGCAGCAAATGGACAGGCTCATGCGTATCAACCGCGAAGAAGCGCTGATTACTACGCACGATACGACTCGCAACCTGGTGCGGGGACTTGCCCATGAAATCAAAAATCCCCTGGGTGGTATCCGGGGAGCAGCGCAGTTACTGTCGGAAGACTTGGGTGACGAACCGGAGCTGCGGGAGTACACCGATATTATTTCTGCGGAGACAGATCGGCTTTGCAGCCTGGTAGACCGCCTGCTGGGGCCGACCACCATGCCTAAATTTGTCCCAGTCAACATCCACGAAGTACTAGAGCATGTGGCGGCATTGGCAGAAGCCGAAACCCGTGGCGCCATCGCCATCAAGCGCAGTTATGACCCCAGCATCCCTGAAATCAGTGGCGACCGAGGACAACTGATCCAGGCTGTCCTGAACATTGTACGCAACTCTATTCAGGCTCTGCGTAACAGCAATCAGAAACGCCCCACTATCAAACTAGTAACCAAAATTCAGCGTCATTTCACCATTGGCAAGGTGCATCACAAAGTGATCTGTCGCATCGACATTATCGATAACGGTCCCGGTATACCCGAAGACCTGATAGATCGCATATTTTTTCCCATGATCAGTGGTCGAGCTGAAGGCAGTGGACTGGGCCTACCCATAGCCCAGTCCGCCATCAACCTTCACCACGGGCTGATCGAGTGTGAAAACGGGAAGGGAGAAACCCGTTTCACCATCTATTTACCTTTGGATATTTAAAACATGGAAAAGCGCAAAGTCTGGATAGTTGATGATGATCGTTCCATACGTTGGGTGATGGAAAAAGCGCTTAGCCGTGCTGACATGACAGTAACCAGCTTTGAAGATCCCTATGATCTGCTAGCCAAGCTGGATAAAACCAAGCCGGACACCATCATCAGCGATATCCGTATGCCTGGCATCGACGGGTTACAGTTGTTACAGAAAATTCATATTTCCAACCCTTCATTGCCGGTCATCATTACCACCGCTCACTCCGACCTTGACAGTGCCGTTGCCGCCTACCAGGGCGGAGCTTTCGAATACCTGCCTAAACCCTTTGACCTTGAAGAATTGATTGCTGTCACACAGAGGGCCATCAACTTTGCCGGCGAGCAGGGGCAGGAGAAGGAGCCCAGAGAAGAGGAGGTCAGCGGTGAAATCATTGGCGAAGCCCCGGCCATGCAGGAAGTTTTCCGGGCCATTGGCCGTCTGTCTCACTCGAATATCACGGTATTGATTAACGGGGAATCCGGAACCGGCAAGGAACTGGTCGCCAAGGCATTACACGATCACAGCCCGCGTCGGAACAATCGGTTTGTTGCCCTGAATATGGCGGCCATTCCCCATGACCTGATTGAATCAGAGTTGTTTGGACACGAAAAAGGCGCCTTTACTGGTGCCACCCAACGCCGGGAAGGTCGTTTTCAACAAGCAGATGGTGGCACCCTGTTCCTGGATGAAATCGGTGATATGCCACCCGAGGCTCAGACCCGCCTACTGCGCGTGCTCGCTAACGGAGAATTTTATCTGGTGGGTGGACACACGCCGGTGAAAGTCGATGTACGCATTATTGCCGCCACTCACCAGAACCTGGAAGAGCTGGTAGAGGAAAACCGATTCCGTGAAGACCTGTTCCATCGCCTCAATGTGATCCGCATTCACCTGCCAACACTGTCAGATCGGCGCGAAGATATCCCGAAATTGATGCAGCATTTTTTCCAACTTGCCGCCAAGGAGTTGGAAACAGAACCCAAAACACTCTCCCCTGAGGCAGAGCACTACCTCAGCATGCTGCCCTGGCCCGGCAACGTACGTCAGCTGGAAAATATCTGCCGCTGGTTAACTGTCATGGCCTCTGGTCGTGAAGTGCACATTGAAGATTTGCCACCTGAACTGCGAGACAGTCCGGTAGAGAAAAATAATGTAGCGGGAAGCTGGGAGCAGCAACTTCGCTCCTGGGCAGACAATGAGCTCAGTGCCGGACACCATGACATACTGGCGTCAGCAGTCCCCACCTTCGAGCGCGCGCTGATTGAAACAGCATTGAATCACACCCACGGTCGTAAGCGTGATGCAGCGGAATTGCTTGGCTGGGGCAGAAATACCCTGACCCGAAAACTTAAAGAGCTGGGGATGAGTGACGACGATCTTTGAGAATGGCTGAAGAGATGTGGTGCAGACAAGCTACACCCCATCTGTCTTTAGCGATTAATGAGCAGTTTCTGACTCAGAAGCCTGCTCGTCCTGCTTGGCTTTTCTTTCTGCCAGGGCCTGTGCGAACAGTGCATCGAAATTCACGGGCGGCAGCATCAGTGCAGGGAATGTACCTTTGACCACCACATTATCCACAACCTCTCTGGCATAGGGGTACAAGGTTGCAGGACAAAGTACGTTCAGGACATGCGCCATCTGTGCTTTTTCCAGCCCTTTTACCGTGAAGATACCTGCCTGATGCACTTCGGTCAGGAAGACCACATCGTCTTTATCTTTCACCGTAATTGTCAGTGTCATTACCACTTCAAAATGGGTTTCATCTAACTGCTCAATTTTGGTCGACAACTCCTGACCGATTTGTGGCTTCACTTCACGCTGGAAAGCCTCCACACCCATCGGCGTTTCAAAGGAAAGATCCTTCAGGTAAATACGCTGCATGGCAAAATGGTTTTCTGCCCTCTCTTCATTGGCGACAGCGTTACCGGTATTTTCTTCAGTCATGTATCCACCTTCGTTACATCATTACTTGTTAGATAATTTAAAACACAGTTTGGTGTCGGGACAGCTGGGGGCTTTAACCCTGCGCAGCCAGCAATTGATCAAGCTCACCCTGTTGCTCCAGTCGGCGCAAATCATCGTAACCACCAACGTGCGCATCACCCACCCAAATTTGGGGAACAGTGTGGCGGCCACTCATCACAACTAGCTCCTTGCGCTTGGCCGGATCACCGTCTACGGAGATCTCTTCGAAATTGAGGCCTTTATTGGCGAGCAGATTCTTGGCGGCTACACAGTACCCACAGGTGCGTGTCGTGTAGATCCTGACCTGGGTCATTTAACTTTTGATTACTGGCAAATTCTGGTTTTGCCATTCCATCATGCCACCCGTCAGCCGGAACACCTTAAAATTCTGTTGCTGCAGCTGCCGCCCTACGGCCCCGGCCTGCTGACCAACCTTGTCGGCGATGATAATGAACTTTTCGCGATAACTTTCCAGTTCGCTGATCTTGTCCTTTAGTTTTGCATGGGGAATATTAACGGCACCGGCAATATGGCCCGCCTTGAATTCCTTACTGTCGCGAACGTCGAGCAAGATGGCTTCCTCCGCATTTAACATGCGGGTCACAGCGTGCACCGAGATCGGCCTGCCACTCTTGATTCTCTCATTGATGGCAAACAGGTAAATCAGCACCATAAGTACGCTGACCAGCACCCACTGCTCACTGATAAAAACAAAAAAATCCACTATCAACAGCCTCTTGGAAGTTCCAGCTGGACCACCCAGCCCAGCAAAGCCGCAAAAGTATACACACCGCATACTGCTCAAGGAACCACCAATGGCACTGAATACACTTTGCGGGTAAGATTCGCGGATCATTCACCCCAGAACACCACCCCATAGAGATCATGAAAGAAGCAAAAAAACCACTTCTGCTGCTGGTCCTCGACGGCTATGGCTACAGCGACAATCCAGAATACAACGCCATCTTTACAGCTGACACTCCAGTACGAGACCGCTTGTGGGAAACGGCTCCGCACACATTTATTCAAACGTCTGGGCTGGCCGTAGGCCTTCCGGAAGGACAGATGGGCAATAGTGAAGTGGGCCATATGACGCTGGGATCAGGACGGGTGATCTACCAGAACTTTACCCGCATCAACAAGGCCATCAGCGAAGGGGCTTTTTTTTCCAACCCGGTGTACTGCCAGGCCATTGACCAAGCCATTGCCAACAACAAGGCCGTACACATCTTGGGGCTGCTTTCTGAAGGGGGCGTTCACAGTCACGAATCACATATCAATGCCATGGTTGAACTGGCCTCACAGCGCGGTGCCAAAGCAATCTACGTTCACGCCTTTCTCGATGGCAGGGACACGCCACCACGCAGTGCTGAAGCCTCACTACAGCGCACTGCAAAAAAACTGTCTGACACTGGCCGAGGTCGTATCGCCAGTATCTGCGGGCGCTTTTACGCCATGGACCGTGACAACCGCTGGGACCGGGTGCAGGCGGCCTATGACCTATTAACTCTGGGCAAGGCCGAACATTTTGCAACCGATGCCATCAGCGGCCTTTGCGCAGCCTACGAGCGCGGCGAAAATGACGAATTTGTACTACCCACCACAATCCACGCCCCTGGAGAAGATACCGTTACCATCCATGATGGGGACACCGTCATCTTTATGAATTTCCGTCCCGACAGGGCAAGAGAAATAACCCGGGCATTTGTTGACAAGCAATTTGACGGGTTTGAGCGTATCGCACACCCGACATTGTCTGACTTTGTGATGACCACCGAGTATTCGGCGGATATTCATACTAGTTGCGCTTTTCCACCTCAGGACATCCACAATTCTCTGGGCGAATTCCTGGGCAATCACAACAAAAGCCAGCTGCGCATCGCCGAGACAGAGAAATATGCCCATGTGACTTTCTTCTTTAATGGCGGCCAGGAAACCCTGTTCCCGGGAGAAGAACGAATTCTTATCCCATCACCCAAGGTCGCCACCTATGACCTGAAACCGGAGATGAGCGCCTACGAGCTGACTGACCAGCTCGTCGCTGCCATTGAAGGAGGAGCATTCGATGTCATTATCTGCAACTACGCCAATTGTGACCAAGTGGGCCACAGCGGGGTCTTTGATGCCGCGGTTAAAGCCGTTGAAGCCGTAGATCAATGCCTGGAGCGAGTCTTATCCGCCCTGCATAGGGCGGGTGGAGAGTGCCTGATCACAGCAGACCATGGCAATGTCGAACAAATGTTCGATCTCCAGTCCGGCCAAGTGCATACCCAGCACACCACCCTACCGGTACCTCTGATCTACGTTGGAGATAGACAACTCACCCTGAGCGATGGTGGCTCACTGGCAGACATCGCACCCACTATGCTGACATTGCTCGACTTGCCGCAACCGGCCGAGATGACCGGGCACTCCCTTGCTCAACTGACCACATAGAGAGAATGAAGAAGGCGCCAATGAGGCTGCTCCAGCATTGGCTGTTAATTCTGCTGCTATCTGCGGCCTGCCCGACACAGGCCGGTGAAAAGGAGGATCGCCAGAAGCTGCAGCAGATCGGCAAGGATATCCTCAAGCTCGAAGAGAGCGTCAAAGGTGACAGCAAGGAACAACAGCGTCTTGCCAGGGAACTGAAAAAAACCGAACTGGACACCGCACGACTCAACCAGGCGATACACGACCTGGAAGCCCAACTGGAGAAACTGAATAGCGAGTTGCTGCAACTGCAATCACAGAAATCCTCACTGGAAAAATCCCGCCAGGCCCAACAGGACCTGATCGCCAAACAGATCACAGCGACCTATCGGCTGGGCAACGAGGAATCCATCAAACTGCTGCTCAACCAAGAAGATCCGGATAAGGTCAGTAGGGCCCTGAAATACTACGACTATTTCCTCAAGGCGCGCGCCGAAAAAATTGAACAGTACCTGCAAACCATGGCCGAACTACATCGTGTCGAAACGGGAATTAGCGAAAGACAGGCTGCACTCACACAGCGCCGCTCAACGCTGTCCGAACAGCAACAGCGGCTGGAGGAAAACCTGCGTGTCCGCAGCGAGGTCTTGGTTCGCCTGGATCGCCAAATCACGAGCTCAAAGCAAGCGTTGAAACAACTGCACGCTGAGCACAAACGGCTTGAAACAGTTATCAGGACCCTTGAGGAAAGTATTACCAAGCTGGTATCGCCAACAAACACCGAGCCCTTTTCTCGTCGCAAGGGCAAACTGCCCTGGCCTGTTAAGGGCACATTGAGCCAGTACTTTGGCGCCACACGAACGGCAGATATCACCTGGAATGGCTGGCTACTCAAAGCCAGTGAAGGAACCCCTGTCCACGCTATACACCATGGTCGTATTATTTTTTCTGATTACCTGCGAGGCCACGGCATGTTGGTCATCATTGACCACGGTGATGGCTATATGAGCCTCTATGCACACAACCAGGTACTTTTGAAAGTCACTGGCGACTGGGTGCAGAGCGGAGAACCCATCGCCCGAGTCGGCAACAGTGGCGGACAACGTGATCATGCACTTTATTTTGAAATTCGCCATAATGGCAGACCAACAAACCCAAAAACTTGGCTGACACGTAAAGGATAACAGTCTTCACTACCGCCAATGCCGCGCGTGAGACTTCTACAACAACTCCCTAAACCACAACGCCGCCGGCGAATGCCAGGATCGTTCATGAACTCACTAAGTAAGTTGCTGTTTTTTGCTTTCCTCCTGCTCTCAGGAGCTATTGCCTTTGCGGCAACTGAACAGGAAGACAACGGGCGCATGCCCCTGGACGAGCTACGCCGCTTTACCCAGGCTTTTGACCAGATTCGTCAGGCCTACGTCGAAGAAATTGACGATAAAGAGCTTCTGGAAATGGCCATCAGTGGTCTCCTCAGCAGCCTAGATCCGCACTCTGCCTATCTTAATGAAACCGATTTCCAGGACCTTGAGGAACATACCACAGGGGAGTTTGGTGGACTGGGTATAGAAGTCGGCATGGAAGGGGGTTTTATCAAGGTGATTACCCCTATCGATGACACTCCCGCCGAACGGGCTGGCATTCAGGCCGGGGACCTGATCATAAAACTGGATGAGCAATTGGTGCAGGGCATGAGCCTCAGCGAAGCCATCGAGATCATGCGCGGGCCCAAAGGATCCAAGCTGAAACTGACCATTGTTCGCCCCAACCGCGATGGTCCGTTTGAGGTTGAAGTTATTCGCGATGTCATTCAGGTTCACAGTGTTCGTTCACGGATACTGGAACCCGGATTTGGCTACGTGCGCATTGCACAGTTCCAGGAAAACACCGGCACATCATTCCGGCAAGCCCTGGAAAACTTCACCAAAGATGATCCCGACCTCAAAGGCGTAATACTCGACCTGCGCAACAACCCCGGTGGTCTCTTGAATGCCTCGGTAGAGGTGGTGGACACACTGCTGGACCAAGGCCTTGTGGTATATACCGAAGGACGACTGAACACGTCCAACGCCAAGTATTATGCTAAACCCGGCGACATTCTTAATGGCCTTCCAGTAGTCGTGCTGATCAATGAAGGTTCTGCTTCTGCCGCGGAAATTGTTGCCGGCGCCCTACAGGACCACAACCGCGCAGTGATTCTCGGCACCAGCAGCTTTGGCAAAGGCTCCGTACAAACGGTGATTCCCCTGGGGGAAAGACGTGGCATTAAGCTCACTACTGCGCGCTACTTTACCCCCAGTAAACGTTCCATTCAGGCAGAGGGCATCCAGCCTAATATTGTGGTCAAACCTGCCGAGGTGAGGCTGCTGGAATCCCGAGGGCAAATTAAAGAAGAGAACCTGGCGGGACATCTCTCCAACACGGAAAGCCCTCAAGCCGAGGTCGCTGACGATCTCTCGCAGGAAGACAATCAGCTATACGAAGCGCTTAACCTCCTCAAAGGGCTGAATATTTTTACTTCAGCCAAAAAACACCAAAAGGCGCCATAAGCAGACCAAAGGGCCTTTCAGCTTGATGCACCTCATTGACTTTTGGCTAAAAAATAGGCTGAATACATGAAGATTGTTGTTCTTGCGTCGATAGTATGTAAACAATCCCTGTTTACAACGGACTGTGCTAATAAAAGAAGAATTGCTGCCTTTTTAGCCTCTTTTTAAATTACGCTTATTAAAGAGGTGGCAACTATTATAAAAATACAAGAATTAGTACGGCAGTGTACAAAGTGAGGAAACAACATGGTAATGCCCAGAACTGGTGAACAAAGCGAGCATAAACCTGCCATAAGAAGTGATCGGTTTTTCAAACTGCACAACTTCTGGTTTTTTGCGACTCGCGAAGGTGCCGCTGTTGGCCCATTTGACTCCAAGGAAGGCGCTGTGCAAGCAGTCTCAGATTACGTTGAATTTGTGCAAAAAGCTGGTCCGGAAGCGCTGGACTTTTTCACATCTGAGGCCCGCTACGCAGTATAGGTCAGAATTAACGCCGCACCTCGACACCTCGCTCAGCCATATAATCCTTGGCCTGGGCGATGGTGAACTCCCCAAAATGAAAAATACTCGCGGCTAATACCGCATCAGCTTTTCCCTCTACCACGCCATCCACCAGGTGCTGAAGATTTCCCACCCCGCCTGATGCTATCACCGGAATATCTACTGCTTCACTGATAGCCCGCGTCAGCGGCAAGTTAAAACCCGTCTTGGTACCATCCTTATCCATACTGGTGAGAAGAATTTCACCGGCCCCATATTCGGCCATCTGCACAGCCCATGCCACAGCATCGATTCCGGTAGGATTGCGTCCGCCGTGGGTAAAAATTTCCCAACGCAACGGCTCTCCTTCCCCGCTGACCTGCTTTGCATCAATAGCAACGACAATGCACTGTGAACCAAACCGCTGCGCTGCCTGTCTTACAAACTCAGGGTTCTTTACCGCCGCCGAATTAATCCCAACCTTATCGGCACCCGCATTCAACAGTGCGCGAATATCTTCGAGGGTGCGAACACCTCCACCCACTGTCAAAGGTATAAATACTTCGCTGGCCATGCGCTCAACCGTGTGAACCATGGTATCCCGCTCTTCATGGCTGGCCGTAATGTCGAGAAAAGTAATTTCGTCAGCACCTTCCTCGTTATAACGTTTCGCCACCTCGACCGGGTCACCCGCATCGCGGATATCGACAAATTGCACACCCTTGACCACCCGCCCCTTGTCTACGTCAAGGCAGGGGATGATTCGTTTCGCTAACATCAGTTTTCGCCCTCGCTCTCACCCTGCTCATCAAACAGGTGTCCCAACTTCCCAGCCTTGGTAGCCAGGTAATACAGATTATGCGGATTGCGCCCCGTCTGCAGCGCCAGACGCTCGGTCACATGAATCCCCAGCTGCTCAAGCGCTTCAACCTTGCGCGGATTGTTAGTCAGCAGTTTTACCTGAGCAATGTTCAGGTGCCGCAACATAGAACGACAAATACTGTAGTCTCTCATATCGGCACCGAAACCCAGCCTTTCATTGGCCTCAACGGTATCGGCACCCTGATCCTGAAGGTGGTAAGCCTTGATCTTATTAATTAGCCCGATACCTCTTCCCTCCTGCCGCAGATATAAAATGGCCCCCCGCCCCTCAGCGGAGATCCGGCGCATGGCTTCTTCCAATTGCGCACCGCAATCGCAGCGCACACTGAACAGGGCATCCCCGGTCAGACATTCGGAATGAATACGAAGCAGTACCGGTTCACCATCGGCAACATCACCCATGGTGATGGCGACATGCTCTTTATCACTGACCGTGTCTTCAAAGCCATGAATATCAAACACGCCCCAACGAGTAGGAAGTTTGGAGCTTTCAACAAAACGGAGTGTCACTTAAGACTCCTAAAGATCAGGCGGGTGGCTATTTTAGCCGGGATACACATTGAGTAAAGTGAAGCCGGTAATTTTCAATACTAAACAATGGACTAACGGGCTGCCGAACCACATTTACGATTCTGTCACTACAGGGATTTCATCAAAACTTGGTTCTCAACACCATCACTCCTTCCTCTTCGCTCATTTCCACACGGCTGAGGAAGCTGTTTCCCAACAAAATCTGTGAGGGAAAATCACCAACTACGACTGTCGCATCCACCTGGTTCAGGGTGATATTACCGATAGTCAGTTTCTGTAACGGTATATGGTAGGCATTGACGATACCCCCTGCCGTGCTGGCGGAGCCCTTGCGACCGCGGCGAAAATTCACGCCCAACTGCTCGGCATGGTGCAAATTCATGGCGATGGAAGTGGCGCCTGTATCCACCATAAAATCTGCCGGACGGCCATTGATAAAACCGCTTACAAAATAGTGGCCATTTTCTGCCCGGGGGATTCTCACCTCCGCCATTTCAGCGGCCTGAAAACTGGAAGAAATATGGTCCGACAGGACCAGTGTCATTTGCCTACCATCAAACTCGACAACAGCGCGGCGACTGTTGCTGTCGATCAACGTTACACCCTCGGGGCTGGTCTGACCCTGCTTCAACAAACGCTGCTTGCCATTAATCACCAGCACTGCACTGCCACCAAACAGGCCATTCACACGGATATCCGCCGCCCAGCACGGACTGGCGAACAGTCCCATCAACACAAATGCTACGACAAGTCCCTTCATGGCCAGCACCCCCGGCAATTCCCTAAATCATCCATTGCGACGCAGAAAACAGTATCGCCCAGGCGAACAAACCTGCCAACAGGTCATCTACCATGATACCCACCCCCCCATGCACCTGGCGGTCCAGCCAGCTAATGGGCCACGGCTTCCAAATATCAAACAGACGAAACAGGACAAAACCGGCCAATGCCCAGGACCAGGAGGCTGGCAATGCAGTCATGGTCAACCAGTAACCAGCTATTTCATCCCAGACAATACCGGGATGATCATGCACCCCCATATCACGAGCGGTTTTACCGCAGAGGTAGAAACCCAGCAGGGACACCGCAACCACCACCCCGATATAGGTATAGAGCGGCAGGGCTGCCAGCAATGGCCACAGCACAAGCGCCACCACAGTGCCAGCCGTACCCGGCCCCTTCGGCGCCAAACCACTGCCAAAACCAAACGCCAGAAAATGCACCGGGTTTTTCAGCAGCTGGGAAAACTTCGGGTTAATGCGATGATCCATAATCTATCTGCCGGTTGAGCACATCAAAACAGGGGGAGAACACCCCGTAGCCACCTCAATTAAAATGCTGATATCCCTTGCGGGCAACCGTCTGAACCTGACCCTCAGCATCGAGACAGACTATGCCAGGCTCTGATGTCATAAGGCCAATCCGGGTCGCCAGCAACTCTCCACGATGAATCATGCCATCAACGAGAGACTGCTTGCTCTCAGGCACGGTAAAACACAGCTCATAATCATCGCCGCCCGAGAGTATCCAGGATTGCAATTGGTCTGGGTTAACAGCTTCCGCTAGCCAAGGTGCGACTGGCACCTGTTGCAACTGTAGCTCAGCGCCCAAGCCACTGCACTCGGCGATATGCCCAAGATCTGCCAGCAGCCCGTCGGAAACATCGATGGCCGCCGAAGCCACTCCCCGCAGTTTCCTGCCCACGGTTAACCTCGGTTCTGGCCGATAAAACCGTTTTAGCAGCACCTCTCGCTGGGAGTCATTGTAGGAACAACCGGGAGAAAAGACTTGCAGCGCCGCTGCACCCTCGCCCAGGGTCCCCGTGACATAGACACCATCACCAGCTTGCGCACCACCCCTGACCAGCGCCTGCCCCCTTGAAACAGTGCCCATCATCTGAATGGAGATACTCAGTGGTCCGGCAGTGGTATCGCCACCCACCAGGGCACAGCCGAAATGTTGGGCATCCTCGGCCAGCGCTTCGGAAAAGGCCTGCAGCCAATCAGGCTCGGCCTGCGGCAGAGTCAACGCAAGGGTAAACCAACGGGCGTCTGCCCCCATGGCTGCCATATCACTGAGATTCACCCGTAAAGTGCGGTGAGCAATATCTTCAGGCGCGGCATCCTGCGGAAAATGAACCCCGGCGACCAGGGTATCGACACTGACCACCAATTGCTGGTCTGGGCTGATGTCCAGCACTGCCCCATCATCACCCACACCCAGCGCCACACCCTCGACACCACCCACCGAAGAGAAGTACTGCTTAATCAGCGCAAATTCACTCAGGGACATGGGGCACCGCAACAGGTGTGCGACGACGTATTAACGTCGCCGCTCGGCCTTGACCTCAATAGCGCGATGGGTAGCCGCCACTTTATCGAGAATGCCGTTGATGTATTTGTAGGCATCCGTGGGGCCGAAGGTTTTTGCAAGGTTCACAGCTTCGTTGATGGCCACCTTGTAGGGAATATCAATCCGGAAACACAGCTCGTAACAACCCATTCTCAACAGTGCCCTGGAGATTGGGTCCAGATCCTTGGACTGGCGGTCGAGGTGGCTTTCATAGGCGGCATCCACTTCATCCAGCTTTTGTGGAATACCGTGCAATAACTCACGAAAATACTCGGTGTCCACTTTGCGCATATCGTTGTCGGTGAAAAATTCCGCTTCAATACTGTGCAGATCCGAGCCGGATAATTGCCACTGATACAAGGCCTGTACCAGCAGTTGACGGGCTTTCTTTCGGGTAGAGGGAAGTGACACGTATTGGCTCCTATAGCTGGCGAAACAGACTAATCATTTCCAGCGCTGTCAGCGCAGCTTCTTCACCCTTGTTTTCGGCATTGTCGCCGGAACGCTCCTGCGCCTGGGCCAGGGTATCCGTGGTCAACACACCAAATGCAATCGGCAGCCCTTCGCGCAGGGCGACTTCGCCAATACCCCGGGTGGTTTCCCCCGAGACATACTCGAAGTGAGGTGTTCCACCGCGGATCACACAACCGAGTGCAATCACCGCATCGAAACGGCCTGACTGCGCCAGCTTGCTGCAGGCCAGAGGCAATTCAAAGGCCCCCGGCACACGGAACACATGCACATCCTTTTCGGCAATGCCGTGGCGCAGTAATGCACGCTGCGCACCCTGCAAAAGACTTTCGGTGATCTGGCTGTTCCAACGTGCGACGGCAATCGCCACTCTGGCACCATCGATATTAAAGCTGCCCTCATCGGGCCGGTATTCACTCATGCTGTTATCCGACTTGTTTCTGTTCCTGGCTGCGCTAACGCTCAGCCATCAATCACAATTAATGTATTCCACCACTTCCAGGTCAAAACCGGATATCCCGGTAAACCTGAAGGGTGCGCTCATCAGTCGCATTTTATGTACCCCCAGATCCATCAGAATCTGCGAGCCGGTACCCACCTGCTGATAAACCACATCCGCAGCGCGTTGAGGCTGCGAAGGCAAGTTGCTGAGCATCTCGTCCACACTGGCATCGATATCATCGGCAGTTTCCGGATAGTAGATAAACACCACCACGCCCCGGCCTTCCTCGGCCACTTTCTCCATAGCGCGGGACAAGCTCCAGCTGCGGTAGCCGTCACCGGGTTCCATGGCAAACAGGTCCCGGGCTGACTTGTTGATATGCACACGCACCAACGGTGGTTCACCATTGGCCACATCACCCATCACCAACGCAAAGTGCTTTTCGTTGCGGGCACTATCCAGGTAAGTCTTGAGAACGAACTCCCCGTAATGGGTCTGGATGGGACGCTCGTTGATGCAGTTGATGGTCTTCTCGGTGACCAGGCGGTAGTGGATCAGGTCGGCAATGGTGCCGATCTTCAGGTTGTGCCTGGCGGCAAAGGCCTCCAGGTCGGGACGGCGCGCCATGGTACCGTCATCATTCATAATTTCGACAATCACCGCCGCTTGCTCGAACCCCGCCATACGCGCCAGATCACAGCCTGCTTCGGTATGCCCGGCGCGGCTCAACACGCCACCACGCTCTGCCCTCAACGGGAAAATGTGTCCGGGCTGAACAATATCCTGGGGGCGAGCATTGCTTGCCACGGCAGCCTGTACGGTGCGCGCCCGGTCGGCAGCGGAAATACCGGTGGTCACACCCTCGGCCGCCTCGATGGAAACGGTGAAATTGGTACCATGACCAGACTTGTTTGAGTCCACCATCAACGGCAGATTAAGCTGCTGGCAACGCTCTTCGGACAAGGTCAGGCAGATCAACCCACGTCCGTGGGTGGCCATAAAGTTGATATCCTCAGGCCGCACCATGGTAGCGGCCATCACCAGGTCGCCCTCGTTCTCGCGATCCTCATCATCCATCAGGATCACCATCTTGCCCTGACGAATATCCGCAACCAGTTCTTCAATACTGTTCAAAGCCATAAACAATTGCCGTCAATCTTGTTTGTGTATTTGTCTGTCAGGCATCTGCCGCACCATCACCCTGCAGCAAGCGCTCCAGGTAACGGGCGATCAGATCCACCTCCAGATTCACGCGGGTACCCGCTCTATAGGTGCCCATCACCGTTTTCTCAAGGGTATGGGGCACGATATTCAGTTCGAACTCAGCGCCTTCCACCTTGTTTACCGTGAGACTGGTGCCATCCACCGTGATGGATCCCTTGTGGGCGATATATTTAGCCAGCTCACGGGGTGCACGTAGCCTGAAGCGTTCTGAGCGCGCATCCGGATGGCGACTTACCACCTCCCCGATCCCGTCCACGTGGCCTGACACCATGTGCCCACCCATACGCGTTTGCGGAGTCAGCGCCTTCTCCAAATTAACTTTCGTACCCACGCCCCAGTCACCCACTGTGGTCAGTGACAAGGTTTCTGCGGAGACATCCGCCACATAGCCATCACCAGGCATTTCTACCACCGTGAGACAGACACCGTTGGTACTAATGCTGTCACCCAGCGCGATATCGCTCATACCCAGATCGTTAGTTTTTATCCGCAATCGCAGATCGCCGCCCTTTTCCTCGCAGGCCGCCACTTCTCCAACTGCTTCAACAATACCCGTGAACACTTATGCTTTCTCCACTTGCGCCCGTGACTTTTCAGTTTATACCCTGTGCCGGAACGGGATGTGCCGTAATACGCCAGTCATCCCCAACGGGCTGAATATCCACAATCTTAACTGACACTGCATCGGACATATTTTCCAGAGGCAGTGCCAACAGGGGCCGAGCCAGACTGCCCAACAGTTTGGGGGCCATATAGATGATCAACTCATCCGCCAGCCCTGCAGCGATAAATGCCCCTGCCAGTTTGGCGCCGGCTTCAACCAGCACCTCATTGCATTCACTGGTGGCCAGCACTTTCAGCAACGCTTTCAGATCAACCCGACCTTTGCCGTTGTCCAGCACCACCACCTCAGCGCCCGGCAGCTGTCCCCTTTGGGCACTAGCCACCAGCGTGTCGCCGCCATCCGTCAATAATTGTGCATCCCTTGGGGTACGCAACTTACTGTCCACCACCACCCGCAGAGGTTGGTCCCGGGCAATATCTGCTGCATTTTCCAGATGCAACTCGGTCGGCCTCACGGTGAGGGCCGGGTTATCGAGTAACACGGTGCCCACACCAGTAATGATCGCTGAACTGCGAGCCCGCAAACGCTGCACATCACTACGGGCAGCAGGCCCGGTAATCCACTGACTCTCGCCACTGGCCATAGCTGTGCGACCATCCAGGCTCATGGCCAGTTTTACCCTTACCCAGGGCAAACCGAGCCGCTGTCGTTTGATAAAACCGGGATTCAAGGTCATTGCTTCTGCTTCAAGCACGGGTCCATCAACCAAAATTCCTGCCTGACGCAACGCTTCCAGCCCCCGGCCCGACACATTCGGGTTCGGGTCCTGCATACCGTAGACCACCCGACTGACACCAGCCTTGATCAGGGCATTGGCACAGGGAGGGGTTCGCCCCTGATGACTGCAGGGTTCCAGTGTCACATAGGCAGTGGCACCCCGAGCCAGCTCTCCGGCCACCGCCAGAGCATTCACCTCTGCGTGGGCTTCTCCGGCACGACGATGCCAGCCCTCGCCCACCACCTGATCACCATGGGCAATGACACAGCCCACCGAGGGATTCGGCATAGTCGTGTAACAACCCCGAGCGGCCAGTTCAACCGCCCTGGCCATGAGACTGGCATCCAGGGTGTCTGACATTACCGTCAATCCCTACTGCTCTCAGGAAGGTTTTGCTCCAGGCGGTCCAGCTCGGCGCGGAACTCACTGAGGTCCTGGAAGCTGCGGTAAACCGATGCAAAGTGCACATAGGCCACTTCATCCAGTTCCCGTAAATGTTCCATCACCAGCTCACCGACCATACGGGAGGTTACTTCACGCTCACCGGTCGCCCGCAACTGGTGCTGAATCTGTGAAATGGCACCTTCAATGCGCTCAATGCTCACCGGACGTTTTTCCAGCGCCCGCAGCAGTCCTGCACGCAGTTTCTCTTCATCAAAGGGTTCGCGGGTTTCATCCTGTTTGATCACCCGTGGCATCAATAGCTCCGGCATCTCGTAGGTGGTAAACCGCTCTTTGCAGGACAAGCATTCACGGCGACGGCGCACCTGACCACCTTCGGCCACCAGTCGCGAATCGATCACCTTGGTTTCATCGGCATTACAGAAGGGACAATGCATGGCTCAAGCCACCTGTTTGAACTGGGGCGCATGGTACCACATTTTGGCTGCCAGCCCGCTTGCAGCGCCGTTTCACCAGCATAGGGCGAAAGACAAAAAAGCCCCGCCTAAGCGGGGCCACGAGAGACTTTAACAAGGCTTAGCTGTATACCGGGAAACGGCCACAGATCTCCAACACCTTGGCCTTGGTCGCAGGAATCACTTCTTCAGAAGTGCCATTCTCCAGGCTGTCCAGCACATCGCAGATCCAGTGAGCCAGCTGCACGCTCTCT
Source organism: Porticoccus sp. (assembly GCA_023261185.1). Lineage (GTDB taxonomy): Bacteria > Pseudomonadota > Gammaproteobacteria > Pseudomonadales > Porticoccaceae > Porticoccus > Porticoccus litoralis. The sequence goes on from JALRJN010000064.1 coordinate 48,196, forward strand.
TCCTCTTTGAAACCGCGGGTAGTGATCGCGGGCGTGCCCACACGCAAGCCGGAAGTAATGAAGGGTGAACGGGGATCATTGGGCACCGCGTTTTTGTTGACGGTGATATAGGCGCGACCGAGGGCCTCGTCCGCATCCTTACCTGTGTATTCCTTGCCGATCAGGTCCACCAGCATCAGGTGGTTCTCTGTACCCTTGGAGACGATGTTAATGCCGCGCTCCATGAACGTGGCCGCCATCGCTTTGGCATTCTTCACAACCTGCTGTTGGTAGGTCTTGAACTCATCGCTCATGGCTTCCTTGAAGGAGACTGCCTTGGCTGCGATCACATGGCACAGTGGGCCACCCTGACCACCGGGGAATACCGCAGAGTTGATCTTCTTGGCCAGATCTTCGCTGTTGGTGAGGATGATGCCTCCACGCGGACCGCGCAGGGTTTTGTGAGTGGTAGACGTCACCACATCGGCAAACGGCATCGGGTTCGGGTAAACGCCTGCGGCAATCAGGCCGGCTACGTGGGCCATATCCACCATCAGATAAGCGCCAACTTTGTCGGCGATATCGCGGAAACGCTGCCAGTCGAGGATGCCGGAATAGGCGGAGAAACCGGCGACGATCATTTTCGGCTTGTGTTCCTGGGCCAGGGCTTCCACTTGGTCGTAATCGACCAGGCCGGTTTCCGGGTTCAACCCGTACTGCACAGCATGGTAGATCTTGCCGGAGAAGTTTGGCTTGGCACCGTGGGTCAGGTGACCACCGGCATCGAGACTCATACCCAGCACAGTGTCACCGGGCAGGCACAGGGCCTGGTACACGGCACTGTTGGCCTGTGAACCGGAGTGTGGTTGCACGTTGGCAAAACCCGCACCAAACAGTTGCTTGACCCGTTCGATGGCCAGCTCTTCCGTCTCGTCGACAAACTCACAACCGCCGTAATAACGCTTGTGGGGATAGCCCTCGGCGTACTTGTTGGTGAGTTTGGTACCCTGAGCCGCCATAACAGCGGGACTGGTGTAATTCTCGGAAGCGATCAGCTCAAGATGCTCTTCCTGGCGCTGCTCTTCCTGCTGGATGGCAGCCCAGATTTCCGGGTCAAAACTGGCAATGGTGACGTCTTTATCGAACATGGATCTCACACTGGTGGTTGGCCTGAAAAAAGAGCGTAAATTGTACACAAATCCACCAGTGAATCCCACGCTAAAAATGCCCTAAACGACCCCGGAATTTACATATTGCGTCGGTACAGCCCACCCACCCGGTAAAGTGCCTCACTCATCTGCCCCAGGGAGCAACTCTTGGCCACGTCCATCAGGCATTCAAAGGTATTGCCTCGACTCAGCACCACCTGCTGTAACTGCTTCAGGGCTTCATCACACTGTCCGTGGTGCAGCGCCTTGTAGGCATTGAGGTTTTCGACCTGTTGCTGCTTTTCAGCATCATCGGAACGAGCCAGTTCGCGGCCTTCAATAGTTTCCTCAGCACCGGCTTCCGGCAGGAACGTATTGACTCCAATCAACGGCAAAGAGCCATCGTGCTTACGATGCTCGTAATACATGCTCTCTTCCTGAATTTTACCGCGCTGATACATGGTATCCATGGCTCCCAGCACCCCGCCGCGCTCGGAAATTCGTTCGAACTCGGCGTACACCGCCTCTTCCACCAGATCGGTCAGTTGCTCGACGATAAACGAACCCTGCCAGGGGTTTTCGCAGAAGTTGAGCCCGAACTCCTTGTTAATAATCATCTGGATCGCTACCGCACGGCGCACGGATTCCGTCGTCGGCGTGGTAATCGCCTCATCGTAGGCATTGGTATGCAGACTATTAGTGTTATCGAAAATCGCGTAAAGCGCCTGCAACGTGGTGCGAATGTCGTTGAAACTCATCTCTTGCGCATGCAGGCTGCGACCGGAGGTCTGGATGTGATATTTCAACATCTGGCTGCGGGGGCTGGCCCCGTAGCGTTCTTTCATGGCCCGCGCCCAGATGCGCCGCGCCACCCGCCCCATCACCGTGTACTCCGGGTCCATACCGTTGGAGAAGAAGAAGCTGAAGTTGGGTACAAAGTCATCCACCTTCATGCCCCGCGCCAGGTAATACTCCACCAGCGTAAAGCCATTGGACAGGGTAAACGCCAACTGCGAGATCGGGTTCGCCCCGGCCTCGGCGATGTGATAGCCACTCACCGACACGCTGTAGTAGTTGCGCACCTTGTTGTCGATAAAGAATGCCTGCACATCACCCATCATGGTCAGGGCAAAGGCTGTGGAGAAAATACAGGTGTTCTGGGCCTGATCTTCCTTGAGAATATCCGCCTGCACAGTGCCGCGCACCGCCGCCAGGGTTTCGGCACGGATGCGTGCATAAGTTTCGGCATCCACCAGCTTGTCACCGCTGATACCCAGCAGCGCCAGGCCCAGGCCACTGTGCCCCTCGGGCAAGTCACCGGCGTACTGAGGGCGCGGTTTGTCGCCGAACCAGGCATCGAGTTTCTGCTGTGTCTCATCCCAGAGATTATTTTCTTTGAGGTATTTCTCCACCTGCTGATCGATGGCGGTGTTCATAAAGAACGCCAGAATCATCGGCGCCGGACCGTTGATGGTGATCGACACGGAGGTGGTCGGCGCACACAGGTCGAAACCGGAATAGAGTTTCTTCATGTCGTCCAGCGTGGCGATCGACACCCCGGAATTACCCACCTTGCCCCAGATATCGGGACGTGGGTCCGGATCAGCGCCGTACAGGGTCACCGAATCAAACGCGGTGGACAGTCGTGCAGCGGCCTGCCCCCGTGACAGGTAATGGAAACGGCGGTTAGTACGCTCCGGCGTACCCTCGCCGGCAAACATGCGGGTGGGATCTTCCCCCGCACGCCGATAGGGAAAGACTCCGGCGGTGTAGGGATAACTGCCGGGCAGGTTTTCCGCCAGCAGGAAGGCCAGCAGTTCACCCCAGTCCTTGTAGGGCGGCGGTGAAATTTTCTGAATCTTCAGGTGACTGAGGGATTCCACATAGTTATCACCCGTGATGTCCTTACCGCGCACCTGGTAACAGTACTGGTCGGCCTCAACTCCAGTCTTTCGGGTGGGCCATTCCTGTAACAAGCGAATGGATTCACCACTGAGATCGGAAACTGCCGCGTTATAACGCTGGCGCAGGGTGCGCAAGGTGTTGTCCACTTCACCATCGGTTAACGCGGACGCAGGGTAAAGCCCCAGGGGTTCCGGGCGCTGTGGATCATCCAACTCACCTAGCACCTGGTAATGGTGGTAAGCCGTGGCTGCCAGTTCCGCCTGCTGCACATTTCGGGCTTTCACCTGTCGGGCACTTTCACTGATTTCCGCCAGATAGCGCACCCGGCTGCCGGGAATTAACGCTACAGACCGTGATTCCTCAAGCTCATCACCGGAGGGCGGCAACCAACGCTGCTCATCCAGACCTGCCTTGTTCACCAGCAAGCGGCACAGGTGGAAGAAGGCTCGATTCACACCGGGGTCGTTGAACTGGCTGGCGATGGTGGGATACACCGGAATCTGGTCGCCACTGACATCAAATGCATTGCGATTGCGCTGCCACTGCTTGCGAATATCCCGCAGGGCATCTTCGGCACCGCGCTTGTCGTATTTGTTGAGAATCACCATGTCGGCGTAATCGATCATGTCGATCTTTTCCAACTGGCTGGCCGCGCCGTAGTCGCTGGTCATGATGTACAGGGAGAAATCCACCAAATCGACAATCTCGGAATCGCTCTGGCCGATACCGGCGGTCTCCACCAGCACCAAATCGTAGCCGAGGGATTTCAGAAACAGGGTAACGTCTCCGAGCATTTCGCTGGTGGCCAGATGCTGGCGGCGTGTAGCCATGGAGCGCATATAAATTTGCGTTGATGACAGGCTGTTCATACGGATGCGATCGCCGAGCAACGCCCCGCCGGTACGGCGGCGCGTCGGGTCCACCGCCAGCACGGCAATGCGCATGTCCGGGCGATGCAACAAAAAACGGCTCAACAACTCATCCACCGTACTGCTCTTGCCTGCCCCACCAGTACCGGTCACACCAACCACTGGGGTGTTCCCCGCAGCCAGCTGCCAGGTTTTTTTCAGCCGCGCCAGTTCGGCGTCGGACACAGCCCCTTCCTCGATGGCAGAGATCATCTGCGCCACGGCAATTTCATCATCGATGTTCGGGGAAGATGGCGACAGCGTCGCGGCCCGCGCCTGCCGCGCCCGAGCCACCAGGTCCTCGATCATGCCGGTCAGACCCATTTCCATACCGTGGGTGGGGTGGTAAATACGGTTCACCCCGGCCGCTTCCAGCTCGGCAATTTCTTCCAGGGTAATAGTGCCGCCACCGCCGCCAAACACCTGAATGTGCCCGGCATTGTGCTCCTGCAACAGTGCCATCATGTAGCGGAAATACTCCATGTGCCCGCCCTGGTATGAGCTGATGGCAATCGCATCGGCATCTTCCTGAATCGCCGCCCGCACTACATCGTCAACACTGCGGTTGTGGCCAAGGTGAATCACCTCCACGCCACTGGCCTGAATCAGCCGTCGCATCACATTAATGGCGGCATCGTGACCATCAAACAGTGAAGCCGCGGTCACAATGCGTAGCGGCGTGGTGTCAGCCGCCGGTTGTTGCTGTTGTTCTGGTATGACAGCAGTCATGAATACCCCCGAGATCGCAGTTGCGGGGCACCAACGTCGGACAAGGGAAACCCCGCCTATTATTAATAGACCAAAGAATGCTGACATATTGTCGGACAATATGTCAATTATGGAAAAGTCTGCTATTCTCGCCCTATTGACTGTTTATCGCGGTACCGGAAGCCCGCAAAGGAACCACACAACATGCCAACATCCGTCAGCTTTGACCGCCTCGCCCACCAACCCGCCTACAAAGTGGTCAGCGAAAAGATCCGCAACGCCATTGTCAGTGGTGAGATTGCCGCGGGAGACCTGCTACCCACCGAAACCGATCTGGCAGAACAGTTTGGCGTCACCCGCTCCACCGTACGGGAAGCCATCCGGCTGCTGGAACACGGCGGCATCCTCGGCCGCGCCGGACGCAAACGGCTGGTCGTCACCCTACCTGGCATGGAAGCCGTGGGCCGCTCCGTCAGTTCCGCCATGTTGATGCACCAGGTCACCTACGAAGAACTCTGGCAGGTGGCCATGGGGCTAGAGCCCCTGGCTGGCAAACTGGCCTGCCTGTCGGCTACCGACGAAGAAAAGCAGTTGCTGGCAGATAACCTGGCGCTTACCGAACAGGTGATGGACAACCACGACGCGCTGCTGAAAGTAGAAATCGAATTTCACAACCTGGTCGCCGAAGCCACCCACAACAATGCCCTGCTGCTGGCCCGCGCCCCTCTCAACGAGCTGTTCTACCCCGCCTGGGGCGCCATCATTCGCGCCCTGTCACCGGGTGAACGCATTTTGGTGGCTCACCAACATGTCTACGATGCCATTTGTGCGGGCGATCAGGACAAAGCCGAAGAGTGGATGGAAAAGCATATGCGCGACTTCCGCCGCGGTATTGAAATGGGCAATCTGGGATTTGATCAGCCGGTGCAGGGGTAAACCACAATTTCAAAATTGTTGTTTATACCCATTGATAGCTCGATAGGTTATATTTCCGAAATATAACCAATTGTGATACCTCTCAGACAACACAACACGGCAGGGACAGCAAAAAGAATGAGACAGGATGTCATTTCTAATTGAAACAAATCACCTTTTCAGACACCGGGCTTAGCCTCAAAGAGCTTACATCAACGTACAGCCTATCTGGTCGTATAGCTCTGCCACGACTTAACCGTGAACAGTATGCAAAAAGGAATATGCATGTTCAAAAAATTTATTAATGGCTTAGTATTTGGAGCAGGTTTCACTATTTCATTTATTGTTCTGTGGTTTCTAGCGACTTTTTTTATACAGCCTTTACTATCGGAGTCACTACTTGAACACTTAAACAACCATCACGTCGAAATAACACAAGAGCAATCTACCTCGCTTCAACCAAAAAGTACTACAACAACTAAAAAGAGCCCACTCTCTTTTCATGAATTAAGCATTGATGAACAAATACAACAGTCAAGTGCTATTGCTGTCGCCAGATATGAACCAACAGGCAGTGGCCAAGTAGATGCAATCATCACAGAGTTTCTTAAAAAAGATCCCACCACAAGTATTTATTACAATGTGGGTGATAAATTCCCAGCGGCAAGTTATACACCAAAGAAAAATACAAATTACGGCGATGGTGTAGTTATATTTTTTACAGGGTCACCAGCTTCAATGAGGGCATCGATGTCCTTTTCAGGTGACCGAATACTAGGACTTGGGGACCTCCCGCTAGAACTCTTAAGAAAAAAATCTGAATAAAACAAAATAACCAACATTAATGGCATGGCGATTAATTTAGAAAAAAGGATTTTGCGATATGACAAAATTATTTTTATCAGTTTTATTTTTAATAATTTGGGCAATTATTGTTTTAAATAAATCAAATGGAACCCCTGCTGAAAGAAGGATCAATATAGTCGGATATTTATGCTGGGGCGCCTCTGCCATATTGCTCTTGATGTCGGTCGTGATCACTGTACCTGCCGGCCATGTAAAAGTTGCCACCCTCTTCGGGAAAGTCCAAGACAATAACTATCGCGAAGGCTTACATATTGTAAATCCACTTTTGGCATTCACCGCATTTGATTTAAGACAAAAAACCCACATGGAAACCGCGGGCATTCCCGCAGAAGACAAGCTCATCACAAAAACGGATGTTTCGGTTCAATACAGGACTGTCGGCGAGATGGCACCTGACATATTAAGAAATACCGGAACAACAGAAGCTCTGATTCAAGTACATATGATTCCAAAACTTAGATCTATCCTTCGCGAGCAGGGCAAGGGTGTTGCTGTATCCCAAGATTTTTTCAAGGAAGCAGTTCAGCGGCAATTACAGGAAACCCTGCAACTCGGCCTGGCAGAGTTTCTAGCGCCAAAAGGGTTGCAAATAGAAACAATCCTCATACGTGATGTTCAATTGCCAGAGGTTATTCGAACAGCCATCACCGAAACAAAGAAGAGAGAACAGGAAGTTTTAAAGCAGCAAGCTGAGTTAGAGCGATTTGCCACGGAGCAGGATCAAAAAGTCAAGCAGGCGGAATCTGAACTTAAGGCAGCCAAGCTGGAAGCACAGAAAATTAAAGAGTTGGCTGATGCAGAAGCCTACAAGATTAACGTCATCAATAAAACTTTGGCACAGTCGCCCAACTACATCGAACTGAAGAGGGTCGAACAGTGGAATGGCGTTCTTCCTGTCTACGCCGGAGGTGAAAACATCCCGATGATAGATCTACGAAAGACAGGCAAAAATTGATTACAAACCGTCCTGCAAAAAAAAGCCGCGCAATGCGCGGCTTTTTTATCTGAGTGCGAGACAAAAATCTTCACAACACCAACATTTCATTCCTTATCAAGCCGAAGGATGCCACCCCGCATCCGCCCAGAGCTCCCCTGAAACCACCGAGTTGGAAATCATAAAGCAGATAGCATCGGCTATTTCTTCGGGTTTGATGAGTCGACCCAGCTGGGTAAAGGGCAGAATATATTTCTCGATATAGTCATCACCCATGGCGCGGACCATTGGGGTATCGGTAAAGCCGGGGTGAATCACGCCGCAACGCACACCGTGGAAGGTGGCCTCTTTGGCCAGGGTCGAGGCCGCACCTTCCAGCCCCGCCTTGGTGGAAGCGTAAGACACCTGCCCTTTATTGCCCTGGGAGGAAATGGAGCCGATAAAGACCACATTACCCTGCACGCCTTCATCGGCGGCCCATTTTTTCAGGCCGTTGGCGGCACGGTGTTCGGCCACACGAGCGATCAATTCCATGGCCCAATAGACCGGGGCGATCAGGTTGACGTTGACCACCATTTCGAAATTTTCCTGCGGGTAAATGCTGGCCTTGCCGGTTTCTTTATTGACGCGTACAGCGAGGTCATCGCGGGTGATACCGGCGGCAGGTACGCAGATACTGACGACCCCGTGATCCTTTTCCATCTGGTCATAAACTGATTGGCGAAACTCGGCATCGGTGACGTTGCCCTGAAATGGCACGGCGAAATCGCGCCCGGCCTGGGCATTGATATCGGCAGCCACCGCGTCGATACGATCGGTCATATCCACCACGGCGATTTTTTTGACGCCACGCTCGGCCAGCAGAGTAGAAACTGCCTGACCAATGCCGCTGGCCGCACCTGTTATCACTGCAACTTTATCTTTAATCTGCATTTAATCACTCCCACCTTTTTTTGAGCGTGGCAGAGTATAGCAACCTTTGGGGTTATTACGTTCAGTCCCCGTTAACCGCCTATTGCTATCCACATCTGCACTGACGCGACCCAATAACATTGATCTCTCGTTGTTGAATCACCGCGTGCCTGACGACAATTGCGGTATGATGAACACCTTCTTTTTTACGCTGATCAAGGCCCATCATGAGAGCACTCCTCCGAAAACTGTTTGCCCCGGTGCTTAACCCATTTGAATCTGGCAGCGATGAATACGTTTATCGATCATCCCACCGAAAAATTCTGATTGCCTTGGGCCTGCTGTTTCTGCTGCTATCATCCGGCTGCCTGTTCGCGTCAATCACTGCAGAGGCTACCGCCGGGCTTCTTCCCACCACGGTATTTTTTGTGGTGGGCTCAGTGTGCGAAATTGTTGGCTGGCTGGGCAACGAGCGGGCCGTGGCCAGAATCTGGAAAAGCCGGTGATACCAGAACCCCGCCCTGGAAAAACTGTTACTTTTCACCGCCCACCGGCAACGTTCTAATAGCTGAGCAACACCGCACAACAACTGCTGTTGGCATCAGGTATAAGCAGCCTCACCATATTTTTTCTTCCACCAACGGATGGTGAGCGGAACGGATACATTCAGCAGGAAGGCACAGAGCATTAGTGTGTAAAAGGCGTCGACCGTCATGATGTGGTATTGAACATAGGCGATATCCATGACCACAAACGCCAGCTCGGCTCGTCCCAGCATGCCAAAACCGATCATCCAGCTCGCAGGCCAATCAAAACTGCCGGTATAGCGCGCCGCGAGTGATGCGGAGAGCACCTGCCCCAAAAACAGGCCAACGAATAGCAACAAGCCCTGGGGCAACACGGAAATAAATACGTCGAAATCAAATACCAGTTTGGTGCCGAGAGAGACAAAAAACACGGGGCCAATCCATGAGAAAGCCACGTTATCGATAATCTGTTTGGCCTGGCCGTGAAAGTCGATCTGTTCACCTGGGTGGAAATCAAAGTATTCCCGCTTGATCACCAGGCCCGCCATGTAGGCTCCCACTGCCGGGTGAAAGCCGAAATGGTGTCCGGTGATCGCCACCAGAACCGCTACCAGTAGCAGCGCCAGCACCGTGTATTCGCCGCGTGCCATGGACAAGATCTGACGCAGACTGAAACGACCGATAAAAGGAATTCTCGCAACCCAACCCTCACTGGCGGGGAACAGCCAGGCGCCGAGAAAGGTAATCAGCACAAAGAACATCAGCGCTTTACCCACTACCAGTGCGATACCCGCAAACGACAGGCTGGCCTCCCCTGTGGCCATGGGCACCATCACGGCCACCAGCGCCAGGGAGGCGATGTCGTCCAACACCGCAGAGGTCATAATGCCGGTGGCTGCCGGGGTTTTGCTGAGCCCTTCGGTTTTGAGTGACACCATGGTCAGCGAGACGGCTGTGGCGGTCATGGCCAACCCACAAAGCAGGGCCATGTTGTTGTCGCCCCAGAAATAGAGAGTGGCAAAATACGCCACCGTAAATGGCACCACCGCGCCAAAAAAGGCGATACCCCAACTGCGCTTGATACTGCTGAGAAAATTGCCGGTATTTTCCTCAAACCCCAGGGCAAACATGATAAGAATGATGCCCAACTCCGAAAAATCCTGGATAAAGACCGGCATTTGTTCCGGTAGCCAACCGAGATTGACCATGATCGCACCGAAAAACAGGTACCAGAGTACTGGGGTCAGCCGGGTGTGATGGGCAGCAAAAGATGCGGCAAAAACTCCCAGCCAGATAATGGCCAGCAATGACAAATCGTGCATGGTGAAGCTCCTGGGACCTGAAAATCATTATCCAACGATAGGGCCGAGAGCGGAACAAAGACGATCCATCACACAGAAAAAACTCGCACCTTTACTGATTTACCTCAACAAAAACAGGGCCCTATAGGGCCCTATTGTGGGTGGTATCGCCAGTTGTTGATGTCAACTCTGGCTTACCAAGGCTATTTTGAAGTGATGATTACATTTCAAAACGATCCAGATTCATCACCTTGGTCCAGGCCGCAACGAAGTCGTTAACGAACTGGCCACTGGCATCGTCCGCCGCGTAGAACTCAGCAACGGCACGCAACTCAGAGCTGGAACCAAACACCAGGTCTACCGGAGAAGCAGACCAGCGTTTCTTGCCGGAGCTGCGATCAACACCGTCGTAAACACCGGCTTTATCAGACTTCTGCCACTGGGTGGACATGTCCAGCAGATTGACAAAGAAGTCATTGCTTAAAGTTCCGGGTTTGTCGGTGAACACACCCTGCTTGCTGCCGCCAGCATTGGCGTTCAGCGCACGCATACCACCGACTAACACGGTCATTTCCGGGACGGTCAGGCTCAGCAGGTCTGCCTTGTCGATCAGCATTTCTGCAGGGGACAAGCGGCTGTTTTTGCCATAGTAGTTACGGAAACCATCAGCGGCAGGCTCCAGGTAGGCAAATGACTCAACGTCAGTCTGTTCCTGGGAAGCATCAGTGCGGCCGGGATGGAAGGGCACGGTCACGTTATGACCCGCATCCTTAGCAGCTTTTTCAATGCCTGCGGCACCGCCCAGTACGATCAGGTCAGCCAGTGAGATTTTCTTGCCGCCCTTCTGGGCGCCGTTGAAATCCTTCTGGATAGCCATCAGCTTGCCAATCACTTTCACCAGCTCGTCGTGATCGTTCACCGCCCAGTTGCTCTGGGGAGCAAGACGAATCCGCGCACCATTGGCACCACCGCGCATATCCGTGTCACGGAATGTTGACGCAGAGGCCCAGGCAGTTCTTACCAGCTCAGGCACGGTCAGACCGGAATCGAGAATCTTGCCCTTGAGACTGGCAACATCCTTATCATCCACCAGCTTGTGATCAACCGCCGGTACCGGGTCTTGCCAGATCAACACGTCTTTAGGCGCTTCGCCACCGACATAACGGGCACTTGGACCCATGTCGCGGTGGGTCAATTTGAACCAGGCGCGGGCAAAGGCGTCGTTGAAGGCATCCGGGTTTTTGGCAAAACGCTCGGAGATCTTGCGATAGGCAGGGTCTTCACGCAGTGACAGGTCTGTGGTCAACATCACAATCGGGTTGCGTTTACCTTCGATGTGAGCATCCGGGGCCAATTCGTGAAGGGCCTTGTCTTTGGGTATCCACTGCACAGCACCCGCCGGGCTCTTGGTCATTTCCCACTCGAAGTTCAGCAGGTTTTGCAGGAAGGCCGTGGTCCACTGGGTAGGCGTGGGTGTCCAGGCACCTTCCAGACCACTGGTAATGGTGTCTTCAGCATTACCCTTGCCACAGGTGTTTTTCCAACCCAAGCCCTGCTCTTCCAAAGCCGAGCCAGCCGGGTCTGCACCAACACACTTACCCGGACCTCGGGCACCGTGGGTTTTACCCAGGGTGTGACCACCGGCGATTAAGGCAACGGTTTCCTCGTCGTTCATGCCCATGCGGCCAAAGGTGTCACGGATATCCGCAGCGGCGGCAATTGGGTCACCGGTGTGGCCGGTAGGGCCTTCTGGGTTCACGTAAATCAGACCCATCTGTACAGCCGCCAGCGGGTTTTCAAGATCACGCTTGCCACTGTAGCGTTTGCTGTCATCCAACCATTTGGTTTCCGGACCCCAGTACACCAGGTCAGCTTCCCAGTCATCGGCACGACCACCGGCAAAGCCGAATGTCTTGAAGCCCGCTTTTTCCAGCGCGACGTTACCAGCCAGCACCATCAGGTCGGCCCAGGAAACATCACGACCATATTTTTTCTTCACCGGCCACAACAGGCGACGCGCCTTGTCGAGGTTGGCGTTGTCCGGCCAGCTGTTCAGCGGCTCAAAACGTTGCTGACCTCCATCAGCACCACCACGGCCATCTTGCGCACGGTAAGTACCGGCACTGTGCCAGGCCATGCGAATAAACAGGCCTGCGTAGGTGCCCCAGTCAGCGGGCCACCAATCCTGCGAGGTGGTCATTTCCTTGGCGATGTCCGCTTTCAGCGCATCTAGGTCTACCTTTTCAAAGGCCTTGGCGTAGTCAAAATCAGCGCCCATCGGGTTGGAGCGGGCGTCATGTGCACGCAACGCGCCGAGGTCCAGCCGGTCTGGCCACCAGAATTCATTGGACATGGTATCCGCGTGCATGGGTTCGGCATGCACCGTTGTCGCCACCGGCGACATGATGACGGCCAATGCCGTGAGCACAGGTATGGTTATCGTTTTCATTGAATTGTTTCCCCTCGATTTATGATCTATCCAAGATAGAAATATAGTTGGCAAATAGCTGTTGCGATATTTTGTTAGTGCTATGGGGTGAATAGAATTTCTTTATTAGAGAACACAAAGCCCGTCTCAGAGTGTATAGCGAGAAGGAAAAAATAGACGCTAAAAAATTTTAATTTCCACTTTATGTTAATAATTGTTGTATTAGCTGCTTTTTTTTACACCAACTATCAACCAAGTCGTAAAAAAATTTAACTTTTACAACATATTACAACTATTAACATACGATTGTTATTTGCTTGTAAATAAATACATAAATGGACAAATTATTATGAAACAGGTAGTTATTTCACTCATGTCACTCACATTCCTGTTCGGCACCGCCCACGCAGGAGAAGCAGCCAGCAAAGCAACATGCGAAGGGTTTGGCCCCCAAACTCCCCGCGACATCGACCAGAAGGCCGGGGAAACCCTGTAAAATTTTCTCTGGCAAAACCCGCCTCAGAAATTAACCTGTGTAACATCCACTTCCACGAAGGGGCCGAACACAAGGCCAAGGCTTTCTCCATTTATAAGGGAGAGGGTGATCACAGCGAGTTGAAACCGGGTGATACCATCGAGGTACACTGGGTACACACCACCTGTGATGTTGAGCCTGGGCCAACGCTGAGTTCATGTCTCTCCAAAGGATGTGGCAACCCGGAACTGCGCGTTGAAACCCAGGTGTTCACCCTGGTGAATGACCCCAGCGCCCTTGACTTCAACGACTTGGAACAGGCCAGCGACCTGCCCACCAACACCGGCACACCGGTTCAGTTCCTGGGTTCCACCACTGGCCCGAGTTACACCGAAGCGGTTTGTTCACCCTACCAGGTCACCTGGAGTGTCCGCCCCCAGTGTGCCAAGCTCGATATCAACACAGTTGGCGAATGGTGTAAGGGCAACACCTTTGACGAGGACCACGCGCACGGCGTTCGCAAGCTGGTGACCAATCCGAAGTTGCTGTCGGATATTGAATAACACACCCGCTGTGTAATCGCGCGGCATAACCCGCCGCGATATGGGAAGCCGGGCTTTTTCGCCCGGCTTCTTTCATTCTGCCGATAGCTTCTGGCAATACCCAGTTTCCGCTACAATCCCAAACTTGCTCAGGGCCGGGAATTTTCCGGCGCAACACAGATAAATAGACTCAGGCAAGTTACCCAATGGCTCAATACGTTTACACCATGAACCGGGTGGGGAAAGTTGTTCCACCCAAACGCCAGATCCTCAAGGATATCTCTCTGTCTTTCTTCCCCGGCGCCAAGATCGGCGTACTGGGACTGAATGGTGCCGGTAAATCTACCCTGCTGAAAATTATGGCCGGTATCGACACCGATATTCAGGGCGAAGCCCGGCCCATGCCCGACATCAAGGTCGGCTACCTGCCCCAGGAACCACAGCTTGACCCGGGAAAAGACGTGCACGGCAATGTCGAGGACGGTGTGCGCGAAGCGGTGGACGCCCTGAAGGGACTGGATGAGGTCTATGCCGCCTACGCGGAACCGGATGCGGATTTTGACAAGCTGGCAAAACGCCAGGGCGAGCTGGAAAACATTATTGAAGCCTGGGACGCCCACAACCTGAACCATACGCTGGAGGTAGCTGCCGACGCCCTGCGTCTGCCGCCGTGGGATGCGGACGTCACCAAGCTTTCAGGTGGTGAAAAGCGTCGGGTCGCGCTATGCCGCCTGCTGCTGTCAAAACCCGACATGATTTTACTCGACGAACCCACCAACCACCTGGATGCGGAATCCGTATTCTGGCTGGAAAAATTCCTTGAGGAATTTCCCGGCACCGTGGTCGCGGTCACCCACGACCGCTACTTCCTCGACAACGTCGCTGGCTGGATTCTCGAACTGGACCGTGGCCACGGCATCCCCTACGAGGGTAACTACACCACCTGGCTGGAAGCTAAGGAACAACGCCTGGAAGTGGAACAGAAGCAGGAAGATGCCCGCCAGCGCACCATCAAGCACGAACTGGAATGGGTACGCCAAAATCCGAAAGGCCGCCACGCCAAGAACAAGGCCCGTCTGGCCCGCTTTGACGAAATGAATTCCCAGGAATTCCAGGCCCGCAACGAAACCAACGAAATCTATATTCCACCGGGTCCGCGCCTCGGGGACAAAGTGATCGAACTTGACGGTGTGTGCAAAAGTTTTGGCAACGAATTGCTGATCGACAACCTCACCCTGAGTGTGCCGAAGGGCGCTGTGGTGGGTATTGTCGGGGGTAACGGCGCCGGTAAATCCACCCTGCTGCGCATGATTGCCGGTACCGAACAACCAGACAGCGGCACGATCACCCTGGGAGAGACCGTGGAAGTCGCCTTTGTGGAACAGAGCCGCGAAAATCTTGATGACAAGAAAACAGTCTGGGAAGCAGTATCCGATGGCCAGGACATCCTGCATATCGGCAACTACCAGGTACCGTCACGGGCCTACGTGGGTCGTTTCAACTTCAAAGGCAGCGACCAGCAGAAGCGCGTCGGCGAATTGTCCGGCGGTGAACGCGGCCGACTGCACCTGGCCAATACCCTGAAGCAGGGTGCCAACGTGCTGCTGCTCGACGAACCATCCAATGACCTGGACGTGGAAACCCTGCGCGCCCTGGAAGAAGCCATCCAGAACTTTCCCGGCTGTGTGCTGGTGATTTCTCACGATCGCTGGTTCCTGGACCGTATCGCCACCCATATCCTCGCCTACGAGGGCAACAGTGAAGTGGTGTTCTTCGAGGGCGACTACACCGAGTACCATGAAGATTTCATCAAGCGCAACGGCGAAAATGCCACACCCCAGCGCATGAAATACAAGCGCCTGAAAAGCTGATCATGGTCTTTACCCGCACCGCCGCTACCGGTGGTGCGGGAATTTCAGGGCCCAAATAGAAACCGCAGCTGTGATCCACTGCGCGTTTCCCCGCCAGACAGTTGCCCACTTCAGGCAAAATACCTATTCTGAAAACCGGAATCTTTTCAGGGACGCGCCATGACTGTTTTTATTTTTATTCTTCTGGGCCTGGTGATACTCGTCGCCGGATACATCATTACCCTCTACAACAATCTGGTGGCTCTGAAGCACCGTGTTTCTCAGGCATGGTCCAACATTGATATTCTGCTCAAACAACGCCATGAGGAGCTGCCGAAGCTGGTCGCCACCTGTAAGGAATATATGGAATACGAGCAGGCTACCCTGGAGCGCGTCATCAGTGCTCGCAACATGGTTTCCAACGCCGCCTCCAACAACGACCTTGCCGCACTGGGTGTTGCAGAAACCACTCTACGCAAAGGCCTGGGACAGTTGTTTGCATTGGCGGAAAACTACCCCGACCTGAAAGCCAACGATTCCTTCCGTCACCTGCAAGCTCGTATCTCAGACCTGGAGAACGGCATTGCCGACCGCCGCGAGCTGTATAACGACGTGGTCAACCAGAACAACACTCGCATTGAACAGTTTCCAGATGTGCTGGTGGCCAATTTTTTCAAGTTTGGCCCGAAAGAGTTGCTGGAATTCAGTGATGAGGAAACCACCGATGTGGACATCAAGGGACTGTTTCATTCCTGAAGCCCTTCACGTCACTCTACCAGTCTCTGTTAACACCGCTGTGACGGATACCAACCCATGGGCTTAGTCTGAATGGATCTGGCCAGCCTGTTTTGTGCCGACTGTGTGCGTCATATGCCGTCGATAGAATTCGCCCTGTGGCTAGCCGTCACCTCCGGCATTTCTCTTTTCAGCTTGAGAAAAGGGCATCGACAGTTCAAACGTGCGCGTCTGATCGAGGATATGCCGACATCGAAAATTCGCTCCGCCAGCCAGGGCTATACGGAACTGATCGGCGTGGCCGAAAACCGGGGCATCACACTTTCATCCCCGCTGAGCGGCTCACCCTGTGTTTGGTGGCGTTACACCATTGAGAAATACCAGCGTTCCGGCAAATCCAGCCACTGGGTGACCGTGGAGAAGCACGCCTACCAACAGCCTTTCAACCTACGCGACAATACTGGAGTTTGTGAAATTGACCCCGAGGGCGCAGATATCAGCTGCCGACACCATCATGTCTGGTATGGCAGTACACGCCGCCCCGTCAGCTTGCTGGTGCCGCCCCGACACCGGAACAATTTTCTCGGCCTGAAGACATCCATTGGTTTTTCGGGCCGCTACCGCTATACGGAATACCTGATATTGGAGGGTGACCCTATTTATGCCCTGGGTGATTTCGTCAGCGACCGTGCCGGCCAGCGCAGTCTCACCCCGGAACAGATACAGGGTGACATTTTGCGCACCTGGAAAGGGGATTTCGCCGCACTGCTGGAAAAATTTGATCACAATAACGATGGACAACTGGATGCGAGAGAATGGCAGCTTGTCCGCGAGGCGGCTCTGGATGAAGCACGACGCCAACAGTCAGAAATATCGGGGCAACCCCTGCAGCACCAACTGGCAAAACCCCGTCACGAAGGGCTGCCGTTCATTATTGGCAGCGCCGAACAGGAAAAGCTCAGCAGCCGTTTTCGGCGCGGAGCCCTGCTGTATTCAGGCGGGTTTCTGGCGGCGGGATCAATGGCCAGCTGGTTGCTTGGCGCTCGCCTGCTGGGCTAGCCGGGTTTAGTAAAAAACCGCCAGCCAGATGGTTTCTGTGTCGGGGTCAGTCCAGGCCACACGGTGCTTGCGGTGGGCCGGAATGGCCACATAGTCACCCACTTCCATGGTCATGTATTCGCCGTTGTCGAACTCCAGCTTACCCCGCCCCTGCATGATGATAATCAGCTCATTTTCCGGCTGGTCATACCAGAAACCCTCGGGGGAACTCTGGCCGCGGGAGATAATGCGCTGAATGCGGGTAAAGTCGGTGACAATCACATCCTCGAACAACTCATCCATGGTGATGACCGGGATATTTGAAAAAAGGTTGCCCACCGTCACCGGGCTATTTGACGCCATCAAATTCTTCCTTCTCGGGTTAGTCGGCGGTGCACCCACCAACGATACATTCGACTGACCAGTGGTCGTATGACCGGCAAGCCAATCAGCCAACCGATAGGCTTGAGCAGTGTCGCCCGCGCCATCAACAAACGGTAGGCATCAATTTCTGAACTGATGTTGCCCTGTTCATCCTGCACATGCAACTCCGTGAGCGCTTTGCGGGGATCAATACCCAAAGCGTTTAGCGTGTCATCTGCACCGGTGATATCCACCCAGCAGACATTGTTATTTTTTCCACTGAGTTTCTGGTAGTTGTCCCGGTCGCGCACACAGGTCGGGCAGGCCCCGTCGAAATAGACGGTCAGTTTTTCAGGTTTATTTGTGGCTTGTTTAGCCATCCACTTCTGCGGCAGCTTGGGCTGTGTTATCCAGTGAGCTGACTGATCTGACCCAGGGCTCAA
The DNA here is from genome assembly GCA_023261185.1 of Porticoccus sp. Lineage (GTDB taxonomy): Bacteria > Pseudomonadota > Gammaproteobacteria > Pseudomonadales > Porticoccaceae > Porticoccus > Porticoccus litoralis. The sequence goes on from JALRJN010000064.1 coordinate 66,174, forward strand.
TACCGGGATAACGCTCGGATATTTTGCGCCAGGCACTACGAGCCTCTTCCGGGGATGCAAATTCACCCCAGGTCAAAACCTGCCAGAGTTGCTTCCGGCTATAGGTTTGGGAGCGATGTACCGGCAAATCCGCCAGCTTGTGACTTGAGAGAAAACTCTGCAATTGATCGTTATCGGCGAATGCACCCAGTTGCAGGGTATACCCTGAGCGGGCACCGGAAACATCTATTCCCTTCACCGGCTGCAAGGGCTCGGCCATGGCCTTGACCACCACTGGCTGGGACGGACTATGTTTCTCCGGCTCCGACCAAACCTCTGACACGGGCTTTGCCACCCTTGGCGAGCGCTTTGCTGTCGGCTTCACGGTTGGCCGAGCCCCTTCCTGGTGCAGCGGGGTCGCCGTCATGCTGGGTAGCTGTTCACGCCAATCCCGGCTGGGCAACCCGACAACCTGTGTCGCTTTTACGGATGTCGAAACTTGTTCCGGCTCGACCGCTGAATCGGTGCTACTTGCAGGTGTAGCCGCTATTGCCTCATCGCCGTTCTCGCCCTGCATAACGCAGGACCAGTTGTCGCTGTTGCGGGGTCCATCACACACCCAGCCGACGTAGGGTTCGTCCGGGGGACTCTGGGAGGCGCAAGCCACCAACAGACTGCTACCCAGCAGCAGACCAATGGCGCGATACTTCATCATGCTACACAACTGCCTATCAGATGCCCATGCGATTCAGCGCATCCAGAACCTGCCGAATCACTCCAGCCAGGCGCGGGTGATCGATTTCGAATTCACTTTCTTTCTGCTCAAGTTTTTCACGCAGAGTGAGATGATGCTCTTCGGGCATTTCACTGCCCTGGGCAATTTTCACCATATCGGACATCAGGTTTCCAAATACATCCCGCTCTTCCCGGGAAATGTTTTTGGCCTTTTCCAGCTCGTCATGTAACTGAGTCAGCTGGTCGCGAAGTTCTTCATTTGCCATGATCAAAATCTCCTCGTTGTGCCGGATTACCATCGCTGCAGCAACCACCTTTGCATCCCGCCCGCGACAATCTTTTCCGACAGGTTTCTCTGTCTTTAGTATATGCCCTTTAGGGAGCTGGCACGTTAGTCTGCACATGGGCGACCGGCGGCGAAACCGCCCCTATGACCGTGAATTACCCGAGCACCATTAAAAATGATGAACATCATAGTCATTTTTTTAGATTTCTGTCACAGCTTTTGAGAAACTTACGGCGCACGCCCAACAGAGGCTGAAAATAACAAACGCCCCGGTCTGAGGGGGTCTTGTATGCACTGCCTATGGTGCAGAAAACGGGATTAACATTATGACAATAACGAAAACTCTCTTATCGATTCGAGCGGCTCTGGTTTTGCTGTTGCTGTCACCACTGATGGCCCACGCCGACGAACTCAATGGTGCAAACACCGCCTGGATCATTACCGCCACAGCACTGGTGCTGTTTATGACCATACCCGGGCTTTCACTGTTTTATGCCGGGCTGGTGCGGGTTAAAAACTCCCTGTCGGTGCTGATGCAGTGCTTTGCCATTACCTGCGCGGCATCGCTAATCTGGATGATCTGTGGCTACAGCCTTGCCTTTGGCGATGGCGGCTCAGCCAATGCCTGGATTGGCAACCTGAGCAATTTCATGCTGGGCAATGTGATGGAAGGCTCCCTGTCGGGAGACATTCCGGAATCTGTCTTTGCCATGTTCCAGATGACTTTCGCTATTATCACCCCGGCTCTGATCGTCGGTGCGTTTGCCGAGCGCATGAGATTTTCTGCGGTACTGATTTTCAGCTGCATCTGGTTGCTGGCGGTCTATGCGCCCGTCACCCACTGGGTTTGGGGCGGCGGCTGGCTGGGTGAAATGGGCCTGCTGGATTTTGCCGGCGGTACCGTTGTACACATCACTGCCGGTGTCGGCGCACTGGTGGCCGCACTGGTGATTGGCAACCGCCGCGGCTTCCAGCACCAACCGATGATGCCACACAACCTGACCATGACCGTTGCCGGTGCCGGCATGAGAGTCGGATGGTCAATAATACTCATGTTATTTTGCTCCTTTTTTAAAGCTGTTTATTTTATCAAATATAGCTTTTGCTGGCTTAAACCATTCACCTGAAAGCCTATACGCTTTAAA